>JAKVCT010000019.1:5126-36415 GCA_022448995.1 Saprospiraceae bacterium
TGACCTAAGAAGTGAGAAGTTCCTGATTGTAAGGCTTTACCATCCTGCATCAATGCCTCAATAGTATAGGTATTATCTGCTCCAGCAAAACGCTCATTTTCTGTTTTCTCTCCACGATAAACAGGTACTGCTAAGAATTTCTCAGCAAAATCAGCATATTCATGTACCATTTGCAAGGCTTCCTCTTGAGCCTCTTTTTTGGTAGCATGTGCAGTGTGGCCCTCTTGCCATAGAAATTCTGCTGTACGTAAGAATGGACGAGTTCTCAACTCCCAGCGCATTACATTAGCCCACTGATTCACCAAAATTGGTAGATCACGATAAGAGTTAATCCAAGTTTTATAAGTATCCCAGATAATAGTTTCTGAGGTTGGTCGAATGATTAATTCTTCTTCCAATTTAGCTTCTGGATCAACAATCACACCTTCACCATTGGGATTATTCATCAAACGATGGTGAGTTACTACAGCACATTCCTTTGCAAAACCGTCTACATGTTTTGCCTCTCTACTCAAAAAGCTCTTGGGAATTAGCAATGGGAAGTATGCATTAACATGACCAGTTGCTTTGAATCTTCTATCGAGTTCATCACGCATTTTTTCCCAAATGGCAAATCCGTAGGGTTTGATCACCATACAGCCACGTACTTGCGAGTTACTTGCTAAGCCTGCATGATTCACAATATCCAAGTACCACTTAGAGTAGTCTTGAGCTTTTGGTGTGATTACATTTGACATGATTATTTGTGTATTATATTGATAATAAATTAAAAATATTGAGTATTCATTACTTTTTAGTAGTAATACTTTATAAATATTTAGCTTTCCTTTTAAAAAATGAAAGATTGGATAAATTATTGTGGGTATTTAAGGTATTAAATTATACACTTATTTCTAGAGAATTGAGAGTATATAACTCAAGAATCAGAACCCTAACATATCGATTTATCTGAACACTTTCACAAAACTAATTGTATTTCAGGAAAGAATACAATTAGTGGTCACAAAGGCTTTAACACGCTAGTTCAAAACCAATGCGCCCAAAAATCCTTAAAAAATCGTATCTTTACAAGAGATGTAGCACAATTTTTTGACAGATAGGGGATTTTTTTTGAATGAGAGATAAAAAATTGATAAAAGATTAAAAAATATATATCATGAAAACCACAACCATACTTTCAGCCCTAGCAGTATTTATTATGTTTAGCTGGGATGCACAGTCTCAGCATGATGACTTATTTTTTGATGGTGTAGAAAAAGATTATAGTGAATTCTATAATCGTTATGTCAACAAAAAAAGTTTTCAAAACAACAGGAATAGTGACGATAGTGACTATTATGCCGATGAATATGTTGATAATCAAGACTATGATTATACTTACAGTTCCCGTGTGCGTCGATTTCATCGCCCAGCGCGCGGATTCAACTACTACAGTGATTTTTATGTAGATCGTTATTATTACAGTAATGCATGGGGTGGAGGATCTAGTATTTATATTTCCAATAATGCTTGGTGTCCTTATTACGGTTATAACAATACATGGGGGTGGAATCCTTACAATACATGGGGTAATAATTGGGGCAACAATGGCTGGAATAACGGTTGGAATAGCTGGAATAATGGCTGGAACCCTCATAATAATTGGGGAAATGCAGGGTACAATCCAAATTGGAGTAATCCATACAATCCATATTATGATCCTTTCTCTTACAATGCATTTAACCAAGGCTATCAAAGTGGTTGGAATGGTGCAATGACGAGCAATGCTATCAACAATAGTAATTTTCATACAGCAAACAGTGCACCTCAAGCAGATAGATATGTAGTTAATACGCGTTATAGTCGTTCTGGAGATGCGGGTAGTACAAGGAATAGTACAGGAAGTACACGACGTTCTTCTAATTATAATACTACTTCACCAAATGGAGGAAGCAATGTGAGCTCTGGAGGTTATGATGTTAACCAATCTGCACGAAGATCTTCCCCAAATACCATGAATGCACCATCTACACGTTCTTCTAGCAACAATGGCTACACACGTAGTTCCTCAGGGAATACAAGTACCAACAGTTCTAGTACAAGAAGTAGTTCTCCATATACACGTTCTAGTCACAGTGGTTATAGCAACCCAAGTAGCACACGTAGTTCTTCTCCGTCTAGTTCAGGACGTAGTGGTAGCTATGGACGTTCTAGCTCAAGCCGTAGCTCTTCTTCCTCATCTTCTGCTAGAAGTTCTGATTCAAGCCGCAGTTCTTCTTCCTCATCTTCTGCTAGAAGTTCTAGTTCAAGTCGTAGTTCTTCTTCTTCTTCTGGAAGAAGTAGTAGTTCAAGAAGACGTTAATCAATTATTGTAAATTAACTATTGATTTTTATAATTAAAGGTGAAATGGTCCTATGGCGATTTCACTTTTATTTTGAAAACCCCTATGATAACTATGCACAGATTAAGCTATTTAGTTTTAGGTTTATTAGGAATTCTTATTACCTCCAATTTAAATGCACAGATTACAAGTGATGCTTTAAGATTCTCTGATACATATTCTATTTCTACTGCTAGAGGAATGGGAACAGGAAACGCCTTAGATGCTTTGGGAGCTGATTTCTCATCTGTTTCTATTAATCCTGCAGGTTTAGCTATTTATAGAAGTTCAGAAGTAACATTAAGTCCGATTATTGATTTTAACAGAACGAGAGCTAATTTTGGGGATGAATTAGGGCGTGATTCAAGAACCAGTTTAGCGCTTGCTAATATGGGGTTTGTGTTTTCACATCGTACTCCAAATAGTCATATCAAGTATGTTAACTTGGGAATGGGGATTAATCGAATAGCTTCTTTTAATCAAGATTATAGTATGAGTGGAATGACTACAGGTTCTCGGGTAGTGAGCTTCACCGAACAGGCACAAGGAATCACACCTGATAATCTAAACCCTTTTGAATCTCAATTAGCTTATGATACTTATCTTATTGATAATGACACCAGTGCCACAACTTACATTGGATCTTTGACAGAAGATAATATTACAAGAAAAACACAAACGGTTCGAGAGAGTGGGGGGATCACAGAATTTTCTATATCTGGTGGATTAAATTATAAAAATCGTCTGTATGCTGGACTATCCTTAGGAGTCAACTTTTTGAGATATCGTTCTAACAGCGATTATCTAGAGCAGGATACTTCAGGAAATATAGCTTTCCAAGAAATGTCATTCAGGGAAGAGCGCCGGGTAGTTGGAACAGGTACAAATATAAAATTTGGCTTAATTTATAGAATCAATCACTTATTCTTAGCTTCTCTTTCTGTTCATTCATCTACTTTATATGGTGCAGAAGAAACTTATACGACTCGTATGCATGGCATTGTTTATTATAATAATGAATTGCAAGATAATAGTTTTGGATCGCCAGATGGAGTTTATCCACACCGGTTATTTACACCTTGGAGAGCTTCACTTGGTTTGGGAGTAATATTGGGTAAAAAAGGAGAAAAAAAGATTGGGTACATGGGCTTAGCTGTAGACTATATTAATTATAGTAACACGAGTTTTGACCTTAAACCTTTGGATACTCTAGGGAATGTTACAGCTAATACAAATTATATCCGAAATCTGAATAATAATGTTTATGATTTATTACAACCTGCTTTTAGAGTACGCTTTGGCGGTGCATTTGTGATCCAAGATATTTTTCAAATTCGTTATGGATATCAGCTACAAAGCTCTCCATACAGGGGGAGTGTAGAAGGTGTTAATGACCAGAGACATCGAGTAAGTCTAGGTCTTGGAGTACGTACTCGTAATTTCTTTGTAGATATAGCCTACATGGTAACTGCCAAAGAATTTGAGTATGTTCTGTATACAACAGAAGAAAATTTAAGACCACAACAATCTAATATTAATTTTTCAGGAGGGCATATTTTACTGACTATTGGTGTTCGATTTGGAGGAGATGCCAATCTTTAGATAAAGAGTTGCTCATGGACTAGTTATACTGCTTATTGCATATTTAGAACATAATTACCATTCCACCATTTATTCTCAAACAATTTCTTAGCGAAATCTTTTTACTAAAAAGTTAAAAAAAATATAGCCTGTTAGGCTTCAAAATCGAATAGAATCAAGTCAATTCTCAAAAGGAGTGAGAATAAGATCGAATAATTTTTTATCTTTGAAATCAGATGCTTCATAACATAAAGTTCCAAACGATTTTTATGTTGATCGTTCGGTAATTTTCTGTGTCCTGTTCTTACTTTTGTAGTTGCGTTTCGCTACCATTTTAGCTGTAGACTGGGCTCTTTAATGATATTTAGCACAAACCCTCAAAGACTCAACCCTCTATAAATCCTTAAAAGTAAAGAGGTGGATTGAGTCAACTATACAATAATCGAGAAGGGGTACTTATGTAGAAACTAACAGATCGAAGCCTACAAGAGACCGTTTTATTCTTAACAAGCAATCATGGAATTAGCAAAATACATAGAACATACACTACTTAAACCTGATGTGATTTCGTCGGAAATAGACCAACTATGTCAAGATGCAATCAACTACCAGTTTAGGGCAGTTTGTGTACCTCCCATTTTTGTAAAAAGGGCGGCAACATTACTAGAAAATAATCCTACAAAGGTTGTAAGTATAGTGGGGTTCCCAATGGGATATTCTGCAATTGCAGCTAAGGTAGAGGAGGTGAAAAGAGCTATTGACGAAGGTGTACAAGAGATAGATACTGTCATTAATTTGGCTGCGGTAAAAGATGGGCAATGGAGCCATGTGTATAATGATATAGATAGTGTAACAAGGGCAACTCATCTGAAAGGGAAGGTGCTCAAAGTTATTGTAGAGGCAGGTCTCCTAACTCCTTCTGAACTATCAAAGGTTTGTGATATATGTGTAGGTATGGGAGTAGATTATGTCAAAACAAGTACTGGTTTTCATGGTACAGGAGCAACAGTAAGTATGGTGCAGAACTTGAGAGGAATGTTACCTAAACGGACTAAAATCAAGGCTTCAGGAGGTATCAAGACAACTGAGTTTGCACAAGAACTGATTAATGCAGGAGCTAATTCTATTGGAACTTCTTCTGCTCTGAAAATCATTGGTGTAGCTTCAACAACATAGGGTTTTGTAACCCTATACAAGTTACCTTCATAGAAGGAATAAGTGGATACATAGAGATTATTACGAAAATGAGTTCGTAATAATCTTTGCTGTTTAAATAGATTTTGCCTTAATTTGTTGTTTTTGCAAGTTGTTAGTAATCAGCAGTTAAGGGACTAATAATGAATTATTAACTTTAAGTAATGCGTATATTTGTTCTAATAGGTATTTGTCTGCTAGGAATTGGGAAATTAAGAGTCCATGCTCAGACAGGAAAGGTATATATGAATGAAGAAACTAGTATTCGTATGATGCTAGATCATCGAAAAGGGCTGAACTTTGAAAAAGATAGAACGGTGAAAGCTTGGAGCGTACAGGTGATGATAACTAGAGATAAGTATGAAGTAAATAAGCGTAAGTACGAAGTACAGCGCAGGTTTAACGATGTTAAAGTAGATTGGGTGTTTGAAGATCCTTATTATCGTCTCAATGCTGGAGCTTTTTATACGAAGTTAGAAGCAGCTCAACTACTTAATAAATTGAATTTTACTTATCCAGATGCTTATATCTTTAAGAATTCTAAGGTCAAACCTGGCGATCTATAAGCATTTTTAATAAGAATACGCTCTGCTGCTTAAGAGAGCTTATTCATTGAAGTTTTGCATTAATTCTAATGCTCAAACCACTTCATTATAATAACCATTAGCTCAGTTTTCTCATGACTACTACTTTTGCACATTGGACTTATTATGAATCTCCTTTTGGATGGCTGTGTATTTCAGGGAATGGAGAGAGTGTAGGGGAGATCAAGTATATGGAGAGTCCTCCAACTCAGTTTTATTGGCCAATACCTGATTATTTGCAGAAATGTGCAGCAGAAATAGATGAGTATTTTAACCACGGACGTCAAGTATTTACGGTTTCTATTGATATTCGTAGAGGTACAGAATTTCAGCAGATGATTTGGCGTAAGCTTTTGCAAATTCCTTATGGACATACCACAACATACTTGAAAATTGCAGAAGAAATAGGTGATCGCAAAGCTGTGCGTGCTGTTGGTGGAGCTGTTGGACAGAATCCCATTGGTATCCTGATTCCCTGTCACCGAGTCTTGGGGAGTAATGGTGATCTGACTGGATTTATGTGGGGGTTAGAACGTAAGAAGATCTTACTGAGTGTAGAGAATCCTAACTCATTTGGATTACAACAGGCTCTTTTCTAGAGAGTTTTGGTTTTAGAATCGTCAACATATCTTATGAGTCAGCTGTTGTCTTTTTAGATTCTTTCATGTATCTAATTTCTTAGACTATGTGGTTATTTAATACTAATCCTCAAGGAAGGGATATTCCTTTGGAGGATGGAGAACTTACCTTTTATGATCAATTTCTGAATGTAGAAGAAGCGCACAATTGTTTTGCTTTGTTAAGAAAAAACTTAGCTTGGCGACAAGATTCTATCAAAATGTATGGTAAGGAATTATTGATTCCACGTTTACAAGCTTGGTATGGAGATCAAAGTGCTAGATATAAATATTCTGGGATTTTGTTGGAACCTTTAGCTTGGACTCCTACTTTATTAGAATTAAAAAAGCGCGTTGAAAAAGCATGTAATACAAAATTTAATAGTGTTTTAGTAAATTTGTATCGAGATGGTAAAGATAGTATGGGGTGGCATAGTGATGATGAGCCTGAACTGGGTGAAAATCCAGTGATTGCCTCCTTAAGCTTAGGAGCAACACGTCGGTTTAGTTTTAGACATCGCCAGCAAAAAGATTTGGCAAAAATTAGAATGGATTTATTAGATGGAAGTCTATTAATCATGCGTGGAAAAACGCAACATTATTGGCAACATAGTTTGCCTAAAACAGCAAAAAAAGTTGGAGAACGGATTAACTTAACTTTTAGGAGCATTCGTTTGAGAACTTAGTAAAGAAAAAATATTCAATAATAAGTATATAGATTTTATTGTGGCAACACCAAAAACAGTTTCTTTTTATACCTTAGGCTGCAAGCTCAACTATTCAGAGACTTCTAGTATTGGTCGTCTATTTGAGGATGCGGGCTATCAGGAGGTTAAGTTTGATGACGGAGCAGATATAGTGGTCATTAATACCTGTTCTGTAACCGATTTTGCAGATCGAAAATGTCGTAAAATTGTGCGCAAAGCTTTGCGTAATGCACCCAATGCATTTGTGGTGATGGTGGGCTGTTATGCACAGTTAAAACCCGAAGAGATTTCCAATATAGAAGGTGTGGATTTGGTTTTAGGTGCAGCACAGAAGTTTAGAATTCTAGATTATATTGATGACTTGAGCAAGGCTCCTGATAAGGGGCTGGTATATGCAGGTGATGTTAAGGAAGCCAAAGATTTTGTAAATGCTTTCTCTTTTGGAGATCGTACACGTTCTTTTCTCAAAGTACAAGATGGATGTAACTATAAATGTACTTTTTGTACTATTCCACAGGCTAGAGGAAAAAGCCGAAGTGATACGATTCCGAATGTTCTAGCCAATGCAGAGAAAATCGCAGCAATGGGAATCCGTGAGATTGTACTCACTGGGGTTAATATTGGGGATTTTGGGAACGGAACTGAGGTGATAGAAGGTGTTAGACCAAAAAAAGAAGCTCTATTTATTGATCTGATTCAAGAGCTAGATCATGTGGATGGTATTGATCGTTTCCGAATTTCTTCGATTGAACCCAATCTTTTAACTAACGAAATTATAGAATTCGTTGGGCAATCACAGCGTTTTGTACCTCATTTTCATGTGCCTTTGCAGTCCGGCAATAACAAACAACTCAAATTTATGCGTAGGCGATACAAACGTGAGCTCTATGCAGATCGAGTAGCTACTATTCGTAAGTTTATGCCTAGTGCTTGTATTGGAGTAGACGTTATTGTTGGTTTTCCTGGTGAAACACATGAAGATTTTCTGGAAACTTATCGCTTTTTAAGCGAATTAGATATATCGTATCTACATGTATTTACTTACTCAGAACGGGCAAATACACCTGCTGCTCAAATGGCAGGGGTTGTATCTGTAGGAGAGCGTCGTGAACGCAATCGCATGTTAGGTATTCTATCCGCCAAAAAGCGTCGTCATTTTTATACACAACATTTAGGACAGCGAAGAATAGCACTAATGGAGGCAAAGAACCAAAATGGTAAGATGTTAGGATTTACGGATAATTATGTCAAGATAGCTATAGACTATGATCCTAAGTTAGTCAATCAGTTAGTTTGGGTAGAATTACAAGAGATTATAGACGGGGATGAGTTGGTAGTAGAGGCTAAATTGCTAGAAAAAGCTTCAGAAATTAGACTAGCTCAAAAATAGATTATATCTTAGAAAGAAGGGGAATCTGCTATGATTTCCTTACAACCTTTTTTGTTAAAACACAGTAGTCATGGAGGATTGGATTGTTATAAAAGAGTCTAAATTTGAAGTTGAATTTCCGGAGACCCCTTATTCTATTGTGGTCCCTATTGAGAATTCAGAAGGAGACCCTCTGTACATGCGTGGGTATATGTATGAGCCACATAGTATGGAGGACTTAAACTCTCTGTATAGTCTCTTGTATATAGATTATCCAGTTGGCTCAATACATCACAAGGATTATCCTTTGAAGTTGAAGCAGTTTTTAGATGCCATGTCTGATCGACTTGTAGAAGGTATTTTGGATGGTAACTTAGATCGGACTTTGAGTACCAATCGTCCTGATTTTGTAGGTAGAATGCTAGATGTTTCTTGTTACAAACGACAGTTTACGCACAAAATTCATGTATTTTTATCAGAGCACCGTTTGTATATCTTGCAGTGTACTACGCTGATGTCTCATAGAGACAATGATGTTTTACGAAAGTTTTTCTCCTCTTTTATGACAGGCACACGCTTAGATAATCAAAATAAGAAGGAGGGGCAAGCACAGACAGATATGCTAAAATAGAATATTATTCTTTGTGTCAGTTTACTAAAGTTGAATGATTTATATCCTGTAAGCCTGTTTGCCAAGTACAAGCTATTAAGATAAAAGTGAGTTTTAGAAGTAGCAGTCAATGAGGACAATTGTTAGCTTCGCTGATTCCTTCGGAATTAGCTTTGCTGAGCACTTCGTGGTTGTCTGACGTTCCCAAATTGGTCATAGCTTTGAAAATTACGAAGTAATTTGAATTGAGCTATTTGTTAATTCCTAAGAATTAACAAGTGACCAATTATAAAATAAGGGAGTCCTAGATCTTTTGGTCACCTTTTGCAGCAATGGCAAAAGGTGAGAGAAGAAACATACTTAATACTGAACCTCCCTACTTAGGAAACGTATATTTCTTTTTGCGTGCTTTGGCTAATCGTTTATATAGACGTTTCTCCAGCAATTCGACTGTTTCCAACTCTTCCATTAGTTTTATTTCTTTGTAATTTTGGTAAGACTGTGTATATATATCATAAAGCTCAATAGGATTCCATAAGATCTCAATTTTCTTATCTCTCATAAGATCCCAGGATTCTGAGAAAAACCGACTAGATCCATCAAATTCTCTCAACCATAGATATCTAACTTCCTTTTCACCTTGCCAAATATAAATAAAGGTGTATAGCCCTGAAGTTTCTACACTTAAAATTTGTCCTGTATCGCGTTGATAAGGAAGACGTTGAATTTCTGTTTGTTTAATAGCATATAGTACTGAGTATTCCCGAAAAGCAGCACACTGAGTAAACAACAGTTCTGCCAAGAACTCTCCTAATTCTTGCATATCCTTATCATCATCTAGATCTACTTTCTGTTCTCTGAGCAGAGCGGTCAGATTATAAATAATTGCTTCAGAAATACAAGAATCAGCTTTAATGTCTATGCTATCCATAGATACAGTGTTGAAATCTGTAGTCTGTAGGCAGATACAGGCTTCATCTAGTACACGATCTGAAGCGGTTTGTGCTAGAATAAAAGAGTGTAGAAGAATAAATAAAATTGTGCAATATATATGATATTTCATATTACACAATTTACAAAAAATCTTCTTAAAATGCAGCCTTTAGCTGAGCGGAGAATTTATGCGGAAACTTCAACACCGAATAAATCTAGTGCATTTTGGGTTGTTATGGTAGCAACTTCTTCTATATTGATTTCCTTGATATCTGCTACCCGTTGAGCAATGTATGGAATATAGGAGCTTTCATTTCTTTTTCCTCTAAACGGAACAGGACTCAAATAAGGAGCATCGGTTTCTAGAACTAGATGTTTCAAGTCAACATGAGGAAGCACTTTATCTAATCCTGCTTTTTTATAGGTAGCTACACCTCCGATTCCCATTAAAAATCCTAGATCGATAATTTGTTGAGCCTGTTCTAATGTACCACCAAAACAATGGAAAATTCCTCTGAAGTTATCTGTTTTTTCTTCTGCTACGATTTTGATCAAATCATCTAGAGAATTTCTTGCATGAATAACAATGGGTAGATCACGTTCCTTTGCCCATCTACATTGTGTTCTGAATGCCTCTTGCTGTTCTTTTACAAACTCTGTGCTCCAATAATAATCCAATCCTATTTCTCCAATTGCACAAAACGGACGTTTATCCAACCATTTTTCTATTAATGCAAGTGTTTTCTCATAGTTTTTATCAACAGAACAAGGATGTAAGCCCATCATGGCATAACACTGATCTGGAAATTCAGCCTCTAGGTCTAGCATCTCTGGAATAGAAGCACGGTCTATATTGGGTAGAAAAATCTTTTGAACACCTGAATCAAAAGCACGTTGAATAGCTTCTTTTCGGTCTTTATTGAATTTAGATACATACATGTGAGAATGCGTATCTATAAAAAAATTACTCATCTATTATCTTCTTTTGAATTGCGAAAGCGATTTGCTCGCAAAAATAGTCTATTAATCTTATTATTTGATTGGTATACATAATTTTCTTCGAAAAAGTTTGCACTTTTTATACTATGTTCGATCATATCTAAATTTAGTATAGTTGTTGACATGAAATGCCAATTTTTATATCTTTTCAGCTAACATGAATACAAATTCTGACTATGGATTAGTATTAGGCACAAAAAAAGTTTGTTACACCAACAAAATGTAACAAACTTCTGAGTATGTGGTTCTTAAGAAGGCAAACCTAGTTGTATTTTCCTAACTACTTACATTTTGCAATGATCAAAAGACTAAACTTTTATGAGGAGTGAGTTATGAGAAATTTACAAACTAAATGCATCTCAAAAGCATGACGAAATTCATCAACTGCCGCCTTTTGTATAGGACCTCCCTTGGGGCCTCCTGTATTATTAATTAGAATATGAATATGTCTACCATCGGCTAAGTAATCTGCTAAAGTCTGCTCCAGTACATTGGGTTGACTAAAGTCTGCACAAATATAATTATGATTTTGACCTTGTTGATTATCTAATTGTTCAAGACTTTTCTTCAGACTTTCTTCATTGCGTGCTAAAAGTGTGACATTAGCACCTAACTTAGCTAGTTGAAGGGCGGTTGCTAAACCGATTCCTTGTGTGCTACCACAAACTAACGCATTTCGATTTTTTAGGCTTAGATTCATAAATATATTGTAATTTTAGGTTGAAATTGTTCTTACCTCAAAGGTAGGAAGACTAATAACAGATTTTATTTAATAGCATGTAATATAAGTAGATAGCCACAATTAAATTATTATATTTAATTCAATCAGCCTTTTTGCGCTGCACTTTGTTGAAAAGCCTCGTGATAGCTCTGGTGGCAGCAGAGCTTGCCACTAGTCGGCTTCGCCTCTGACCGCTTCGCGGCTATCCCTACGTTTAGCTTCGCTGAGCCCTTCGGGGTTTTCGCCTCATCCAGCATCAAAAATTCTTGTGAATTATTCTACAATTAATTATGTCCACCTACTTAACTCATAAAATTTATATTATATACTACTTAAAGTTATGATTATTAGTTAGTTATTAGATATTTGATAACTCTTGTAAAAAGTATTGTGTTTAATTCCCTCGAATTCGAGGGAATTAAACATAAACGTATAAATTATCGTAAAAGGGTGACATCCCCAACAAACAACTCGATATGTCCATCAATGAATTCTACCTCAACCATATAGACAAAAACACCTGTATTCATAAATTGCCCCTTATATCTACCATCCCATCCACCTTTTGTCCAAGTTGTAGGAATATTAGTTTGGTGGTAAACAGTAGTTCCCCAACGATCAAAAATTTTATAATCTTTGATTTGTTGGACAGAAGGTTTGGTGTATACTAAGAGTAGTTCATTAACTCCATCACCATTTGGAGAAAAAGCATTCGGAATAAATACATCTCTAGGTTTATTAATCTTGACTTGCATGGAATCAATTGCTGTACAACCATCTATATTTGTGATTTGAATATAATATGTGTCATCAAAATGAGGTTGGATTTCTGTCCCTCTACAAGTATCACAGTCAATCAATCCGTTATTTGGAATATTGGGATACCAATCATAATCAAAGTAATCAACAAAACCGAGTTCTGCATAGACATCTATAACTTCACCCAATTCAATAGTATAATCCTCACCAGCATCTACAGTTATTTCATAAGGTTGTACAACTGTAGCAGTTGAGCTCTCTGTACATCCCATGGTGTCTTGTGCATAGACCGTATATTCTCCAGCAGGGCGTAAGAAGGTATTATTAGTTTGAAAATTATTCTCTTGCGGTGTAACTGCATAAGTATAGCCTTGTTCACCAACACGACCACCACTAGCAAAAATAATTAGTTGACCATCACTATAACCATAGCAAGTTGTGCGTCTAGACCAAACACTATCTATAAACATTTGAGGAGGCTCATCAATAGTAGCTCCCTCAATAGCTGTACAGCTATTAGCATCTGTTACGGTTAGTTCATAATAACCAGGAGCTAGAGCAACTTGTAGCGAATCGTTTCCCCCACCATGTGACCAAGAAAAATTATAAGGTAAGGTACCACCAGTAGTTGAGGCTAACATTTGTCCATCTGTATCCCCAAAACAGCTTACCATAACAGAATCTAATGTAAATACTAGAGTATCTGGATGTACTAAGTTAAAGGTGTCAGGTTCCCAAGTACGACAGCGATTAGCATCCCAAATAGTATCTAGAATATAAACACCTTGAGGTAAATTTTCTAAGTAATTGGTAGTGTCACCTGTTGACCAGGTAAATTCAAAAGGACCTAATCCATTGAGAACCTCTACTTCAATATATCCATTAGAATAATTATAACATGAGGGGTCTAATATAATAGACGTTTGATAATCAACATCTAATATAATTTCATGTACATCGAAGTTGATAGAGGTATCACAACCTTCACTATCTTGAATAACTAAGTTGTAAATTCCATTAGATAGATTGGTATAACTGGTATTATTACCAAAACCTGTATTTTCCCAGTTGTACTGATAAGGTGCACCATTAGAACCGCTTACATTATTAATTTGAATTGCACCATCTGTTCCTCCATCACAGGTAGGTCTATCTATATTATAATCCAAGTCCCAAGCAGGAGGACCATTAATTACAAAACTGGCACTATCCTCACAAATAGAATTGCTAATAGTCACCATATACGTTCCTACGCCTAGCCCTGTTAGATTACTAGTAGATATTCCTGTTGACCAATTATAGCTAAAAGGTAGAGAAGAACCATTATTATTTGTTGCATTAACAGATATACTACCTGTATTATCGTCTCGACAGAGAACATCGACTTGGCTAGAGGTATAGCTAATTGCGTTGACATTTTCACAACAAGAATCAACCGTTATAAATTCTACCGCAGTTACAATACAGCCCTTATCTGTTTCTACTGTTAAGGTTACTGCTTTTTGTCCTGGAGTTTGATAGGTAATTCCGTGGGGGCCTGTTCCAGATGCTGAACCAGGCTGTGCACCAACTCCAAAACTCCAAGTCCTATTTGTGATGCTTCCAAAAGGAAAGCTAGAGTTATCATTAAATGTAAAAGATTGTCCTGCACACTCTCCCAAACTAGAGGTGGTTAGGTCTGCTGTAGGTCCTTGGAAGGTGCCTGTTCCACCAAATTCAATTGCAAAACCATTTCCTGTTTCTGAAAAATTATTAACCAAGAGAGCATAACTCTTTCCCGAAACCATATCTATATACTTGACATAACTGTCATTACCCCCTAGACAGCCAGCTTGTTCACTGATATCTGTAGAACTCATATTCAATCCTGTGGGGCCCATACAAGGACTTGGGTAATTCCAATCTCCAGCAGCCATACAACGCAACTGATTTTTTCCACTACAATCATTTAACCCACCAGGTAATTCATAAACAACAAAATCTAAATCATCAGGAGCATTATTTGGAGTTAGTGTAAAGGTGAGTGTCCCAGGCTGATCACAGGTCCATTTGAACCAAGTAGAGTTGGACTCTGAATTGGTTCCAAAGCCTCCCAAACAACTTCCAGAAGCTTCATCAGGGTTACTGCCTGCACTCGTTACACTTTGTACTACAAAAGGAGATTTATCACAGAGAATAGAGGCAGAAACACAGTCAGAACCTGGCTCAGCAGGAGCATTATAACTATTGACACATAATTGAAAAGTACCTGTGGTACCACCACCACCTTGTACTCTGACTAAATAAGTTTGTCCGATGATTAATCCTCCTTTATATAGTTCGGCAATATTAGAACCAATACCAGATGTTTCACATTGCAACTGATTGATAGTTCCTCCACAAGTTCCTAAATATAGAGCAACTTGCGGATTTGTTAATGTTCCTCCAGGAGAGGGAGCTTGATTTCCACGCACGGTAATCGTGATATCTGTACCTGTAGCTACAAAGCTAAACCAAACATCATTACTGGCCGATGGAAAACAAGTAGCAGGACCATAGCCTGATGGAGTTGCTCCAATATTGGTATACTCTGCTACATTAGAACACCAGTTACTTGCTGCAGGGATTTGTATAGGAAAATAGCAATCATTATTAGAGGGTTGTGCCCAAAGATAGTTGTTGCTTAAAAGTAGGAGCAGAACACTAAATGAGAAGTATATGTATTTCATTGCAATAGAGTTTACTATATCGAATAGTTCATTGATCTTTGACAAAAGTAATCGAATTGTGTTTACAATAGTATCGTGCTAGTTTTTGATTATCATTACTTTTTAATAATTAAGGACTTTGTAAAGTGAACTTCATAAATCATAAAACGATGTAAAATGTATAAAAAGTTGAGTAGATAGATCTTTTCAGTGTTTAACTTCTGTTAAGTTTTTCGCTAATAAAAGATTATTATAATATTCATAGTGAAGTTGTTTAAGAATTAGATTTAATGCAGAAATTCAGATAATTTTGATCAATTACTCGATATCAAAACACTACTTCTTTTGACTTGTTTATTGATAAAAGGCCAAAACAATTGATAATAGTCCTTATTGTAAAAGCAAAACAAAACAAGTGCCATAGTAATACTATTTTCCTGTAGTTTTTATTGATAGTTCGTTGATTTTTTAATTTTATAACAAAAATTGAAAAAATATTTTTTCTTGCTAATTGATAGTCAGGGTTTTATGAATTTTAGTTTATTTTGTATATCCATTTGATTATCAATTAATTACGAACCTTGAAAGGCTCAACGAAGTTAAAAACCTACGAACTATTGTTTTATGTTACAGAGTATTAAAGGCAGTTTTTAGAGTTAAATTTTGGATTGAATAAGTTTGTATGAATTAATTATCAATATAAACTTGTCTAAAAATTAAGGTATCTCTATTTTCTGCTGTTGTGTTAGCAACATATCTTCTTATATAAGGATAGTTCCCTTTGATAATAGGAGCCCAGATAACAATAGAATCTCTATCACCAATTTTCATCGGTTTTTTAGGATAATAAGAATTGTAGTCTGGGTCTGCACCATCTGGTCGATATGATCGATTTACCAAAAGCAAAAAATCTTGCTGAGGAGCTGTTACAAAGGTAAAAGGGAAAACGTACTTACGACCACTTTTGTAATTTCTAAGTTCTAGATCCTTAGCATAAATCGTATCATTAATCTCTAACTTATCAAACTTTATCATCATACCAGGAACAGATTGAAGAAGGGCTTTTTCTTGCCCCCAATTAAGCTGAAGCCAAGGAGGTTTTTCCGGAATACTAGTATCAACTTGATAGTGAGTATCTAAGATAGAACCACTCTGGGGTTGCTTAGATGATTTGTATTGTGCAGCTGTCAGTACCATGAAACCGATACAAGCTAGAGACACAATTTTACACATAGACTTCATAATTAATCTTGTTCCTTTTGAGAATATCTTCATTAGTAATATATGAAAGTTGTTGAAAAATCCTATTTGTAGCTAGAGTAATATAAAATGTTGTAAGCAAGGAAGCAGGTGAGGGGGCAAGCTTGAAAAGTTTAATACAAGTTAAAGATCTCTGCTAAAAGGTGACATTCTATTTAAATTTAAACACTCTAATTAATCTTCATCAATATGCAAGCCAAAGTTTTTTTTATTTTAAGTCTATTAATCTATGTTTTGGGAACATCCAAAGCACAGGAATCTTTATCTGATCTCTCTCCAGAAGCTCTCAATCATTTAAGAGAATATGGCCTACTTGATCAGTGGAAAGAGAGGCGTAAAAAATGTAAATCACTGAGCCCAGAATTAATTTTGCTACAGATTTCAGATACAACATTGCGTAAGAATATAGAAGAAGATAAGACCACTGATTTTAGAATTGCTTCATTGGAGCAAAACTTGATCTATTTGAGACATAAGAGGAAGTATCAAACAGCCTTGAGATCAAGTAACCAACAGTTATTAGAAGATAAGTATGTTTGGGACAATTTACAGAAAATCTACACTCAAGATCCAGATAAAATTAAATATGCAGTTACTGATGTGACTTCGAGTATGTCTCCTTATATCGAAGAATTCTTGTTGTGGAATATGGAAAACGCTATTGAGTATCCAAAAGGTAAATGTTTCTTTTTTAATGATGGAAATGGAACCTTAAATGATCAAAAATATATAGGAGAAACAGGTGGTATTTATCAAGTTGCTAATGCTAACCTATCTGATTTACTCAGAACGATTCGCGAGGCAATACGGAAGGGAAATGGGGGAGATATTCCCGAAAATGACCTAGAAGCCTTATTAAAAGCTCAAGACCAAGCTCAACAATTAGCTAAGGGAAAAGATATTGAGCTGATTCTGATTGCTGATAATAAGAGTCCTGTACGTGACTTAGAACTATTGAAGCAACTGAAATATCCTGTTCGTGTGATTTTGTGTGGTGCTCAACAAAAAAATGCTAAAGTCCCCATTCGTACAGATTACATTGCAATTGCTTATATGACTAATGGATCTATTCATATTCGCAATAAGGATTGTTGGAATGTACGAGAGAAATATGAGGGACAGTTGTTTTATTTGAAAGGGAGAAAGTATGAATTGAAGGATGGTAATTATTATAGGTTCGTTAGAGGAGAGTCTATATTTGGACGAAATTGATAGATCGGAGGCAGTCTAAAAAGAAAGGCTGTAAAAATGAATTCAAAACATTATTCTGATTATAAGTAGGGATGTTCAGTATTATGGATATTTCTTCTCTCACCTTTTGCCATTCTGCGAGAACTTGTGCCAAGAGGCACAAAGGCAGAGCAAAAGAAAAGGTGACCAAAAAAAACCGAAGGGCTCTCCAAACTCACTTTTGTCCCTAATTATGTCCACCTACTTACTTAGTAATTTGCTTTTACTTTTTAGACCGCTTCACACAAGACCTCTTATTTTGCATTTTCGAGGTTACGCTTCATAAATTCGATAGCATTGGTAGACATAATCTTATTGGCAATTTCATCAGCAGGTAGATTGAACATCAAACGCTGGATTTCTTGTACCGTAAATAAATCCCCCCCAATTGTTTCAGGATGTTCTAAGAAACTCTGAATGTCGTTGGCTAATTCTGGGAAAGTTTCTGCTGAATAATAAGGATCTAGAGGATCGTACATCGCATCAAAATCAGATCCAATACTAATAATATCCCAAGCTTTGGGAGAGTTGATAACTCGTACAATTGTCAAAACATTAGCCATAAAAACTTTTAGACAAGCCTGTCGTCTTTGACGGCTATCAGGCATGGTGTTCTCAATTTCATTAAGTGCAATTTGGCCTGCCAAGATGGTCTTGTCTAGAGAGATTCCGATCAATCCTTTAGATCTAAATATCTTTTGGATATCCTCTTCACCTAGATTCTGTTGCCAATGATTAAGGTATGAATTATTATTCTTACTATCATCATCCTTGCGTTTGTACAAAGCATCCTTCCATTTTCTTCCACTTATACCACAATGACTAGCAACAATTGGAATATTTTCTCCTAAAATACCCGCACGCTCCACAGATTTGTAATAATAAGTTCTAAAATCTAAATTCATATGTTTTAGGTCAATTAGAATTCTACGTCCTTCTTTTGAAATTAAGGAGTCAATAATTGACTTACCTAGCTCGGTTTCTGCACCAATAGTATTTTCTGGTTTTGAAAACACGTTTTGTTGTTCTTTATTGAATGAAAGAGCCTGTCCTCCTGCACCATTATAATAAAACTTACAAGGTGCGAAAAACAAGATGGGTAAATCTAATAGATCTTGTTTATCCAAATAAAGAGGAGTTTTACCTTTTAGACGATTTATATTATTTAAGATGTAACGCTCGTATTCGGGTAACTCCGTGATATTTTCATTAATATATAGAGAGTGTCCAACAGAATGTGCCCCCTCTACAGTAAATACCAAACCTATAAGATTATTGCTTTGTAATACAGTTTCAATATCAGCTTTACTTCTGATAATCATGTATTTGTATTCTTTACCGTTAATGTAATGGGTTTTGTCTTCATATTGTTTTATGAAGGCAATATTTGACAACAAATCAGAGAAGTAATCTACTTCTTTTCTTCTTAGAAAAAGCTCATCTCCATGAATTCCTGTAATACAAGCTACAGTAGAATTCTTATTCTTATCTGTGGAAAAAGAAGACTGATTGAAGTACTCTTGTTCAATAGGAGAGATGTTTACACAAACAATTCGAACATTCCCCCCAATTAAGGATTCAAAATTAGCCTGTGCATTCTTAGGGATTTTGATCCCAAAATCTCGAATGACCTGAGAGGGCAAGCTACGTCCACAAGAATGGTCAATTGGGTCCCATAAATTATATTCTTTTTTGGTCTGAGAATAGAATGGTTTGGTTGTAGAATTGACATGTATATCTACAAATGGTGTATTTTGTGCATACAGTGTAGAGAAAGAACTCACTAAAAACAAAATCAATAGATGAAAAGCTGTGATCTTCATGTTGTATGGTTTATAACAAATATAAGACTAATGATAGTTTTATTTTTCAGGGTTTAGTAGTCAATCTCAGGTAACTATATAAATTCACAAGTAAAAAGTGGGATGTATATAGATCTTAAGTGTCCAGATTGATACTAGGTTTTAAAAATACCAATTTTAGTTAGGAATTTTTAGTTTTTGACCTGGGTAAATTACATCATTTGCTAGTTGGTTAAGTTGTTTAATCTTTGTTGTACTTGTGTTATTTTGGTAGGCAATGCGACTCAGATTATCTCCAGATTGTACTGTGTAAATGGTATAAGTATTATCTTCTTTTGTTGTTGTACCTGTATTAGAAGAATTATTATTATTGTCTATATTATCAAAATTATCAGGATTACTTCCAAACATTCCATACAAACCACCATCGTTATTGTCGACTTGGTTACTGTTATCTAGTTCTGAATCATCATTATTTACTTCTTCAGACGGACTATTATCATTTCCAAACATTCCATATAAACCACTATCCTTATTATCTGTAGGACTAGTATTGGAGTCTACAGTTTGGTTTTGGTCATTATTATCTATATCATCTGTGTCAGATTTAGAAAAGAGTGTGCCAGGTAGAATAGTGTCTTTCAGAATTTTTTCGATCTGTTCCTTAGGAATATCTAGAGGCTCAAAATTACTTAATGAATCCTTACTTGTGTTAATAGGATCTGTATAAATATGGTCTCCATATAATGGAGTATTAATTTTTAAATCCTCCGGTACAGGCCTTTTAATGTCTTCAACAACAGTGATTTCTGTTGTTGTACCATCATTATTTCCATCCGTATTTTCTCTAGGATCTGTATTTGCGAGTACAAAATCAGGAATCAGATCCACATGATCTTTTGGTCGGAGTTCTGGAGCTGTGTTTCGCTTATCTTTTAGCAAGATAATTGTACCCTGCTCAGGTTCTTGTCCCTTTTTCATCAAGTTGCGTTCTAAAAGGGGAGAGAGCTTGATCCCATAAAACTGAGCAATTTCATACATGGTTTCATCGTGCTCTACACTATGAAAGCGTTCTTCTCCTTGATATTGTGCTTTTTTGGGAGCAAGATATACTCTCTGATGTACAATCAATGCATCTTCATCTTTCAAATCGTTGAATGCTAGTAATTTACGATAAGGTATCCCCCAGCGTTCAGCAGTTTGCAAGCTAGATTCACCTTCTCTAGCACTTACATAGTTTACACCATTTTGTATACCACTACCTTTCTGACGTTTAGTGAATAGAAAACTCCATTTTTTATTTCTATAAACTTTTTCTGAAGTATTATCTACTACTTCCGCAATTGTCAGATTAGCGTTATCATAAACTTGTAAATCATATTTTTCTACTGTAGCTATTAGCTTACTGGGATATTTGGGATCTGTAGCATAGCCTGCCTTTCTCAAACCTTTTGCCCAGTTTTTATAATCTGTTTTCTTATAATCAAATAAAAAGCCATAACGAGAATTTTTCATCAGAAAATCAGTATGATCAATGTATGAACTTTCTGCAGACTCATATACTCGAAAACAGGATTGGTTAGGATCATCATCCCATTTGTAATATTCCTTTCCCGTCCACTTTCCGCCACATTTAATACCAAAATGATTATTGGCTTCTTTGGCCAAGGAACTATTTCCGAAAGCAGATTCATGTATTCCTTGTGCTAAGGTAATACTTGCGGGAATTCCACTCCTATTCATTTCTCGAATAGCAATATCCTTGTAAGTTTCTATATAATCATAAACTTTTATCTTTTGGGCTTGGCTATTTGTCACAATAAATACCAGGACCAAAGTAAATAATCCATGAAAAAATCGCATATACATATGGTTAATAACAATAATATATAAATAGATACAAGAAGAATCAGAGAATCATATCTTAGATTGTCCTTTGATTTAATGGCTAATAGGTGGACAGAATTATTACTAGACAAACACTAGTTAAAATATCCCCAACTATAACTAAGTAGAGTGTAACATAATTTTTTTAATGGAGTATTTGGCGAAGGGCTTTAACCCTCCATTATATATACGAAATACATCCATTTATAGCGCAGGCTTTTACTTCGTAGAGCTCTTCGGGGTTAGCTCTGCGCCAATAAAAGATTCAGTGAAACTAAATACTTCGCTGAGTCCTTCGGGGTTAAATATAATTCAATTGTGGCTATCTACTTACTTACCTTTAGTTGTCAATAGAAGAGCATAATAATAAAAAAGATGCACATTTTTTCAATATGCATCTTTTTTATTTCGAATAATCTGTCTAGGAATGTATTTCATTCTATTTATCTGAATGAGGTACCACCACCACCAAAGTTCACCATCTTTTGCTCAATACGTTGGTTTGATTTTAGCTTTGGTGCTTCTTTTGAGGAACCATTGATAAATATAAACTCCCCAATCTCTGGTTCATCTCCTTTCTTCAATAAATTTCTTTGGTATAATTTTGATAATTTAACACCATAACGTTGAGAAAGAATATGCATGGTTTCTCCTACTTGAACCTGATGCGGCTCATGGCCTTCTGGAGCAGATGTAGCCTTCGGTTCAAGAAAGATATAGGCACCTGTAGGTAGAGAAGATTCAAAAGCGTCTATATCATCTACTTCATTATATTTCATGAGTTCTGTAATATTCACACCATATTCAGCTGCAATAGATAATAGACTTCTACCTTCTGTGAGTTCTGTTGCTTTCTTGTTAGCTTGATAAAAAATTCCTTTGGCATTCTTATCTTTTTTAGGGAAGATAAGAATATGTAAACGCTCATTTCCTTCTTCATCAAAATACTCACTTAATGGATCAGATTTTAGAATTCTTTTCTGAATAACTACTACATTATTTAATTTTGTTTCTACTTGATTAACTTTATTTTGTTGAGCATTTACAGTAAGATGTAATGCACTAATTTCAGCTCTCAATTCTTCTAAAGTGATATCTTGAGTTTCGTGCATTCTAGCAATTGTCTCTTTCATTAACTTATGATCCGCTTCTAATTCAGATAGATGTGCTTTAGCTTCCTTCAGAACACCTTCCAAAGCATCTACACGTGTACTCAACTGGTAAACATCTTCTTGATAAGCAGGGTCTGTCATACCTAAATAATCACGAGAATTATCAAAACGATGCTCTTCATTTAAGATAGATACAGCACTTACATTATCGTAGTTACTTAAATTATATTGTTGAATTACAGTGATCAATTTTTGGGCGTAGCTAGGATCTGTAGCATAACCCGCTTTGCTTAGACCTTTTGCCCAACCTTGATAGTCTGTAACAGCTAACTTGAATAAAAACTCATAATGAGAGCGAGCTGCCAAAAACTTTGAGTGATCTCGATATGAATCTTTTGCATTTTCATATTTTCTAAAGCAAGCATGGTGCTTACTATATGTTCCATCACTAAATTCTATGGTTTCTTTGTAGAAAGTGTGTCCATTCCATCCTTTGTGACATTTAATCCCAAAGTGATTTTTTGCTTCAGTTGCTAATTTACTTTCTCCATACTGAGATTCCAACATACCTTGTGCAAGGGTTATGCTTGCAGGAATCCCAAACTGTCGCATCTCGTCAATAGCAATATGTTTGTATGTAGCAATATATAGCTGAGCCTTGCTGTTATCTTCATCTGCAATTGTATAAGTAGAATTGCAGGGAGCAGTAGGCGTTGCATTTGAGCTGTAATAAATACAACCCAAAGAGAATGTTATTACGATAAGTATAGGTCTTAAAGTCATACTGTTCCTAGATTTAGGCTAACATAGTGTAATTATACAATAAAGTGATACTACGCAATGAGCTAAGTGTTAATAATTAAATAGAATATTCGATTGAGTGTAACCTTGTGTATGATTCTGTTAGGGAGATCCAAAATTTCAGAGAACGACAGTTGTATCTACGGCTGTCTTTGCATAAAAGGAATCATTTTAGACGAAAAACGATTTGGTCTTAATTGTACGTAAAGATAGTTTTTTTGCAAAGAAAAATAAAAAAAAATGAAAGATTCTCTTGTTTTTGGAAGAAGAATGAAGAATATAATTTTCTTAATCTAAAAAAATTATAAGGATAAAGAGATGAGAGTGTTTTGTCATATACAAGATAATTTAAGTCAAAAAAACAAAAAAAGCAAAATTTTTATACTGTAATTTCCTAGAGAGGATGGATATATTTTTTATCAAAATTTATAAGATATTTACTATGTTGCTAAAATTACACCTTTTGTTGAAACACCTTTTTATCAGTTAAATATATATGTATATAAATATAATGTTTTTAACAAATGAACATATTTCCATTTTTTGGATATTTTTGTTTCTGTATTTTTAGAATTTAAATTTGATTTTTTTAAGTATAGAAATACTTTAGGATCAGCGTAGAAAGTATGTAGAATTATTATCTATCAATCTTAGAAGTAAGAAAAACAGAAAATAAGACCTATACTTTAGAACAGAAATAGAGAGACAGACCTTATAAGAAGGACTTTTCGTGGGGATGTAGATTGTTATCGGAGAAAGGTAAAACTTAGTCTTAAAAGCCAGCTAAGCTAAGTAGATTTATCATTTTTATATGACAATTTCTTTATTAATCTTTGGTAGGTTTAGTATAATTTGTTATCACTTTTTTGGGGGAGGATTTTTGGCTTAGTTTATACTCCAACAAAAAAATGAAGTCAAAATAATATTCGACTTCATTTTTTGTGACAGTTAAGTTATTACTTGATCAACCAATCCTTAGATAGGGTGATTCAGTATTATGAGTTTTTTCTTCTTTCACCTTTTGCCATTCTGCGTGAGCTTGTGCCAAGAGGTACAAAGGCAGAGCAAAAAGAAAAGGTGACCAAAAAACCCCGAAGGGCTCAACGAAGTTAATTCCGAAGGAATCAGCGAAGCTAACAATTCTCCTCATTGACTGCTACTTCTAACCCCGAAGGGCTCTCCAAACTCACTTTTATCTTAATAGCTTGTACTTGATAGACAGGCTTAAAGAATATAAATCATTCAACTTTAAGCCTTTACAATGTTCGGACAGACGAAGCAGTTAACTTCGTTGAGCTCGCTATGGGCTCGGTTCTTTCAGATCGTCAATGTTCGTCGTTCTTTGTTGCTGACAACCCATATAGTCCACTTGACCCAGTTGGGTAGATTTTGCTAAGTTTTCAGCGAAATTAAGTTTCATTTTTTTATTTGACCTTACTTTTTTTCGGGTAAAACAATGAATTCAAAAAAGAAATTTATTTTGCAAACATTTAATTATCAGTTGTTATGCTTGATAATAAAAGTCCCTATATAAAGCGAAGGTCTTTAACTGCGTTGAACCCTGCTGTAGCTCTGTTTTTGATATTGCATTGGTATAAAAAATATCAAATTATAGCGGCGCATTAAAATGCACCGTCATGATAGCATAGAAAATGAGCCCTATGCTTTGAAAACACGTCGTGTAGAACACCAGCCTTTTTACAAGTCTTCTTCTTCTAGAATCTCAAGAGGTCTATGGATACTCTCATCCAAGGATATAAATGTTTCAGTACGCTGGATTCCTTCTATATTTTGTATTTTTTCGTATAAAACCTGTCTCAGATGTTCTGTATCCTTACAGATAACTTGTACAAAGATACTATATACTCCTGTTGTATAATGAGCGTTAGTCACTTCAGGTATCTTCTGAAGTGCTTTGATAACATCAATATACATGGAGTTTTTCTCTAAATGAACACCTAAAAAAGCACAAATGTCATAGCCTAATTTAGCATAATCAACATTTAGGAAGGCGTTTTTTGCAATCCCCAACCGAAGTAAACGTTTCATGCGAACATGTACGGTACCAGGGGAAACGTGTATACGTTTTGCTATATCTACATAGGAGGTGTTAGCATTCTGCATTAGAATGTTTAGAATCTTCCTATCAATACTATCAATTTCTATTTTTTTGCTCATAACTCTACAATAGTGTGTTTGGTTTTCTAAATGAAAAAACAAGGTTACAGTCTTAATTATGTTAAGACTATTTTGGAAGAATCATTCTCATAAAAAAGAACGACAATTTTGGTGAAAAGGGATGTGTTTTCTCAGAATTGGATGGTTAACCTTTGGGTGATTGTTGTAGAGTACATAATGCTGAGTTATGTACTTATTTTAATTTTAACTGTAGTTCAGAGAATCAGTGAACTATTAAAGATTATACAAGTTTGTAATTATGTATAATCTTATTTTGCTATATAGATATATGTTCTCTTGGTAATTTATTATTGCTTTGTTTTTGTTCGAATCCCTTTTATACAGTCTTGTCTGATATCTTTGAAGCGAAATTAACAATTCTTCAATTTTTTTAGCTTTTTATGAAAATTCAACAATTGAGGAAAGGGATTTTTTTGGATTCTGCCTTGTTTCAGTCCATATTTTGATATTAAGATAATAATAATTTCTCGGAAATGCCACGCAATTGAACCGATAAAATGAATTGGTAATTCTTGGTGTCCCTCATATTTTAGAATATGTTCCTCAATGAAATTTGAAAAGCACTTGTTCAATAACTTGTAAATGAATGGATTGTCTTGGTGTTTTGCACAGAAAAGGGCAAAAGATGCCAAATAACGGTTAGGCATTTTTTCTTGATAAATTTGATGAATAAATTTATCCCGGGTAAGTAAATAGGTTTGCTCAAATTCTTCTTCTATTAATTTAGGTAATTTCCTGTAGAAAAAAGCATGGGTTAATCGTTTTCCAATATCAAATCCAGATCCTTCATCCCCTAGTAGATATCCCAAGGATGGAATATTATCAATAACTGTTTTTCCATTATACAATGCAGAATTAGATCCAGTCCCTAAAATACAAGAAATACCTGCTTGGTGACCACAAGTAGCTCGTACAGATGCTAACAAGTCACTTTCTATTTTGATGTTAAGCTCTTTGGAAAAAGTTTTTTGAAGTGCCTTAAATATGGTACTTTTACCCTTATTAGTTCCGCAACCAGCACCATAGAAATGAATGACATTAATTTGGGATTGGTTAACAGTAAGCACAGGAATTAAATTTTTTTTTATATCTTTTTGTATCTCTTCAAGGGATTGGTAGTTAGGATTATAACCAATCGTTTGAAAAGTCTGATAATTATGTGCTTGATCTAGCAAGTACCAGATGGTTTTGGTAGACCCACTATCCACAATTAATTGCATAACCTATAGTTTTGGATTAAATCACTTATTTTTTGTTATTTTTCACAATAGTTCGTTTATTTTTTAACTTTTTTACAAAGCCATAAAAGCTTAGACCAAAAAAATCTTCTTGCTGCTTGATGAATTAGCAGTTTGTAAGATTAAGTTTATTTAATTGATAATCAATTTATTGTAAGTCCTTTAGGGCTCAGTAAAGCTAATAGATTACGAACTAAGGCTTTCATAAAATTAATAAAAAAGCAAAAAATATTAGATTTTTGATAAAACGTTACAAGATAGTTTTGTTGTATTAGAAGGACTTATCTATATATTTAAGTAGCTAAGTAGTCTGTAATATAAATTTTATGAGTTAATTAACTGAATTTTTTATTGACGCAGAGCTAACCCCGAAGGGCTCTACGAAGGAAAAGGCCTGCGCTGTAGATGGATATTTCGTATATACAATAGGGCTAATCTCGAAGAGCTCAACGAAATTAAAAGACTACTTACTGAAATAACTTTATGCTCTAAACTTCCAATAGACAAATTAAAATACTTAAGTCATTATCAATGAATAATAATAACCGATATAATAGAGATTACGAAAGAGAACCTTTATCTCCTAGAGAAAAGGCGGACTACATGATGCCTTTAATCATTTCTGTTGCCTTAGTTTTAGGTATTTGGGTAGGATTAAAAATGGGAGGAAGTTCACAACAACAACAATTCATTATCAAGGGAGGAGATGTAAACAAATCTTACGAAGCTCCTGCACAAATTGGTAAGGTAGGTGAAATTCTCAAATTTGTGAGTGCACGTTATGTAGAGGAGGTAGACTTGAAGCTTCTTCAAGATGCTGCCGTCAAAGGTATGTTGAATAAATTGGATCCGCATTCTAATTATATCCCAACTTCAGATGTTGCTGAGGTCAACGAGAAATTGGCAGGAGGTTTTGAAGGTATAGGGATTGAATTTGCAGTACTAGACGATACTGTTTTTGTTGTTGGAGTCATTCCTGATGGACCTTCTGAAAAAGCAGGTATTCAAGTTGGAGATAAAATCATGTACATTGGAGACAGTCTAGTATCCGGAAAAGGGATTAATAGCAATGGGGTGATTGCTTACTTGAAAGGAAAAGGTGGGAAACCTGTCGATTTAGAACTGCAACGACGTGGAGAGGATGACTTGGTTAAGTTAACTGTAATACGTGGGCAAATTCCAATGACAAGTGTTGATGTTGCATACATGCTAGACGAAAAGACCGCTTATATCAAGATTAATCGCTTTAGTGGAAAAACTTTCGAAGAGTTCACTGTTGCTGCTAGAGAGTTAGCCAAAGAAGGAATGGAAAATCTAGTGTTAGATTTGCGGAATAATCCAGGAGGCTATCTTAATGCAGCTACAGATATTTTGAGCGAGTTTTTTCAGACCAAAACAAAATTGGTACATACAGAAGGCAGAACCTCAAATCAGCGCAAAGAATATTTTGCAGGACAATCCCTATTAAGAATCCCATTCAAGAAAATTGCTGTCTTAATCAACGAAGGATCTGCTTCTGCAAGTGAAATTATAGCTGGTGCTATCCAAGACAATGATCGAGGGATCATTTTGGGTAGACGTTCTTTTGGAAAAGGTTTAGTACAAGAGCAATATGAATTGCATGATGGATCGGCCCTTCGCTTAACTGTCGCTAAATATTTTACTCCTTCTGGTCGTTTGATTCAGAAACCTTATTCCGACAAGGTTACCGATTACAATGATGAGATGCTAGATAGACGTACAAATGGGGAATTGTATTATCGAGATAGTATCAAAATTCTTGATTCTGTTGAATATAAAACTTCTGCTGGACGAACAGTTTATGGTGGTGGTGGAATCATTCCTGATATATTTATTCCTGCAGATAGTTTGGATTACAATACTAGTTTTGTTCATCTAAAATTCTATGTATCACAGTTTGTTTATCGTTATATGGACAGAAACTTTGAGAAATTTACTCAATATGAGGATTTAGATCAATTTATCAATAAATTCCAAGTGACGGATGCTATGATGGATGAGTTTATTGCTTTCTCTAAGCTAAAATTAAGAACAGTAGACACAAACATTTTATTAAACGGGAAACAAAAGCTACGTCAAGAAATGAAAGCAGTTTTGGGACAACAGTTATTCCGTTCAATCGGTTTGTACAAAGTATTGCATCAAGAAGATGAGATGGTTCAAAAAGCATTAGAAGAAATTAATGCTGATTAGGGAGAGTAGGTGTCTGCCTTCGCAGAGCATTTCGTGGTTTACTTCGCAGAGCAGTTTAAACAACGCTGTGAAGTAAACCACCTTATGATATAGTTTACTAACGCTTTCGTTCTGTTACAAAACAGACCAAATCTTCAAGCGCTTCTCTAGCAGCAGAGTAAGGCAGCTGATGTAGAATTTCGAAAGCCTCTTTTCTATACTGATACATTGCTTTTCTAGCATAATCCAATCCAGGGCTAGCGATCACAAAATCAGTTACTTCCTTAATTTTGACAGGATTTGTATTTTCGTTTTTTATAATATTGATTATATAATTGTGTGTAGAACGGTCACAAGTGTTCAAAGCATGAATCAGTGGTAAGGTCATCTTTTTTTCTTGGATATCATTTCCCTGAGGCTTACCAGCATCACCATCACCAAAGTCAAATAAATCATCACGAATTTGGAAAGAAATTCCTATTTTTTCTCCAAACAGACGCATTTGCTCAATGATATGAGGATCATTAGTTGTAGAGGCTGCACCACTAGCACAGGCTGATGCAATTAAGGAAGCTGTTTTTTTCCGAATAATTTCAAAATAAACTTCCTCCTTAATATCTAAACGCCTTGCTTTCTCAATCTGTAGTAACTCGCCTTCACTCATTTCTCTGACTGCATCAGAAGTGATTTGCAATAGCTGAACAGCACCATGTTCTAGAGATAACAATAGTCCCTTAGATAATAAATAATCTCCAACCAAGACAGCAACTTTATTCCCCCAAAGAGCATTGAGAGAAAAGAAACCTCTCCTCTGCATAGAATCGTCTACAACATCATCATGAATTAGCGAAGCAGTATGTAAGAGTTCTACTAAACTTGCTGCATGATAAGTCATATCATTTATTTCACCACAGACCTTAGCACTCAAAAAGATAAACATTGGACGCATTTGTTTCCCTTTTCTACGCAAGATAAAACGAGTAACCGTATCCAATAAGGGTACTTTACTTTTCATTTCATTCTTGAAACGTTGCTGAAACTCTCTGATCTCTGGATCTATAATGGATTTTATGTCTGCTAAGGTTTTTGTCATGATTTATAGGATACTTATCAAAAAATACAAAGTTATTTTAAAACTAAGTTTACAGAATTTTGGACAGTCCTAATTTTTCAAAACAGGCTCTGTAAAACAAAGGTTAGCTTAAAATAATTGTGGCTATCTACTTACTTAAATAATTAGTTTGATGAATTCAATTGTAGTAAAAATGCTATCTTATGTGCTAGGAGCTAATAGAATCTCTATAGCGAACTTATAGATTGCTGGAAGAAAGTATTTTTGGTTAAAAATTGATAATTAACAAACAATTAATAATTTACAATTGAGTGATCTTTCAATCTAAAAATAGTTACAATATGAACAAGCTAAAAAATGAAATTGTTGAAGGAAAATATGGAAAACCTGTGAGTTTAGACATTTACTGGAAGGATTCTACTGATCAACCCCAAGAGATTGTACTTTTTGCACATGGTTTTAAAGGATTCAAGGATTGGGGACACTGGGAAAAGTTAGGTGAAGCCTTGGTAGAAGCTGGTTATTGTTTTATCAAATTTAACTTTTCGCATAATGGTACAACTCCTGTTGATCCTTTGAATTTTACTGATCTAGAAGCTTTTGGACAAAATAATTACACCAAAGAACTTAGTGATTTAGAGGTAGTTTTAGATTGGATTAGCCAAAATAGGACGCTGCAGAAAAAAACTCAGTGGCAGACAGATAAGATTAACCTGATCGGACATAGTAGAGGAGGACCCATTGTTTTAATTAAAGCAAAGGAAGATAATCGGGTGAAAAAGGTAATTACTTGGGCTGCTGTTCATGAACTGGATTATGCTTGGAAAACTGCTGAACATATTCATCAATGGAAAAAAGAAGGTGTATACTACATTCTCAATGGGAGAACTAAGCAAGAGATGCCTTTGTATTACCAATTGTACGAAGATTACCAAACAAATAAAGCACGTTTTTCTATAACAACTGTGCTAGAAGGGCTAGATAAGCCTTATCTTATCTTGCACGGGACAGCAGATCCTGCTGTTCCAACAAGCTCTGCAGAATATCTATATGAACACGCAAATGCTAAGCTAACAGAGAAGTATTTTATTGATGGAGCCAATCATGTCTTTGGAGGAAGTCATCCTTTTACTGAGAGGGAGTTGTCAAAAGACAGTCAAAAACTATTAGAACACACTATCCGTTTTCTGAAATCCTGAAGTATTTAATAATTAGCTGAATCGTTTCGTAGTGCAGAGCTGAAGGTCTGCGCTGCGTCTTGCTGTAGCTCTATTTTTGCTTTTACATCGGTGTAAAAAGGCTGTTTCAGTATTAAGCATATTTCTTCTCTCACCTTTTGCCATTGCTGCAAAAGCTGACCAAAAGATCTAGGAC
>JAKVCT010000190.1 GCA_022448995.1 Saprospiraceae bacterium
ATTTTAGGGGTTAATATGGTTTATGCCTGTTATCGTTATCACAATGACTACAAGGTCTTATTAGCATCTTTGGCAGATCATATTCGAGATCGTGTTTATATTGATATGGTACGTTTGGAAGGACCTAATTTTCAACACATTGATCAGCGGCTTTTACCCATGGAACTCGTTCGCCAAGGTCTGACACAAGTTGCAATTTTTGATAAAAAAGGTTGTCCTGTACATGCCTCAGAATTCTTATACAAAAAGAATGTCTTAGTTGTTCGAGGAGGATTCCGACCAGTGACCTTAGTTAATATGGATGTTTTACATAGTGCAAGTTTACAGTTCAAGTCTGAAGCTGAAGGACGTACACAGGTCATGACAGAATTAACCTTGGAGAGTCTCCAAAAAGATACAGGAAGTGTAGAAAATCAAGATTATTTGGATCGAGTTAATTTACTCAACCATTTGGGACAAATGGTTATGGTTACTCATTGCCCAAAGTACAGACACCTCATTCGTTATCTGAAAACCTATCGAGTCAATAAGCTGGGCTTGGTTATAGGTGTGCGTCCTTTGCTAAACTTGATCAACTCTATTTATACGAATACACAGGATGGAAACTTACTGAGTGCCTATGGTGAATTATTTACCAAAGGGGTGCAGATGTATGTTTATCCAGCTCAAAAAGAGGGGAGTGGTGAGCTGATGAATAGTCATAATATGCCAGTACCTCCAGAAATTGAGCATTTGTACAAACATATTCTTAACAATAAACATTTGGTAGATATAAAAGGATATGAAGAAAAGCATTTGCATATTTATTCCCCTGAAGTATTGAGAATGATTAAGGAGGATGAGGAAAATTGGGATACTAAGGTTACACCTAAAGTCGCTAAATACATTCGTGAACATGGTTTATTTGGTTATCCTTGTGAATCCGCTGAATTTGAATATTAATCTAGATATCTGATTGAATAAATCTTTATTTTGGAAGAAGGGGTAAGCCGGTGATGGATAGCTATCCTTGGCTACTTTGATCTAGATTTTGATAAATGTAAAGTGTATCATGAAAAAAATATTAGTTTGTTTTGTATTTGCTACAATAGTATGTGGCTGTGGCCAACAAAATGCTACTGAAGCAGAATCTAATATAAATAAGGGTTCTGAAAAGAATGGTGAAACTTTAGCAATAAATACTACTGATGTAGATTCAGCTATCAATAAGAATTCAGAAAAGAATACTGAATCGTTGACAACATTAACTGCACCTGAGATTCCAGAGGGTGTAGTTAAATTTGATAAAACTGTACCAGAAGAAAAACGTCAAGAAATTATGGAGAAAATTTCTAAAAAATATCTAATGGGACAGTTTGATCCTGTAAAGGATGAGCGTTTTACTAAGATACTTTCTCCTTATGGTTCCAAATCCAACATGTATATGCGCAAAGAGGCTTTTGAGCAATTTAAGGCTATGCATAAGGCTGCCAAAAAAGATGGAATTACCTTGGTGATTAAGTCTGCTACACGTCCATTCAATGCTCAAAAATCTATTTGGGAAGCCAAGTGGACAGGTAGGCGTAAGGTAGATGGCAAATTATTAGATCCAAAGGTAAAGGATCCGGAAGCACGAGCTTTAAAAATTTTGCGCTGGAGTTCTATGCCTTCTACTTCTCGTCATCATTGGGGAACAGATATTGATATTAATAGTTTTAATCCTGAATACTTTGATCGATCTCCTGGTAAACAAGAGTATCAGTGGTTGATTGAGAATGCACCAAGCTTTGGGTTTTGTCAAGTGTATTCTGAGATGGGAGAAGAGCGCCCGTTTGGGTATCAAGAAGAAAAATGGCACTGGTCATATTTACCGATCTCTCAGCAACTTACTCGGGCTTATGGCGAGCAGATTCAGGATAAGGACATCACTGGTTTCTTGGGTGCTGAAACTGCAGTTTCTATTGATATCGTGAATAAATATGTCTTGGGAATCAATCCAAGTTGTAAGTAGAAGATTAGTCCACTTAGTCTAATTGGATAGATTTCGCTAAGAGCATATCTAAAATTAGGATTTAACTCTGAAGAATCCTTTGGGATTGCCTATCTAGACTTAGAATATTCTGTAAAAATATTCAACTATTTATATTACAGAGTATTTGTTCCCAACTCTGATTTTGTTATTACTTATAATGCAGTGTACCAAGTTTATGAATATTTTTTTTCTTTTTCCGCTTATGGCTATCATCTTTACTTCTTGTACCAACTCTGTTTCCACAGAAACAAGTACTTCTGTAAAAGCTGAATTTCGTGAGATCAAACAAGAGACTTATGAATTGACTAAGCCAACAGAAAATATAGCAAAGGTTTTAGTTCTTTTTGGAGGTTTCCCGGAAAAACCAGAAGATATCAAGCGAGAATTCAATATACTTGATCTTGCTAAGCAAAATAGTATTGCAGTGGTTTATATGAACTATAACCAAAAACTTTGGCTTGCAGAAACTGAAAAACAGAAACTTGCTCAACAGTTGCAAACGATATTTACAGATCATCAGCTCCCAACTGATGATATTTACATTGGGGGCTTTTCGAGTGGAGGAAATGTCTCTTTGTTGATCAGTGCTTACCTGGTTGCTAATAAGAGCTTTGGACTAGTACCCAAAGGAGTCTTTCTTGTAGATTCCCCAATTGATTTAGTTGCACTTTATAGGAGTTCAGAAAAAAATTTAATGCGGAATTTTTCAGAGGTATCTGTGCAGGAAAGTACTTGGATAATCGAAACTTTAGAAAAAGCATTTGGTGATCCACATGAGCAGCTCTCAACATATGAGCAATATGCTGTCTATACTTCTGTTACGGATAACATTGATAATCTCAAAAACTTAAAAGATCTAAAAATTCGATTTTATACAGAACCTGATACAACTTGGTGGAAAACCAATAGGAAAGCAGACTATGATCAAATGAATGCATTCTACATCAAAAAACTTTCAGAAAGTTTAAAAGCATCAGGATTTAATCAGTTAGCATATATTCCAACTAAAAATAAAGGTTTTCGAGCAAATGGAGATCGACATCCACATAGCTGGTCAATTGTTGATAAATCGCAGTTGGTTCAATGGATTATGGATTGATGTATTTCGAATCTGCAAAGGGCTTTAACTATATTGATCCTTTCAGGATCTAGCTCTGCACCAACAAAAGATTAGTAGGTGGACATAATTAATTGTGGCTAGCTACTTATTGTGCATTAATATTTTATGACGGTGCATTAAAATACCTCACTACAATTTGATATTTTTTATATTGCTGCAAAATCAAAAACAGAGCTATAGCAGAACTCTTCGAGGTTAGCTCTGCGCCATGAAAACATTTAGCTAATTAACTAGTAAAAACTTATATTACAATCTACTATGACGGAAAAGGATAATTTTTTAGAACTTCTGCATTCAAAGGATAAAGTAAATTTTGATTTAGCTATAGAAATAGCTGCAACGAATTCAGAATATCAAGAGATTATTGACAATTATCTAAAGGTAGGTTATGTATTGTATGCTCATACTCATGCTAATTTTGACAGAGTATATAAAGAAATTACAGTAGATCAACTGCATAGAGTGACTAAAGGAGAAGTTCGAGGCTTATGGAAAGATCTTGTAGATTTTACAGGACTGGGAGTAGAGGTATTTCCGCCTGTTGTTTGGAAGATTAAGCACCTAAAGAAGCTATTCAATAGCTTTAATTTCATGGAAAGTGTGTCCCCAAATATTGGACAGCTTATCAATCTAGAATTAATAGCCTTAGGAGGAAATCGCATACAACATATCCCCAAAGAAATTGGATCTTTAAAGCAACTTAAAGATTTAGATTTTTCGAGTAATCGAATAGGGGAAATTCCTGATAGTATTGGTCAATTGACCCAATTGGAAAAGCTTTATTTGTCTAAAAATCAAATTAAATTGCTTCCAGAGTCTATTGGGCAACTAAAAAAGCTTAAAAAATTGGATCTAAGTAGAAATCAACTGGAAGAATTACCTGTTTCTATTGCTGGATTAAGTGAATTAAGATACCTAAACCTTTGCAAGAACCAATTGAAAGTATTGCCAAAAGAGCTCGGTAAGCTATCTAAATTAGAAGAGCTTTCGGTAGAAGGGAATTGTCTAGAAAGTTTACCAGAGGAGTTATTTGAATTGAGACAGCTCAAATGCTTACGTATCTATTCCAATCCATTAAAAACTATTCCTGAGAGGATTTCTAATCTTCAAAACATAGAGGATCTTCATATTTTTAAAATGCCTTTGGAAAGAGTACCCAAGGGGATTTTTGAACTTAAACAACTCAAAAAACTTTCTTTGAATCGCTTAGAGCTAGTGGACTGTCCTATTGAAATTAAGCATCTAAAAAGGCTAGAGGGGCTTTCTTTAAATAATAATCAATTGACTAGTTTTCCAGAAGAGCTTTGTGGATTAAGCAATCTAAAGGACTTAAGTTTGAGGGGAAATCAGCTTACAGGATTACCTCCAGCCATATCTAATTTGAGTAACTTAGAGGATCTAGATTTGAGAAAAAATCCTATTTCAGAGGAAATGCAGAAGCAAATAAAGAGTTATCTTCCCAATTGTGATCTTTCCTTCTAGGGACTTGTCTAAAATTCGGGTTTGACAAGGTTAAAATTGTACTTATCCCAAAGGGCTTAACGAAGCTAAAAAACTACGGACTAAGAATTCTATAGAACTTGGTTCATTAATATAATTTAACTCAGAAAATGAGAGATCAATCAATACCCAAGGTTTCAAGTATTCCAGTAATTGGAAGTACACTCAAAATGATTGGAAAAAATCCAAGAGATTTTTTGCTTAAACAATATCATAGACTAGGTCCTATCTTTAGGTTGAATGTCATGCACTTAAATTATATTGTTATTGCAGGAGAAAAAGCAAACCAGTTTGCAAGTGGCGAGGGCGTGCATCTATTAAAGTCTAATGCCTTCTGGAAAGGGATGCTTCATGAATTGGAAGCAGATAATTTCTTGATTGGTTTAGATGGTCCTGAACATGTAATGCTTAGAAAAATTTTTAGGCACAATTTCTCAAAGAATAATGTAGATGCTCATCTACAAGCAATCAATGATCTTTGTATACAAACATTTGAGGATATCAGAGTAGGGGATTCTTTTGAAGTGGTGGAACGCATATTACAACTGACCTCACAGATGATTGGTTGTGTGGTAACTGGTGAGGTACCCACAAGAGAAGAATTAGAGTATTTCCTTTTTTATATTAACTCTATTACTAATCATTTTGCTCTGAACAGGCTACCAGCATGGTTATTGAAATTCAGAGGAGCTCGGTTCAAAAAATCCAAAACCTTAACCTTTGATTTTGCAGAACGTGTGATCGAGAAACATCTTACAGGAAGTTCTAATTTAAATAATTTTGTAGATGCTGTAATTGATGCTGCAAGGAATAAATGTCCTCACCTTTTTGAGCACGGAGATATAAGATTTTCTGCGATATTACCTCTTTTTGCAGGAATTGATACCCTAGGACAAACCATTAATTATGCTTTATTTGAATTACACAAAAACCCAGAGATTCTAGCACTTCTCAAAGAAGAAATTAGGGCTGTTTGGTCAAATAAAATTCCATCATCTGCTGAATTAAAAGACTTAAAAGTACTGAATAGTGTGATCTTAGAAACACTTCGCTTACATCCTGCAGCTTTTGGGATGGTGCGAACGGCAAATCAAGATTTTGAATTTGAGGGAGCATTAGTAAAAAAAGGAGAAGATGTTGTAGTCCTAACAACCGCAACACATTTTATGGAGGATTATTTTAAGAATCCAACTGTTTTTGATATTGATAGATATCGTGCACCAAGAAATGAACACCGCCAAATCAATGCCTTTGCACCTTTTGGGAAGGGACCACACAGTTGTCTCGGATCAGGATTGGCAGAAGCTCTAATGGGGCTAGCACTTGGGTCGATACTCTATCACTATGAATTTGAACATTTAGACCCAAACTTAAAAATTAAAGAAAGAATTAACCCTACTCCATCATTGGGAAGTAAATTCAAACTTAAAATAGTAAGTAAGTAGATAGCCACAATTAAGTAGCTAGCCACAATTAATTTATATTTAATTCAATCAGCCTTTTAGCTTTACTGAGCCCTTCGGGGTTTGGTCACCTTTTATTTTGTTCTACTTTTGTACCTCTTGGTACAAGCTCTCGCAGAATGGCAAAAGGTGCGAGAAGAAATATACTTAATACTAAACCCCGAAGTGCTCTGCGAAGCAAACCTCCCTAAGTAGGCTTGAAAGCCTTGATATTGCTAACAATCTCTTCCACAGTGTCACCAATACTTAATAGAAGATTCTGATACTTATCCTGCTCTAGCAAATTGAGCAGAAGGGGATATATCGGGCGATCTTTTTGCCAATAATCTTTACCTAAAAAGACCATTGGACTAGAAAGACCATAAGATTTGTAATGATTTTGAGTAGCATCCTGGAAGATTTCTTGTATGGTACCGGCGCTACCTGGAGCAAAAACAATTCCTCCTTTAGCAATGGCCAATAATCCTTCCTCTCTAACACTATTGGCAAAATATTTTGCAATATGTGTTGCAAAGGGACTTGGTGGTTCATGTCCATACAACCAAGTGGGAATACCAATGCTAGTATATCCTTTTGTCTGAGGAAATTTTTCAATCACATGAAAAGAAGTAGCCAGCCAATCTTTGTGTTTATAGCTTGGGGCTTTTGCTAGCATTTCCAAAGCTTGCTGAAAATCGTTCTCGTCTCGGCCTGCTAACCAAGTACCTAGATGTGTAGCTTCCATAGCACCAGGACCTCCTCCAGAGATCATTAGATAGCCCTCTTCAGACAATTTCTTGGCAATATAAGCTACAATTCTATAATGTGGATCTGTACGTAATAGGCTATGCCCACCCATAATAGCAACAATCTTATGTGCTTCTCCCCAAGCATTCATATAATCGTGTAATGCATCTGTTACAGCATGATCATGTAGTCTACGTGCTAGTGTTTCCTGAATAGATTGAGGTTCTCCCTTACCTGTTTTTAGATAATGTTGGTAGATTTGGTAGTCGAGAGTCTTTTGATAAGTTTCAGGTTGATTATACTCAAATCCATTATATAAGTCTTCTCTAGAATAAAGCTTATTTAAGTAAATTTTGTAGGGAACGTTCAATTTTGGGAAAAGTGCATTGTCACAGCCTGCACAGACTATATGCTTGTAGAGCTTCTGGGAGATATCGCAGCCTAAAAAAATGCATTTTTTGAAGCGTATATCAGATAAACGATTTTCATACGCTCTCAAGTCTAGGCCTTGAAAGGCAATTTTTTCCCAAATTTTATGGTCACTATCCAATAGGTCTTCTAGTGCCTTATAAGAGTCTATTTCTCGAATCATGATAGTATATTAAAAGCGAGCTAAAGCGAGGATTTTTATTTAAAGCAGCAGATTCAAAAAAGATCCCCAATTTTTGTGTTAGATAATATTATTAGTCTGTAATATAAATTTTAGGAGTTAATTTGCTGAATATTTTATCGGCGCAGAGCCCTTCATCAAATAATATTTTCATTAGGAAAATCAATTTTATCCTTCTAGACAGACTCAAGCTAATATTTCACTAGAAAGTTGAAAAATATTTATTACAGAGTATTATCTATTTAAGTAGAATATTCTTTTTTTATTTAATTTTTTTGTTTTTTAGTCTGCCTATTGTCTTTTACAACTTTAGAGCATTATTTGTTCATGCTTCAAAAATAATATTTTTATCTATTTTTTATTTGAGATTGTGAAGTTGTTTAAGAATTAGATTTATAAGTGTAATGAAGATCATTCACAAGAGTTAATTTCACTGAGCCTTTCAGGGTTAGCTTAGCTAAGGACTTCGTAGTTCAATGTAAATGGATTGGATTGTGGCTATCTACTTAATTATCCTTGATAGTGAGCAAAAAAAGACGCTCATCGAAGCTTAGCTTGAAGAGCGCTGTAAACAAATAAATTTCGTATTAGTATTTACTCTGGTGGAGGAACAGCTACAATATTCTGACGACCAATAACATTACCATGAATACCTACATTAGCTTTAGGTTTATTTTTGGCATTACTACGAATCTGTATGTCAGAATGGATTTTACCTGTTTTATTACTTTTTAAGCGAAAGGCTACAGTTGTACTTTTTCCAGCAGGAATTGGAGCTTTTGATTTGTCCATTATAACTGCATCAGGACAACTAATAGATTGAATGTACAGTGGCTTATCCCCTGTATTTTGGATAGTAATCTTATATGTTCGTTGTTCTCCTTTTTTCACAGATCCTATATTGATCTGCTCTTGATGGATCTTAATTTCCTGAGCTTGAGTATGGAATATAATGCAAGAAAGAAAAGTGATGATTAAGTATAAACGTAATTTCATAGTTAGGATACTTGTAAGGTTTATCAATAGTATTGATTGTAAGTAATAGGAGATGTTTAAAAATATATAGTAAATTGGTGTATAATCACTTGAAAATTAAGGTAAAGCTTTTTCTAAGTTTTGTAGCAGTACTACAAGAAGTAAAATAGAGCTAAATATTTGTTTGTCAGTGTATTGTGCAGTAATTAGTTGGATGTTTTTAAACAACTTCATAGTAGCATAAACCGACTTTATGTTGAACTGAGAGAGGTTCTATTATAGGGTTTAAGTAAGCATTCAAATGTTCTAGTAGTTATTTTTAGCTGACTTTAAGCCAACTCCGAAGGGCTTAATACAGTTGACTTTTAATTACCTTGAGCCTTTCAGGATGGGTTTCAAAGAGCCTCGCTGTAGCCCGTTACAACTATATTCTGCTCATTAAAGTCAACTAAAATCATTCTAAATCTATTCTACGAGTACTTTTGTCCTCTTGCTTACCTTTCGATTGGCGAATATCTTGCCAAAAATAATCGTCCATCTTAGTTTAATCCTTTCAAGGACTCAGAGCATGTCTAAATTTATTCTAAAATTTAATATGAAAACTTGATTATCAAATATTAAAGAAATAGGTTTCAAGAATTATTCATGTAGTTTCTCAAAACTTTGTGGACTAAAGAAATTATTAGAATCAATAAAATATAAAGAATCCCAGGGAATATGTTGTCATCCTTGTGCTAAATTCGTTATATTTAGTATAGCGATTCGTAACTTTTTAGGCTTTTTCATAAATCTTAGAGGACGCAGTGAGCCAAAAGATTAAAGATAGTTGTGTTTAATTTTTGGTAATCAGCGTTTTATAGTTTATATAGTGGTGACAGAACTACTAAATATTACCTGTCAGGTAGTTGCAAAACACTGAGCAAAACTAAGTCTTTCCAGACTGTTCTTTGTAAAGAACTTATAAAATAGCAAACTAGTTGCTACAAGCTAAAAGCTTTTGAACCTTTTGGACACAAGCCTGCGCAAATTGAAAGTCGAGGGTTGCTTATCGTAGCTTTACTACGAAACTTAAGAGCAGCTTTGTCTTTGTCTTGATCGCCAATTACCTATCTACACCTCTAATCTACTATCTATTCTTAAACAAGTTCAGAGCATACATACTAAACAAAAGCATATATCATATAGACCTGGGAATTATTTAAGAATGAGATTTAATGTAATAGTTCAAAGAATTTACCTTCGGGGTTACCTTCGTTGAGCTCTTCGAGGTTTGTTCAATGAAGATGATTTTTTTAACAACTTCCTATTATAGAATCTGTGAAACGTAATTTTAATCAAGAACATGTTTAAATATGTTCTAAGGCAATGTCAAAAAGATAATCCTATGAAACATACACTACTAAT
>JAKVCT010000191.1:0-3053 GCA_022448995.1 Saprospiraceae bacterium
TATGCCAGAGCAATATTACAAAACTATTATTAATCAAACATAAAGTAAATATTAAAAAACTGTAGGTAATATTCTGTATATGTTTTTGCTACTTATCGGGAATAGGCTTACAAGAATGAATGGAGGTATTATACTGCAAAAAATACAGTTGCACAAAATAAATCTCACTTTCAATCAATTCTTTTTTTAACTATTTGACATTGAGTCGTTTATAAATGAAAAAGAAAACTCCCTATAACAATGTATACAGACCATGCTAGGTTTCCGTCGGGTGCTCTAAACTGCGTGGCATGACTAACACCGCAAAATCTATGATTTTGCTTTGAAACGGAGTAAATCAGACATCCTACATAACCTTACTTACAATATTGACCTAGGGTTGCTGTGTGCAAATAACAGTAGCTAAAGACCCTATTTATTCCAAATATTTCATATCTTAAATAAATACAGCCTTCAGCTGCACCAACGTTGTAAATAATTAACGAAATATGAAATATTATATACCATTAGCAATCCTGTTTTTAGCGAACTCAATGTTTGCTCAGCTATGTACACAAGATAGCCGATTTACGGAATTAGAATATTTTACAGATAGTGAAATAGATACAATCATAGATATAAAGTATGGATTTGCTACCAACCATTTAGGCGGAACCGACTCACTTTTTCTAGACGCTTTTTTCCCAAATAACATAATTGATACTTTAAGTGCTCGACCTGTTGTCATTATGATACATGGTGGAGGTTTTTCTGGTGGTCAAAAAGAAGATCGCTGGGGAGAATGTTTTGAACTAGCAAAAAGAGGTTTTGTCACCTTTTCCATTGGCTACAGACTTGGATGGAATCAGGCTGACCCGACCACTCAATTACTAGCCATGTATCGTGCTCATCAAGATATCCATGCCGCAACTAGATATATAGTTAATAATAGTTCATCTTATAAAATTGATACCAATTGGATTTTCGTTGGTGGTACTAGCGCAGGAGCCAATACTGCTAATAATTTAGTATATACTCATCAAAGTGATTACGAAAATATATATCCTGGTATTGGCAGCTTACTTGGTAATCTAAACACATCTACAAACTCCTTAACCAATACTTTTTCTCTCAAGGGGGTTTTCAATAATTGGGGGTCTGTTTTTGTAAATGATATTGAACCTAGTGAACTTGTACCTCAAATTGCGTTTCATGGTGAAGCAGATACAGTTGTTAGTATTGATACGGCATCTAATGGAAACAGAATGGGATCAAGGGCTATTCATTATCACCTTTTATCAGAAAATATTTGTTCTGACATAACAGTAAAACCTGGAGGTGGTCATGGTGTTTATGCTGATGCTAATGGAACAGTGTTTAGAACGGCTAGAGCAAGTTGTTTCTTTAAAAGTATATTTTGCAATTCATGCATAGATCACTACGATACAACTATAGTGATTCCAGATTGCTCTACAATTACCTCAATTGAGGAACCTCAATCGTTAAAAGAGTGGGTTGTGTCACCTAACCCTTTTAATGATTACTTAAATATATCTAACTTAACAGGAAACGAGAAGATCTTTATTTATGGTTTAGATGGTGCATTATTATTAAACAATGTACAAATAACCTCAGAGAATCTTGCTCAATTATTGCCAGGGATATATATTTTAATGATCAAAAGCGATACTAAAATGAAATATTTCAAGATTATTAAGGAATAAACTAAGTAAGTAGATGGACATAATTAGTTTTATGAAGTTGTTTAAGAAAAACGATAAGAGCAATGGAACAAAAAGAGGAAATCATCGACCTTAGACACCAATTGACTTGGCGTAACTCTATACGATTCCCAATTCAATCGAAGGCTTCCCGTAAAGATATTTTTATTGGTGGTTTGTGGTTGCTAATTCCAATTATTGGATGGCTAATCAATATGGGGCATCGAGTACGCATTGTTCATCGACTTCAAAAGGGAGAAACTCCTTGGCCTGCATGGGAACATCCACTAGAACTCTTCAAGCATGGTCTTTTAACATTCCTCGGGATGGTTTGGTATGGATGGCCTGGTATATCTCTAATGCTTTTAGGTTATTGGTATACCTCACTTCCTTTAGGGATTCTTGGCTTTTCCCTTTGGTTACTCGCTGTGATTGCGATTCCGGGATATATGTCTCATTACTGCAAACAGTATGCCCCCCAAGAAATATTCAATCCCTTTCTAGCCCTATCCCGTGTTTATCAGGGAGGGGCAGCATATTGGAAAGCTTGGTCGATTGTTCTTCCTGCTATGTTCCTTTCTTTTTTAGGATTACTAGGACTTGGAGTAGGTTTTCTATTTACCACCGTTTGGTTTTGGCAAATTGCAGCGTTTAGCTTTGCTACAGTGTTTACCCAGCGTTTTTCGCTTGATACTCCAAAACAGGTGGAACAAAAAAAGCATTTCAAAATTATTCGCGATAGTGGACGATCTATCAAGAACGAACTAGGATACGATCACAGGAAATTTCATGAAAGTAAATTTTTCCCTGCTCGTAAACCTGATTCAATGGCAAAACCATTTGTTTTAACAAAAGATTTCCAAGACAAGAATATTCCACTACTGTATTATGACAAGGAAGGTCCCTTTGTACATGCTGATTATTTCTCTGACTTAAGAGTACAAGACCTCAATAGAATACATAAAAAAGATCAAGCTCTAATTGGAACAGTTAAGAAAGATCTTCCTTTTGAAACACTTATTCGTTTTTTAATAGAAACCGATATTATCGAAACCTTTATACACATCTCTTCTGAGATGATTGTCCAAATAACAAACCATCATCAAGCCGAAGTTCGGGGAACACACACATATTATACAAATGAGAAAAATGTAGCTTCCTTTGCATTTACAATTTTATGGAATGAAAAAAATGAGCTTCTTATAATTCCTATTTAGCATAGATTAAAATTATTTTTAGATATCCACAACTATTAAACTCAAGCCTTTCTCATTTCTTTTCATTAAATGGGAAGGTTCAGTCTTTGTCCCGAAAAAAGTCATATCAATCTAAAAAATAGAGTTCAATTTCGCT
>JAKVCT010000191.1:3063-9767 GCA_022448995.1 Saprospiraceae bacterium
CCCAACTAAGCCAAATAGACTATATGGGGTGTCAGAAACAAAGAACAACGAAAACTCTGAAGTGCTCTGCGAAGTAAATTTTTTATGAGTATCTGTAGAGTTTTGATTATCAAGTGATTTGTTGAATACTGAGCCACGAAGTGTTCTGCGAAACAAATCTCCCCGAATGGAATATAATGGAATACTTAACCAAAATTGAAACGCTTCTTGACACAGGAGAACAGGCTAATATTCGTTTGGCATTTCATCTTGCAAAAAGTCAGAACATTAGAAGCTTCTTAGATAAGAAATATCTATTTTTAGGAAATTTATTTTTAAAAGAAGTTCCGGAGAATATAGATGTGTTAGATAAGATTGAAAGATTAGTACTTAGTGAAAATGAACTGAGTACTTTACCAGAGTCCATTGGGTCATTAACCTCACTTAAGGAACTAATGCTATCTAACAATAGGCTGGAACACTTACCCAAAACTTTTAGTTCTTTAACTAAAATGAAATGGTTATATTTAGGAAATAATGCGTTCAAATATTTCCCACGACAAATATTAGAACTAAAAAATTTAACTGTATTGAGCTTGAGAAATAGCTATTTTATTAAAAAATTGCCTCTAAACTTAGGACAACTAAAACACCTTTCTATACTAAGCTTAACAAGATCTCAAGTTAGGAATATACCAGAATCCATTGGTCAATTGAAAAAACTAGAAATATTAGATTTTGCAGACAATAATATACTTAACTTGCCTAACAGTATAGGTGAGTTAACCAGCTTAAAAAGTATTGATCTTAGTAAGAACATGTTAAGGACACTTCCGGAGCAGTTAGCTCAATTGAGCAATTTAGAAAAACTGAATCTAAGATCTAATTACTTGCCGAGTAAAGATATATCAAGGCTTGAAAAAGTATTACCACACTGCAAGATTTTATATTAAAAACTTAAATGCTTAATAGTTTATATTCATGATGAGGTATGGATTAATTATGTCCACCTACTTATCTACTTACTTAAGGATTAGGATGGTGTAAATTCATTAAAAAGATGGAAAATCAATTCGATAAGATTGCTCAATTACTAACAAGTAATGAAACTAATGCAAAAGTAGCTTTACATATCCTGAAAAGCCAACCTGAGCTGGAGAAAGAAGTAAAGGCTTATTTTTTACCTTTATTAGAGATGTTTGGAAAGAAAAAACTGAATCAGGTCTATAGTATTATTAAAAAAATAAAGGAAGAAAAGGAGCCACAAAAGACATTTCTACCTTTATTACAACATCCTATATTTTCGGATTTAATGCGTAGCAGAACTAATCTAATAATAAAAAATCATTCTAATATAAGTACTTTATTTGATCTTGGAGAATTCTCTAGTACAACCCAACTCTTAGAGATTTATAACAATAAAGGACTAAAGAGGTTACCCAATCACCTAGGTAAGTTTCCTAAACTAGAGTCTCTAAGAATACACCAAAACAAATTATTAGAAGAACTCCCAGATTCTCTAACTGAATTTCCAGAATTAAAAAACCTAATGATTACCAATACTCAAATTGAGCAAATTCCAGATGATTTTTTTAATAACTTTCCCAATTTAATCTATTTGAATATTGGATATAATAGCTTGAGAAAACTACCTTCTTCTCTAAAAAAATTGAAGAACTTAACGCATTTATACTTAACAGCTAACGAATTGGAAACGCTTCCCAATTGGATAGGAGAGCTTGAGAAATTAGAACACTTAGACCTAGCAAAGAATAAAAAGCTAAAAGAATTACCGCCTGTTTTAGGTGAATTATCTCAACTAAAAAAATTGGATTTATCGGCAACTAAAAAGTTGGATAAAAATACATTAGCTCTTATTGTATCAAAAATGGAATCCTTAGAAGAATTAAACCTTGCTAATAATGGGCTTCGGGAAATTCCTCAAAACTTAGATTGTCTAACGCAATTGAAACAACTAATTCTGAATAGGAATAAACTAAGCATACTACCAGATTCTATTCAAAATCTAGAAGGTTTAAAGGTTTTGTGGTTGTATAATAATCTTATTTCGGAAGAAGAAAAACAACGAATTAGGAAACTACTGCCAACTACACATTTTAATATTTAAGGGCAGTGCAAGGCATTATTTTCTTTATCTTACTAAGAATAAGCAACTGCATTTGGATAGAAAAATCATCTTTTTCTATCAGAAAAAGAATACTTTTCTTAATTTAACCATTGGTAAAAATAGAGCTTGTAAGCAATGAAGTTATATACTAGAGTGAAATCCAAGTAACGATAAAATATTAAATAAAATTTATGGCAAAAATATTAATTATAGACGATGAGGCGAGTATTCGGAATATCTTAAGGGATATTTTAGAGATGGAAGACTATACAGTGGATGAAGCCAAAGATGGGATTGATGCACTGGCAAAGATTAAGCGTAAAAAATACGATGCGGCAATTTGTGATATCAAAATGCCAAAAATGGATGGAATGGATGTCTTGGAAAGAATCAATTTGATTAGTCCAGACACTCCAGTGATTATGATTTCTGGGCATGGAAACATAGAAACAGCAGTAGAAGCTGTGAAAAAGGGAGCCTTTGATTACATTGCTAAGCCACCAGACTTGAATCGTTTATTAATTACTATTCGTAATGCCCTAGACAAATCAAGCTTGGTAGCAGAGACGAAGGTATTAAAGAAAAAGATCAAGAAAACTAAAACTCAAGAAATTATCGGTGAATCTGCTGGAATCAACGAAATCAAGCAAACGATTGATCGTGTAGCACCTACAGATGCCCGTATCTTGGTAACAGGGCCTAATGGAACGGGTAAGGAACTAGTAGCACGTTGGGTACACGAAAAAAGTAATCGTTCAGATAAGCCTTTGGTAGAGGTGAACTGTGCTGCGATCCCTTCAGAATTGATCGAAAGTGAGTTGTTCGGGCACGAAAAGGGGTCGTTTACATCGGCACACAAACAGCGTATTGGTAAATTTGAGCAAGCTCATGCAGGAACCTTATTCTTAGATGAGATCGGAGATATGAGTTTGTCCGCTCAGGCAAAGGTTTTAAGAGCTTTGCAAGAAAATAGAATTACGCGTGTGGGTGGGGACAAGGATATCAAAGTAGATGTTCGGGTGATTGCGGCAACCAATAAAGATCTACGCAAGGAAATTAATGAGGGGCGTTTTCGTGAGGATTTGTATCACCGTCTAGCGGTAATTATCATCCGAGTACCTTCCTTGAATGATCGTAAGAACGATATTCCCTTATTAATTGAACATTTTGTTGAATCTGTTTGCAATGAATATGGTCGCCCTAAGAAGAAAGTAGATGCAGATGCAGTTACATTATTGCAAGAAATGGATTGGACTGGAAATATTCGCGAATTACGCAATGTTGTTGAGCGCCTGATTATCTTGAGTAACAAGTCTATTACGCGTCAAGATGTAGAATCTTATGTAGTGCCATCTATGCAGCGTTCACATGCCTTGAAAATGTTGTTTGATGGTTTTAGTTCTTTAGAAGAATTGCAAGCACATATCCAGAAAGAATATACTACATACAAGACACTATAATTTTTGTCTGATAATTTAGAAAAGAATGTCTGAACTCCTAAACTAAGGTTTTGTCATTCAGACATTCTTTCTTTGATACTAAGACACAAGGTGCTCACCAAAATAAATTCTCCTAACATTCGATAGTATGATATACTTAATCGCAATCAGCATTGCAAATATCATGTGTAAATATATCTAGATTTCCTTCATAAGATCCATATATAATGCCACCGTCAAGTGTATGGATGATGTACTTAATCTTGTAATCATTCTTAGTCTCAGTAATTTTTACCTTTGCTTCTGTTATGGAATAGTCATAAGTGCCAGATCCTGTAGAAGCCAAAACAGTTCTACCTAGAAGAGAATAAGAACCCTCTGTTTGTTCCGCACCTGTATATGTCTGAATATTTATACTAAAGTCGTTCTCGTTATCATTATACTGGTTGTAATGAAGTACACAAGATTTAGAGGGTAGTCCATTGTAAAAATTAAAAATAATCCTTCTTGTTGGAGGAGAAATGTAGCTGTGGTTACTACAACAAGAATACAATACAGATCCTATTTCTGCATCAGTTAGCCAGATTTCAAAGGGGACCATTATATCATCGCTCAGTTCATTTGGGTAATAAAGGTATTCTGCCTTGTAAGCTCTGGGCGTGGAGGTAAAGACCCCACTATTTTCTACCGTATAGCTATTTCCTAAATCAAAATTGAATTTGTTGCCATTGAGTACTGTATTGTCTTTATTACAAGCAATAAGACAAAATAGTAGCAGGACTCCACAAGTAATATATTTAACCATTATGATGAAATTTAGGGTAGAAAATATTAATATATTTTAATTAATTGATTCTTTCGCTTTGTTCGTAAAACGAAGAAAGTATAAGCTACAGGGATTTAATAATACCAACCTCTTCTATATAATATTCCATCCAGAGAATATTTACCAGCTCCTGTAAAAAATAAGCTTATATAAGCCATCAAATAAATAGCAGCGGCTTCTTTACTTGGACCACCTTTGGCAAACCATTCATGTTCACCATGTACAATAAACACTGCTACTAGCATTGTTATGATTAAAGGGATGAGTATCCACCGGCTAGCTAAACCAATTACTAGTAAGCCTGCACAGATAACTTCAGCAAATACCGCTAAATATAAACTAGTAACTGCACCAAGACCAAGTGGATCGGGGAACGTTTCGGAACCTGCCATCATGGCATCCCATTTGCCAAGTCCATGACCAAGAAGCATAAAACCACCAAAAATTAAACGAAGAAGAAGAGCTGCCATATCCATAGATATGGGTTTGGGAGAAGAAAATTGCATAATTGTACTATAATTAAAATCAAGAAAAACAAAAAAGGTTTTTACTGGAATAGATCTTTAAATCATTTTTAAACAACTTCAAAGTAGAAAACTAAGTAGGTTCATCTACTTATAATAGTTTTGTAAATTAAATAGTTATATACTTGTCATGCTCTGAAATGAAGAACTACACTCAATTTACTAATAAAAGATAAAAAATGTGTAATCTTACATAAATAATTGTTTGAAAATGAATAACTACATCCCCAAAAGAATACTCATATATACTATCTGTTTAATAGGAATATTACTGTATAATTCCTCTTACATACAGGCACAGCGCCAAACTAGAATTCGGCAAATGAGTACTTTGGTATTACCACCAGATTACAGCATGAACAAAAAGTATCCTTTGCTAGTATTGATGCCTTATACAGGTGGCTCAGCGAGAGACTTTTTTAATAAATATTTGCGTGAAGCAAAAATTAGTAGAGATACCTTATCTCTAGATAAACAGTTTGCTCAGCTATTAAAATTATATAATGAAGAACGTGGTAATGAACATGAATTTATTCTGATGATGCCTCAAGAAGCAGGTGGGCGCAGAGACCATTCTTGGGCTGGATTTGCAGCTTGTATTGAGCGTTACGAAAATCGGGTAAAACGCGATGTAGAATACTACAGCAAACAATATAATATCGATCGAGATAAGATATTTCTTGCAGGGGTATCTTTGGGGGGGGATTTGAGTTGGGCACTAAGCATGCGCAACGCAGATTTTTTTCAAGGTGCTATGATTACAGGGAGTAGATGTAGTTATCCTCCAGATTCTCAGTTGGTGACTTTGGCTGCAAAAGACTATCATTTTTTTCTTACTATGGGAATGGAGGAGAGTTGGGATAGAATGGCTGGTATTCAGTATGCCAAGACCTTTTTAGATTCCATGCAGATTGATTATGTCTATCGAGAAATGCCAGGACTAGCGCATAATCGATCTCCACTTTGGTTATTTTTTGAAGGATTAGATTTTACGATGTTTGGTGACCACCAGCAGATTGACCAAGGGAACCAGCAGCTGGGAATATTGTTAAACAAACTGGAAGGGCGATATTTTGCCCACATGGATCTGAGTTATTATTCTTTGCAGAAGGATAATGATTTATTGGCTCGTGGTGATGCTCTTTTGATCCCTGATACCATGGAACATTTAGCTGATCAGTCTTGCTTGTTGGGACGAGATCGAGAGGATCGTCTAATATTTAGTTCCTCTCAATATCCAGAATTGATCGTCAGAGTGAGCCCAAATGAAAGGGGAACTTATAGCCTAGAAGTTATGAAAAATACTCAAAAGAAAACACCTGTTTACCAAGGCATAGCAATGGATGTCAACCGGCCTAGAGAACATGGTGTATTAGAACTAGACGAAGATGGAAATGGTTTTTTTGCCTTGGATTTTGAGCATTTTCTAACAAAGAATAAATCAAAACGAGTGATTTGTAGTCTGTTTATGGAAATAGGGGAAAGTCCCTAGAATAGTGGTTTTTTTGAAAAAGAACGAAGCTATCTAAAAGGCTCTGCGAAGCTAATTCATTCCCTCGCCAAATAATATTCTAATCCTTCAGAATAGGTTTAACCTTTTTAGATAGCCCCGTTTTGGTGTTTATTTCTATGCTGCTAAAGCGAATCTATTCTTCTCCACGGATAAACTTACGCATAGCGTTGAGTCCAGTAGGTGAAGAAACATTAACAAAATAAGTACCTGGTAGCAAGGCTTGTACTTCCTCCAATGTCAAGACCATATTGGGTTGAATTGTAATATCCTTACGGATTAATACTCTACCCAAAAC
>JAKVCT010000192.1 GCA_022448995.1 Saprospiraceae bacterium
TTTTACTTATAAACGTTGGATCAAAAGCCAATACTTTTTCAGTCGACATCGTTTGCTTAATCAACTCTGCATTAAATGACTTGAAATCAAACTCCTTTTTGAAGTTTTCTCGATAACTACTTTCTTGCATTTTACCATATCTTGATAGCTGTAAAAAGTTAATCTTTCCTCGAATACTCAAAAATAATAGCATGATTTCTGTAAAAAAATTCTTCCTTCTTTTGTTAATCCTAGGTATTTTATTTAATATTTGCTCGATGAATATTTCGATGTTCATTGGGTGAAAATTTTTTGTTTTTGTTGTGGTAAACTCAAACTTAATAATTTTCACCTTTTTTATTTGTTCATTTTTTCAACGGACTATTGAATAAAAACTAATGGAAGAAAAAGAGCATAACTGTATAGACCTAAATCGCACAAAAGAACACATCCAAAAATATGGACTTTCAATCCCTATGATAGAAGCAACAGATTATTTACCATCCTTTGCATATAGTGTTGGTTTACAAGAAACTTTCAATCATCCCGAAATCATTTGTTTGGGACTTGATACTCAAACTATGCATTCTCTTATCAATAACATTGCAGATATTGTAGAAAAAGAAGGTGATATCAAGGCAAATCAAGAATATGACAATATTTTGGAGAACTACAGAGCAACATTTTTGAAAGTTGACCCAAGAAATATTGAAGATTATTTTGGTGTAGCGATCAATTTTTATGGTACCATAAAAATTGATGCACTACAACTTATTTGGACAGACAGAAATAATAAGTTCCCTTGGGAAGATGGTTTTGAAGATGTATTTAAATACAAGCAACCTTTATTGGATCGTAATGCTGATTTTAAATTTCGAGAACCTAAGAATTTATGCATATTTACTACAGAACAATGGGTGAATGGTAATGCTCCAATCCTTAGAGTTTATCATGAAGAAAACGGAGATTGGCAATTTCTAACAGACAAAGTCGGTGAAGGAAAGTTGGTTGCATTAGAACAGATAATACTCAGAGATCCAAGCCTAAATGAAGTCTTTGATTTAGAATATGGCGAAAAAGCAGAAAGAAGCAAAATTGGAGGAAGATGGGAACGAAGTAAGATTTAATGAATTATTTGGAGTTAGCATATGTTTACCCAAAATAATTTTCAAAATTCAATTTATCTTGATAGTTCGTTGATTTTTTAATTTTCTAACAAAAATTGAAAAAATATCTTTTCTTACTAATTGATAATCAGGGTTTTATAAAATTTAACTAATTTTACGCATCCTTTTGATTATCAATTAGTTACGAAAAACCTACGAACTATTGTTAAGAAGTTTAATGATTTAAAATGTGGTTCATATTCTAAGGTAAATCCTTTATCACGGTGGATATTCATATCAGGCTATATAAGTTCACCATCATAAAACAAGTGGCTTCCTGCATATTTAGGTGCTGACTGATGAAAATCAGAGACATAACTAGCATCCCCAGCTTCTACAGCTCTAATAAATTCTGATAATAATGGACAATTTGCTCTAAATTCTGCCATATCGATATTTGCCTTGAAAACCTCAAAACTACTATCTAAGGTAGTTTCATAAAGCATTTTTACAAAATCTGCAATGGTTTCTGCTTCTTCAGAAGTGTATTCGATTGCTTTTTCACATTCTTGGTAGTAGTTATCTCTGAGCAGCCCAAACATATAATTTGGAATACGTCCTGAAATATTGATATGTACTTTTTTCAATTCCTTATTAATTTATTTCTAATAAAGAATCACCTGAAAGTCTAGGCCAAATGTATGATAAAAAAGCTATTTTTTTTGTTCATTTCTTGTTCATTTATCTTATTTTTATACAAAAAATAACATGGAAGAGCAACAGTATCACATCAAACAACTACGTCTACGATTACAGACCTTGTTAGGGAGAAAAATTGCCAAAAATGCAGACCTTGTAGAGTTAGAATCCCTTATCAATAACCGTTTAAATCCAAAGAACCAGATTAGCTATTCTACACTAAGACGTTTCTTCGGTTTTATCCCAAGCACCTCACCTCGCCCCAAAACCTTATTGGTTTTATCTAAAGCATTAGGTCATGCAAATTTTTCAGAGTTTTGTATAAAACATCAGACTCAGCAAGTTTGGGGTTTATTGGAATTATTTGAGCAGTTAGAACATTCCCCCAAGTTATCTAATAAATTACTACCTCTTCTACAAGAACATAGTAGGCATCCTTATTATTTGAGCCATTTTAGCTATTTCTTACAACAGCAATTAAAAGCTGCTCACTTCCAGTTGCTCTACAAAATATTTGACGTACCCGCACTGTTTCCTGAAAGTTATGCTGAAAAATTAAGATTGGCTGATATTTTGGGGATTGTGGCTCGTAGTATCAATATGGAACAACATCAAACTGCTTTGATAAAGTTAATTTATAGTTCTAAAATTGCTGAGGAAATCTTCTTATATCTTTTTGTTGATTATGGAAGTTTTAATCAATATTATGGCAAACTTATCTATGCTATTGACCTAAAAAAGATTAAAAATCGAGATGATCAGCTCTTTATTCTACTTGTTAGGAATCATATTGCATTTCTACAAAACAAGAAAATGACAGCTCTACCTCAAGTAATTTCTCAAGATATGCACCCTATCTTAAAAGGACGCTATCATGCTCAACAATTATTAATGAGCCATCAACCAAGCCAAAAGATTGCTCAAATTTTCAGCGAAGCTCGAATTTCAAGCACAAAACAAGAGTATTTTTTTGAAATCTTATCTCTACTCATAATTATTAAAGATCTAGATAGTATCGCCAAAATAGAACATCTCTACTACCGAGAGATTCTAACTCCACGAAATTGGGCATTTGAAAGTAAAAAAGCGTTTGGATTTATAGCCTTCTCTTTATTGGCTATACAGAGGAGGGAATTTGAATCTGCAAAGAATGTTATCAACTTGATCAACATACAAGAAATATCTAACTCTTATCGCACTTATATTCAGTTACTCTATTGTATTCCTACTTATCATCTTTCTGTCCTAACAGGTGACCAAAAAAATGCTTCTGTAATAAGTCGCAAGTATAAAAGTATTGCAACAGGCTTAGGCTTAGATTTTTTCACAATAGCATTTTTGAAAAATTACTTTTTAGAATAATACGGAATCCAAAAAGAAATGTCGTATAAGATTTTAATCTAGAAGTTATTTAAACAAAAAAAAGCCCTGATTATATTAATCAGAGCTTTTGTAAGTTGGCGGTCTGGACGGGACTCGAACCCGCGACCCCCTGCGTGACAGGCAGGTATTCTAACCAACTGAACTACCAGACCAAAAGAAAATTGCATGTTTAAGAACGATGTCTTTGATTTTGTGCTTTGCAAATATAAGATGGTTTTTTATATTTCGCAAGCTTTTTTAAAGTTTTTTTAAAAAAAATATATTTTTTCTAAAAATTAGTCTTGAACACATCTACAAGACAAAGAACCTTTTTTCAAATAATGGCTATGAATAATCTTTCCATAATCTGCATTAAAATCAACTGCAAAAGTGTAATACTTATCACCTTCTGTAGCTGTCCAATAATGTCCTACACGATTTTGGTGGTGAAATTTCCCTTTAGTAGCATCCTGACGACCTGCTAAAATAGCATTGAACTCACCTTTACCATCTTTGATCAAAGCCTTGTAAGCAGCAGCTCCACCATCTTTAGCATCTTCATCCCAGCCACCAAACTTCTTGGTTAGGGCTCTCCATTCGCTATCTGTTGCCAAATGCCAACCCTTAGGACAAGCTTCTAAAGCAGCCGCCCAAGTATATAAGCGTCCTTGCTGATCACAATTCTGTTCTAAGTTTTCATAACAATAAGATCCTTCAGAATTATAACGTAAATTTTCAGTCATCCAAATCTTATCGCCCACTACTTCGATGTCATAAACTTCACCATCTCTCGGGTCTGTCATTGTAGATTGAGCGATACTAAATTTTACTGTCAGTGCCAAAGCTAAAAAACTAATATAAAATCTCATAATTTAATTTCTAATTTTATTAAAGTATCTAATTATTATGCGGAATTCAAAAAGAAATGTCATAATAAAACGAAGGAATTATTTGACGGATCAAGGCAGATAACCTAGGGATAATGAATTATCACGAGGCTATCTAACGCAGATACGGGGAATAAAAACTAGTCTTTATACGACAGGAATTATTGAATTCCGTATTAGGTCTTTTAACCATAAAATATTCCAAACCCCAAAAGAGGTGTACAAAAATAGATAAGTTCAGCATTTTTAATGGTTTTGGTTCTAATTTTTAACAAAACTTATTCAAAAAAACTGATTCTACCTAAATATTCTTCCTCTTGTATCTTGAGGATAAATAAAAAATGAATCCTCAATTTTGTTTCTATACATTCCACTTATTTGTTTTTTTCAGTATCTTTACTAAGTATTATTTGATCCAAAAAAAGTAATTGATTTTAAATATATGTTAGAAAGAATCGCTAAAATTCTAAATCTCAGTCTGAGACAAGTTGAGAATGTTATTCAACTATTTGAAGAAGGAGCTACTATTCCTTTTATTGCACGCTACCGCAAAGAAGCTACAGGTAGTTTGGATGAAGTACAGATTGGCTCTATCCAAGAAGAGTGGGAACGTCAACAAGAAATAGAGAAACGTCAAGACACTATATTAAAAGCCATAAAGGATCAAGATAAATTAACACCTAATTTAGAAAAGAAGATTAAGTCAACTTTTGATCTTCCTAAGCTAGAAGATATTTATCTACCCTATAAAAAGAAGCGCCAAACCAGAGCAGAGAAAGCTAAAAAGAAAGGTTTGGAACCTTTGGCTAAGTTGCTCATGGATCAAAACCAAAATATTGATAAGTTATTAGACAAGTATCTAAATAATGAGGTTGCCAATCATGAACAAGCCTTGCAAGGTGCTAAAGATATTATTGCAGAATGGATAAGTGAGCATGAACAAGCAAGAAATAGTGTGCGACGCAATTTTGAGCGTGAAGCTTATAGTACTACAAGTGTTTCAGCTAAAAAGAAGGATGAAAACAGTAAGTATAAGGATTATTTTGAATTTGATAAGCCACTCAAAAAGGTGCAGCCACACCAACTTCTTGCAATTATGCGTGCCGAAAAAGAAGGTGTCTTAAAACTAGATATTGCTCCTGATTTTAATCGTGTTTTAGATAAGTTAGATGATTTATTTATCAAGCGAAATAGCAAAACAGCCGCTTACATGGAAGATGCTATTGAGGATTCGTATAAGCGTCTAATCAAACCTTCTATTAGCACTGAATTTAGGAATTTGCACAAGGACAAAGCAGATGAATATTCGATCAATATCTTTGCAGAGAACCTACGTCAATTGCTTTTAGCGCCACCTTTGGGCTCTAAGCGCATTTTGGCGATAGATCCCGGTTACGCAACAGGTTGTAAGGTGGTTTGTTTGTCTAAAACAGGTGATTTATTAGATCATACTGTAATTTATCCAACGCCTCCACGTAAGGATTTCGCCGCAGCTTCATGGAAAGTTAAAAGTTTGGTTGAGAAATATAAAATTGAAGCAATTGCCATTGGAAATGGAACTGCAAGTCGTGAAACAGAACAATTTGCACGTTCGCTTTCCTTCCATACACCTGTTGAAATCTATGTAGTGAACGAAAGTGGCGCATCTATCTACTCTGCTTCTGCTGTTGCACGCGAAGAATTCCCAAATGAGGATGTAACTGTACGTGGTTCTGTCTCAATTGGACGTCGTTTGATGGATCCTTTGGCTGAATTGGTTAAGATTGATCCAAAATCCATTGGTGTAGGACAATATCAGCATGATGTGAATCAGAAAAAATTGCAAAAGAAGCTAGATACAGTTGTTGAAAGTTGCGTAAATGCTGTGGGGGTAGATCTTAATACAGCAAGCCACTATCTTCTTAACTATGTTTCTGGTTTAGGCCCTAAATTAGCTCAAAATATTGTTGATTATCGTACAACAAATGGTTTATTCAAGAGCCGTAAGGAACTGAAAAAGGTGAAACGTTTAGGTGCGAAGGCTTTTGAGCAAGCTGCAGGTTTCTTGCGTATTCGCGAAGGTAAAAATCCATTGGATAATACAGCTGTGCATCCAGAATCTTATCCGATTGTAGAAAAAATGGCGAAGGATTTGAACTGTAAGGTCAAAGATTTACTCGAAAAACCTGAGTTGCGCAAGCAAATCCAATTGAGGAACTATGTGACCAAGACTGTAGGAATGCCTACTCTAGAAGATATCTTGAAGGAGCTGGAGAAACCTGGTCGTGATCCTCGCCAAAAACGCAAAGCTTTTTCATTCGCTGCTAATATTCAAAGTATTGAGGATATCAAGGAAGGAATGTCTTTGCCTGGCATTGTAACCAATATCACTGCCTTTGGTGCTTTTGTGGATATTGGAATCAAAACGAATGGTTTAATCCATAAATCCAAGATGAGTAATCGTTTTGTGGAAGATCCTTCGCAGTATGTCAAGCTTGGTGAAGAGTTGGAAGTGACTGTAGTGGGCTTAGATTTGGCAAGAAATCGAATACAATTATCCTTGGTTGATTAATATAATTCCTATAGATCTTTTAGGTTTTAGAAATCTAAAAGATCTGTAGGGTAACAACTTGGTATTTTAATTTTGAGCTGTAAATTCAACTAAGCCATATGAATTTCAAATTCCACATTCTTATATTAATAACCAGTTTATCTCTCTTGTCTTGTAATTCTACCCAAAAATGGATGAAGGGTAAAGACCTAGTAAAAACAAAAGATCAACAATATGATGATTGTTCAGGCTACAGCGCTTTTTGGCGACACAATAGAGCTAATGAATGTATATATAAACAGTATTCTTGCTTAGGAAATGGGAAAGGTGTCTTCTGTGCCTTTTCGAAATGTCAAGCAAAAATTGATACTATTATATATGTTGAGTTTATCACAAATTCTAATTATAAGAAGCCTCCAAAAAAACTTCACTACGTTGACTGGAAGAAAGAAAACTACCCTTACATTGCCGACGGAAAATCGTTTTGGGCAAAAGGACATAACGACAGAGTGACCCATATGCCTTATCTGTTTTGGATTGAGGAAGATGCAGAATTTATATATTATCTTAGCGATTTCCTCCCAACTCAAACTCAATGGGGAATGATGCAATATTGGTCTTTCGGTAAGCAAGAGGGTACTTTCAAGGATGGAAAAAGAGAAGGCGTATGGAGTATGACGCAATACAAGACCAATCAAATTCCGCCTAATGATATGGTGAACTATCGAATAGAATTTGAGCCTCTTGGTTATAGGGAACTTGTTGAATATAAAAATGGGCTCAAGGATGGTTTAACTCAAGCATTTAGAAAAAATAAAGAAGGAGAGTATAGACTGACACGTTCTATTCCTTATCAACAAGGAAAGATTGAAGGATGGCTCTATGAGTTTAACCTCGATAATTCTAAAAAGGATTCTGTCTTATATAAAAATGATATAATTCAACATTAAGTAGGGACTTTTGCTTCGCAGAGCACTTCGTGGTTCAGCATTAGATAAATAACTTGATAATCAATAATCTATAGATGTTTATAGAAAAGAAATTTACTTAGGGAGGTTCAGTATTAAGTAAAATATTTGATAGTCAAATAGTAACAATAATATTTTTAACGCGCATGATAAATAATTAATTATCAGTGGGTTATTTTAATACTGAACGTCCCTATTTTCTACTCTCCTTCTTTCCACTTTTTAACATTTACCCGTCGTATAATCAAGTCGATACTCTCTGTAATCAACTCTGTTGGTAAAGCCTCTTTGGTAAAATTCTCTTCTCGAACCAATAAGTCAAAAACCCCTTCTACAATAATTTCAATCAATCTAGAGTCTTCTCCGTTCGCTTGGCCTAAATCCTGAAAAATCTGATCTACTACACCGAAAACAATTCCACTAACTGCCTTATTTAGGGTAGTTTCAATTTGCCCACCAAGCAATGGAATTTGTTTCAATCGCTTTACTTCTCGATTACCTACTACCGATCCACAAACCGTTTCTCGGATATAACTTTCAAGATCCTCTCTGTATAAGTGATACTTTTCAAGAATCCCCTTTTGTACCTCTGCACTCATCCAATGAATGATCTTCTCCTTTTTGGGACTGAATACATCCTTAACCAAAGCATTGGTAATCGGTACACCTTCTTCCAATTCACTCTTAGTCTCCGAAAGTACACGAATCACCACTCGATCAGCAACTTCTTCTACAATTATATTGTAATATTTTAAGAATAAACGATAGAGATAATAATCGTTTAAATTGATCACATCCCATTTGTGCAAACGATATAATAAGCCATAAAAACGCAATAAGCGCAATATTCTAAATGAGCTGGTAGGGATACAGCCTAGTACATCATACCAATGTGCAAAAGGAAAGAAAAACCACTTTGCATATTCTTTTTTTGAAACAGAAATCACCCAACGGATTAATAGTTCTGCAATAAATATAGAGACTATAATTCCATCATATTTTAGAAAATCGTCATGTATATCTCGATACCAAGGAAGGACTTTCAAAATAGGTTCTTGAAAAGATTTTACCGTAAAAATAGAATCAAACATCAACCACAGTAAATCAAATATGATTAATCCAATCATCAGCAAATCAACAACCAAGCTAAACCAATTGCTTAGGCCTTGGACATTTTTAAAACGACCTCTTATCGATTGTAACATATCTGAATATTCTGTGCTGTTAAAAAAAATTAGGAAGCAGATCCAGGCAACTTATCATATACCAAAAAAGTATAATTGTAAGGGTTTTTTGCATCTTTTTGCTGGGGTTCCTCTTGGACTAGGTTCCATTTTGTCAGATCAATCTCAGGAAAAAAACGATCTCCTCCTTCTACTTCTGTATCTACTTGAGTCAAGTACAACCGATCCCATTGGTTCATGGTTTGTGCATAAATATCTTCTCCTCCAATAATAAAAATCCACTCTGATTGTAGACTTTTACCCAATTCTATCGCTGCCTCAATGGAATATACAACTTCACAACCATCTACCTTGTACTCCTTATTTCTGGTAATAATAATATTAGTACGCTTCGGTAAAGGACGCCCAATCGATTCATAATTTTTTCGTCCCATGATTATGGGTGAACCCACTGTTGTACGCTTAAAAAAACGTAAGTCTGCTGGTAAACGCCAAGGAATATCGTTATTTTTCCCTATTACTCTATTTTGGTCGATGGCTACAATAGCAGCAATTTTTGTCATCTTCTTATGCACTTTTTTACTAAATAAGAAAAGGGGATTGATTTTTTTGATTGAAATCAATCCCTTTTTTTGATACTACGAATATAGTATTATTTATTATGGTCAGATGCTTAGTTTCTTATTTTTTAATTTTTATCATGTTTAAAGTTTAAAATAGATGGGAACTTGCATAGCTACAGAGACAGATCTTCCTCCTTGACTTCCTAGTATCCACTCTATTTCTTCCTTTATTAATTCTAAGTCTCAAACAACTTCATTATAAGTAGCTAGCCACAATTAATTTGTATTTAACCCCAAAGGGCTCTACGAAGTAAATTCAATCAGCCTTTTTGTAGATAGGTTTGCTTCGCAGAGCCCTTCGGGGTTCAGTATTAAGCATATTTTTTCTCTCACCTTTTGCCATTGCTGCAAAAGGTGACCAAAAGATCTAGGACTCAATGGAACGTCAGACAAAGAATAGTCCTC
>JAKVCT010000193.1 GCA_022448995.1 Saprospiraceae bacterium
AAATTGCTTGCAATTGCTGTAGTTTGTGCCGCTGGATCATCCCATAAGTAGGTATATCCTGCTGTTCCACCAGCTGCTGTTGCCGTTAATTCCCCATCACTAGCCCCATTACAACTAATATTTTCGCCATTGTAGTCTACTGTGATTGCTATACTCACAGTAACAGGAGTTGGTTCATTAATAGTTGCGCAAATAGTTGCCGTACAACCATTGGCATCTGTCACAGTCACACATTGATTACCAGCACAAAGTCCTGTGCTATTTGTAGTAGTTTGACCATTATCCCATAGATAAGTGTAAGGAGCTATCCCCCCAATTACATTGACATCTGCCGTTCCATCACAAGTACCACCACAACTTGCATCGGTACTACCTACAATACTTGGATTTAATGCAATCGGTTCAGTCAAGGTTATACTAATTGTAGCCGTACAACCATTATCATCGGTTACAGTTACATTGCTCGTTCCTGTACATAAACCCGTTGCGATAGCTGTGGTTTGTGCAGTAGCATTATCCCATAAATAGGTATATGGTGCAGTTCCTCCCACTACAGTTACGGTAGCTTCACCATCACATGTACCATTACAACTAATATCTTCACCATTATAATCTGAAGTTACCGCTATGGTCAAGGCTAGAGCTATTGGTTCGTTTACAATGGTACAGTCTGTAATAGTACAGCCATTATTATCGGTTACAGTGACACAATAGGTTCCTGCAGTTAGGTTATTTGCAGTAGCTGTATTTTGTCCTGTAGGATCATCCCATAAATAGGTATATCCAGCTGTTCCACCAGCGACTGTAGCAGTAGCCGTTCCATCTGCACCCCCATTGCAACTTGCATCTGTACTATCTGTAGTTAAGGTTAGTGCAGTTGGTTCTCCAACAACACCACAATCGGTAATAGTACAACCATTATCATCAGTGATTGTGACACAATAGGTATTTGGAGCAAGTCCTGTAATTGTAGCCGTTGTTGCACCATTATCCCATAAATAAGAATAAGGAGCCGTACCCCCTGTTGGAGCAGCTGTTACAGTACCATCATTAATCCCATTACAAGATAAATCAGTAGGAGTCAAGTTAAGTATAAGAGCTGTTGGTTCTGTTAATATTACGGTTTCGGGTGTAGAACAAACAGGATCAGATACAGTTACAGTGTAGACTACTCCTGCAGATAATCCTGTTGCTGTTTGTGTAGTCTGGCCATTGGACCAAAGGTAAGTATAAGGTGGATTTCCCCCACCAGGAATAGCAGTAGCTATACCATCAGCTCCCCCATTACAGGAAACGTTGGCATCTATATTTATACTGACAGGAAGTACACAAGTGGTACAGGTAGAAGTATCACTTGGATTTTCAGAACAGGCTTGGAATCCTCCAATAGCTCTAACCAAGAGTGTAGCACTTGAGTTAGGTGATAAACCGGTTATATCATGTTGTAATGGACCAGGATTTGCTGGAATCCAAGTAGCTCCATTATCTTCACTGACTTCATAACCTGTAGCTCCTAGAACTGTTCCCCAAGTATAGCTAATAGCACTAGCACTTAAGGTATTACAGGTAACAACAGGTGTATCTAGGAGTGTTTCTTCGTTAATGAACAGTTCAATTGTATCAAATTGGCAAGGGGAAACTTGTATTTCGATAAATAAATTTTCTAATCCTTCTGTAATTGCATCAGCAATAGGTATAATGTCTATAGTTACAGAGGAGGCTCCTGCTGGTATTGTAAAGTCACTAGGAAAAATTTCATTATAATCTGTGCCATTGATAGCCGTTCCAAAAATATTGTGAGGGATATTGTATGCAGTAGTAGTGGCAGTAGGAAGTGACAAAGTGATTTGGGCCGTATTACAATCTTCCGTTACTACAGAGTCACTATTTGCTGTAACTGTTTGAATATTTAAGACATCTGAACTAAAACTACCTGCCTCTAAGAAAACACCAGAATCAAAAGCATTGTCAAAAGCATCTGCAACAGCTAGTTTGATGTGATAAGTAGAACAAGGTTGCACTGCAACTTCAGCTGTCAGAGCTACAGTTAGACCATCAAACTCGATGGAAGGACTTCCAAGTGGATTATCTTGGAAGAAAGCAGAAAAGGCTAGAGAGCCGTTAGTTCCTGTACAGTTGGCTATATTTCCGGAAGCACCCACAGTACCATTATTGACATTATTGATGGTTACTGGTAGTGCTGTACCAGGAACTAGTGCAATATTCTGGGCTGGGAGACCCGGACCACTAACTATAAAGGCAAAAACATCATTAAAATCTGAACACGTAAATTCGTTGTATTCTTCTGATGCAAAAACATAATTAAAAAATACATTATTAGATTCCGCGACAAAGTCAAATTCTAAAATAGCAGCATCATTAGTAGTGAATGGAGGAATTAAAGCATCCAAATCAGAATCACCTGGAGCTCCAGGTCCAGCTGAACTAAATCCCGGATCAACATTACTAATAACATTATCATGATCATCGGTAAAACCTGTACACATAAATACCCCAGAAGTAAAAGGAACATTATTCCCTGCAGAGTTAGTAAAGGTTGAAAATTGTCTAACATCACAAGTAGGACCAAAAAAAGCGTTAGATATTGTTACTCCAGATCCCACTAAAGTACTTGCTATATCTGTTGCTGTTTGGTTGGTTGTGACCAAAACTTGAGCTTGTGCAGAAGGAATAATCCCCAAACAAAGGCATAATAAACTACAGATACATGTTATTACTTTATGTAAATGACAATTTAGATTTTTTATTGTAGGGCAAACTATTTTTGTTGAGTTATACATTTTGCCATAAATTTTTTAGTTAGAGGATAAGTAAGTAGTTAGTTATAATTATTGTGTGCTTAATCCCGAAGCGTTCTACGAGGTTAACTTCGCTGAGTACTTCGGGGTTAGTTGTGTTGAGCTCTCCAAGATTTCTACCTTGTCTAGATCAAAAACTCTTATGGATTATTATAAAAATAATTATGTCCATCTACTTAGATCTTTATTTTAATTTGTATAGGTTATTACAATAAGAGTATGTCTAAATTTATTTTAAAATATGTACTCATATTAACAAATACACTAATTTTAGACATCCTCGAAACTATAATCTTGTGCCGCAAAGCTACTTAATCATTTTATACATTTGATTATGGTTTGGGAGTTTATTTGTGATAAACATTAGACTTCATTTAGTTTACTAATCGGATGAAGGCACTACAAACAATTTTTTTTTATGAAAAAATCTAATCATAAATTGTACCTTAAATTAAATTAGACTCAAAAAATGATAGGATTAGTAAGAAAGTATCTACTTATTCTACCTTTATAACCATGATAAAACCTTAGTATTTAGAAATAAACAGTATTGCTGTTTTTAGAACGTAAGATGATTCATAAATATTAGCTTCGAATTAGAAAAAATATGCATTAACCCTTGAATTTTTACAGAAGTATGTTGAAATTGTCTTGAAGCTATGAAAACCTTCAACTTATAGCTTAAATTTACTCTTAAGAATTGTTAACTATAGGGTTTAAATTATGCTAAGAATTAGAGTATTAATTTTTTTTATATAAAAGATAAGTAGGATCCATTTTGTTTTAGCAAGAGCTTACTTTTAAGTTATTTAAATCTATTTCTACATAATGGGGAAAAAAGAAAACTATAACTATCTGTACATTCACTTTGCGGTTGTACTGTTTGGTTTATCCGGAGTTTTAGGAAAATTGGTAGAACCTTTATCTCCTAGACTATTGGTGTTGAGTAGAACTGTATTGGCAAGTCTATTTTTGGCTTGTATTTTATTTTATAAAAAAGAGCCAATTCTAAAGTTATTTAGACAAAGTTCTATCCCTTTTGTTATTATAGGAGGGGTATTAGCATTTCATTGGGTTGCTTTTTTTCAGAGTATTCAAATGGCATCAGTAACCATAGGAGTACTAACCTTTTCCACGTTTCCAGTTTTTACAGCATTTTTAGCCCCATTATTCTTTAGAGGAGAAAAATTAGGCGGATTAGATCTTTTTTTCGCTCTGATTAGCATTTTGGGGGTTTATTTAATTTTTCCATTACAGGGGGTAGACGGATCTGTAATATGGGGTACAATTTGGGGATTATTATCTGGATTTTCTTTTGCAGTTTTATCTTTATTGAATAAAAAGTATGTGAAAGAATATTCAGCAGATATAATTTCTTTTTTTCAGAATAGTATAGCAGCAATATTTTTGTTGCCATTTCTGTGGATTGATCCAATAGAGTACCATTCAAATACTTTAATTTATATATTAATTTTAGGTGTTTTGTGTACAGGAGTTGCACACACCTTGTTTATACAAGGTATGCGAACAGTAAAAGTGCAAACTGCAAGCTTGATAGCAGCCTTAGAACCTGTTTATGGGATAATTCTAGCACAATTATTGGTGGAAAATGCTAGTCCAATTACTTTACAAAAAATTATAGGAGGAGGATTAATTTTTTGTGTATCAGTGTTGATGGTTATTATAGAACAAAAGAACAAAAAATAACATGAGTATATTGACGATGCCAATTGTTCAGCTAGCATTGGCACAGCTAGATCAAAAAGAAGAGTGGATACAATTCAAGGATGCTAAATTGACATTTTGGCTGCCTAAGGGGTGGGCAAAGCATGAAATCCGTGAATATGATATCTTACAATTGCTTAGTCCTGACCAAGTGATTGCCTTGATGTTTGTTATTATGGAGACTAATAATGCAGAATTAATACTCAATGAGTTGGAAAGAACAATAGCATCTACTATACAAGATATTCGTTTTGAAATAGAACCAAAAGTAATCTATATAAATGATCTTCCAACATTGACAACAAAAGGAACAGCTTTATCTAATGGTGTGCCTGTTAAGTTTAGAATATGGCTGGTACAAAATCAGCATAAATCACTCTTAGCGTTTAGTATTCGAAATGAAAAAGATACCACAAAATATGAGCAAGAGGTAGAAAATATAACGAGCAGTATACAAACGTTTAAGGATGAGGAATAGATTTAGTATTGTATAAGTAGGGACTTTTGTTTTGCAGAGTACTTTGTGGTTCAACTTTAAGACCTTACAATATTCAGACAGATGAAGTAGTTAGGTTGGTTCAGTATTACGCATATTTCCTCCCTCACCTTTTGCTATTGCTGCAAAAAGTGACCAAAAAACCCCGAAGGGCTCAATGAAGTTAATCTAGGACTCCCTTATTCTATAATTGGTTACTTGTTAATTCTTAGGAATTAACAAATAGCTCAATTCAAATTACTTTGTAATTTTCAAAGCTATGACCAATTTGGGAATATCAGACAAATCCCGTTTTTTGCACTTTATGGTTAAAAGCAGGGTGATTTATTTTGTTAGTTATGAGCAATATATAAACTAGGGTGATATAGGATCTCCATGTTTATTTTGTAGAGTATTTGTTGTTTGCTGATATGTATAATGTACAAATAGTAATGTAAACATATGAAAGGGAATAGATCTGTATCGTACAATCGCTCCAGTATTATCTACCAATAGACCAATAACTACCAAATTACTTAGGGTATAAAACAGAATGAAATATAGAGATCTGTTCCACTCAAATTTTTTAAATCTTTGTTTGAATAAGGTAAATATTCCAAAACTAAATATCCCTATTGCTTCAAAACTAGCTAAATATTGCCATATATTTTTACATTCCCAAAGTAAGGGTTGAATAGTCGTATGAAATAGAACTTTTGGTAATTCTAACAAGATCTCCCATAAACTGGCAATATTAATTGGAGTAGTTGTCAAATCAGAATTCCCTTTTTCTGCAAGAAACTCTGCTTGTTTCTGGCTAAAGACTCCTAATAATCCATTTTCAAAAACTATAGAGCTTATCCCAAAACCTATTAAGATTAGGCAAGTACTCCACGTTAGAAATTTAGCAAAAACAAATGTTTTTTGATTTTTTATCATGAAAAAGCTTATCAAAAAAGGAAGGCAGATACCTAAAAGATAACTTCGGAAGAGCCCAATAGTTAACAGTCCAAAGAAAATAAATCTGAAAGAGTTAGAATGATTTTCAAATTTTTTGAGTCCATACAATAACCAACCTAAGCCTAGATAAATAAAAACTTCTTTGTGTAGGCCTGATGTCCAGAAAAGGATAGAGGGCGTGAAAAATAGGATTACTACAAGTAATAAAGGAGGGAAGGTTACTCTATCCCATACAAATCGATAAAAGTAAATATTACCAATCAGACTCAATAATGCGATCCAAAAAATGTGCAAGCTATAGTACCCAAAAGTAAAAATATGAATAAAAGCGCAAATATGAATAAAGACATAAGTACCTAGATCTTTCCAAAATAGATGGCTAGATGGATATGTGAATACCCGATCATTGGGAATATCAGGATCTAGTCCTAATAGAGAAGCAATATAGTAATCTGGATATTGAAGAAAGGTATTGTGAATAAGTTGACTGTCCTTGAAGTAGAGGAAGGTATCCCCACCATTAAAATAATTCTGATAAATTAGTCCATAAGAAATTCCAACAACGAGTTTTGTGCAAAATATAAAAAAAATAAAAATAGGAGGCAAACCATTTACCTGGAAAAAGGAAAGCCGTTTGAGTACTCCAAAATAGAAGATAGTAGTATACAAAATAAGTAAGAAAAAAGGTACCATCTATTGAGATTTGACGCTACACAGTAGCTTAGGATATATTCTTAGAGCTTGTCTAAAATTGTATATATATTGAAGGTGATTTTAAAAAACTTCCATGTAAAAAATACTTAAATAACTTTTAATGCCTACATTAGTTTTAGACAGAATTCTTAGGTAAGAATATTAAGATTATGGCAGAATTAAACTAGTTATTTGGATGTTTGTAATTTTTGCCACGCAATAAGGGGACAAATTTGAACCTACCAAACGTTGATGTTTCATAATCATGATTACCCGTTCGAGTAATAATATGCATTTTTTGCTCATGAGTATTACCAACAGGAATAACAAGTTTACCTCCTACAATCAACTGTTTGAGTAACGCAGGAGGGACAGAACTAGTGGCTGCAGTGACCAAAATTCTGTCAAAAGGGGCAAATTCCCCTAGACCTTTTGATCCATCTCCAAAAAAGGCTCGGACACTACCCAAACTCAGAAAATCAAAGATAGTTTTAGCTTTGAGATGTAATTGTTCGTGTCGCTCTACTGTATAGACCCTAGCTCCTATTGCTGCCAAGACTGCTGCTTGGTAGCCAGAACCTGTTCCAATTTCAAGAACATGTTGACGAGGAGAAATATCTAACAAATGTGTTTGATAAGCTACTGTAGAAGGTTGTGAGATTGTCTGCTGTTCATCTATGGGAAATGCCTTATCTGTATATGCAAATTCCTCAAAAGCACCATCCAAAAAAAAGTGTCTAGGGATCTTATACATAGCTTCTATAACCTTGGGAGCATAGTGATATTTTGCTTGGATTTCGTCCAGCAAACGTTTACGCATTCCCTTATGTCTGTATGTATCCTCCATGATTTAGAAAAGAATCTATTTTAAGGTTAGACTCTACTTATTTTGAATAAACTCTTTTTAATACTATATGCATCTTCAGCTATACTATGTTATTCAGAGTTAGCAACTAACTGACTGTCAGTGTCAAAGATCTTTATTGTGAGAAGAATGTTTTTTTGTAAAAGGTTGATTATCAATTTGTGATAAACAAAGCTTGTAGTTAACTTGATTAAAACCCCCACCGTCAGGAACTATTATCTTATAATAGCTAAACAAAGATATTAATTTTTGTGTATTTTTGACTATCTCTAAGATTCGAAAAAGATATAATAATTTATGATAACAATCAAATTTGGAACAGATGGCTGGCGTGCCATTATCGCAAAAGAATACACGGTAGATAATGTAAAGAGAGTAGCTTATGCTACTGCGTTATGGGTAAAGCAAAATGGAGGAACAAGTGTAGTATTAGGACATGACTGTCGTTTTGCAGGAGAACTCTTTGCTGAAGCTACTGCCCGTGTACTGGGAGCACATGGTATCAAGGTATTTTTAGCCAAGGATTTTGTAAGTACTCCAATGGTTTCTTTGGGAGTTGTAAGTAAATCAGCTTATATGGGGATTGTCATTACAGCAAGCCACAACCCACCTTCTTATAATGGATTCAAATTAAAATCCAGTTATGGAGGACCAACTATTCCTAAGGATATTGCTGCAGTAGAAGCATTGATTCCAGATGCATTAGTCACAGAAGAATTACCAAGTTTAGCAAATATGGAAGAGAATGGTTTGTTGGAATATGTAGACTTGGAAGAAATGTATGTAAAAGCAGTAGAGGAGAGTTTTGATCTAGAGAAAATCAACAATTCTAATATTCGTTGTGCTTATGATGCAATGTATGGAGCAGGTCAAAATGCAGTGAAACGCATTCTGACAAACATTGTTCCTTTACATTGTGATTATAACCCAAGTTTTATGGGACAAGCACCTGAGCCAATTCACCGAAACCTAGGTGAATTATCTGCTTTGATCAAATCTGATCCTAGCATCAACTGTGGTTTGGCCAATGATGGCGATGCAGACCGAATTGGTATGTATGATGAAGATGGAGTATTTGTAGATTCTCACAAGATTTTACTATTACTAGTCCATTATTTACATAAATACAAGGGAATGAAAGGGAAGGTAATTGTTACGTTCTCTGTGACTGACAAGGTGAAGAAGTTGTGTGAATTGTATGGTTTGGAATGTCAGGTGACTAAGATTGGTTTCAAATATATTGCTGAAATCATGACTAAAGAACCTGTTTTGGTAGGTGGTGAAGAATCTGGTGGAATTGCAACTGCTGGACATATTCCAGAGCGTGATGGTGTTTGGATGGGCTTGTTATTGATGGAATTTATGGCAATTACAGGAAAATCTATCAAGGAGTTGATTCAAGAAGTGTATGATCTAGTCGGTGAATTTGCTTTTGATCGTGATGATTTACATATAGCTAATGATACAAAATGGGCAATTATAGATAACTGTAAGAATGGTTTGTATACTCATTTTGGTGATTACGAAGTACAACGAACAGAAACCATAGACGGATTTAAGTTTTACTTGAGCGATGATGAATGGGTGATGATTCGTCCTTCAGGTACAGAACCTGTATTGAGAGTTTATGCTCAGGCAGCAGATGCAGCGGGTGTCCGTAAGATTTTAGATGCAACTCATGCTACTTTACAAAAGGTGTCAGCCTAATAGTGTTTTTTAGAAGAAATCAGAACGTCAGGAGATTGATTATTCGATTTTCTGGCGTTTTTTGATGTTTTTTGAAGAAAAAATCAAAAAAAACTAGTTTTTGTTTGCAGAAATCTAATTAGGTCTTATATTTGTGCCTGAGCGTGGGACACAGATCCTGCTCCTACTAATCCCCCAGGTGTTAACGCAAGCAAGGGCGTGTGGTTGAGCGTTTCGTGTGGAACCGCTCTTTTTTTATGTCCCTACTCAAGCTCCATTTCTATGTCATTGTACTAAGCTACAAACAGACTCACAAACGGAAACCATTCTTCATATTCATCCAAAAATATTGGTTAATTTATCCTTTTGCTTTCTTGCTAGTTGTTGCAGCTCTTATCAAAGTGGTTGATATTAATTATGAGGTATCTAAGTAGATAGCCACAATTAATTTGTATTTAACCCCGAAGGGCTCTACGAAGTAAATTCAATCAGCCTTTTTGTAGATAGGTTTGCTTCGCA
>JAKVCT010000194.1 GCA_022448995.1 Saprospiraceae bacterium
CAATAGGGGCTACAGGCACAAAGCTTCTAAATTTTAATTTGGGATAGGTTTTAGTATTTTCTTTTTGAGCAAAACTAGTCCCTACCAATAGAATGAAGAAGAGAAAGGTAAACATTGTGTTTTTCATAATCAAAGGTATTTTATCATTAGATCAGTCAATTTCCTAATGAAGGTGATTTGACAATTAAATTTAACATAGAAAATCAATGAGTTTGATGCAATGAAGCTACTTATTCATCTAAAAAGAATACTAACTTGAATAATAAACTTGATAGGTGGAGTATGTTTGGGAGGTGTATGTGCTAGATTTATACTTATCCAAGATACAATTATTATCTCAGCAAGATACAATCTTCCTCTAAAACTTATTGGATTAAGCAGCTATTTTTGGAAATCCTTGGATGGACCATCTGCAGGATCCTCCAAGAAAACACGATCCTCTCCATAGAATTTAGGTGTTTGAACAGAAACCACTTTTAACGGTTTTTTACTATCTATGATAACACTATGTGCCGTGCCTTGTGGAATGATGATTTGATCTCCTTTTTTTATTTTGAATATATTTCCATCCATAAACATCCGAGCTTTTCCTTCTAGTATGGTTACAATCTCTGTGTGAAACTCGTGGACATGTTTTGGAACAAATTTTTTGATGTAAATGATGTAGACACTTGCATTTACATCAGCATAGACAGGCGCCACATGTACATTAGCATAATCCTCTGTAGGTTTGATATGTTTGAATTGTTTGGCATCTAATTGTGCATTACTGATTGTGAACACACTTATTAAGAATAGGAATGTGTTTAAATAATAGAGCATACTAATCTTAGGTTTAAGTAAATTAGAATTAGAACTCAATTTATAAAATGCCTTGACTTAATCCAAAAAAGTAATTGAAACTTTCCTTGTATCACCTAAATTATGGAATTGCTAACTTTACTTATATTGTCAGAAAAGAGAAAAAATACTTATCTTAAAGTTGATAGTTTGTTGATCTTTTAAAAATAAGACTTATGATTTGGAAGATAGAATCAATAATTTTTATTCTTTTTGTCATGATGGCTTGCAATACAGGTAGTAGCCAATCTTCTCAGGGGCAAGAAACAATCAGTAAAACAGAGACTATTATCATTATTACAGATGAATTTGGACATAAATCAACAGCCCAAAAAGAACAGGAAAAGTATATAGATAAACGATTGAAAATAGAAGGAGTGTTGGATTATTATGGAGAATATCTAATCGAGCACAAAAAAGAAGTTGTTTTAAATCCTATTGATACCAAAGCACAAGAAACATTAGAAAAAATAGCTAAACAATTTACTAAAGATCATCCTGATTTAGAAATCAATGCTTTGGGAATTAGTCACGAAAAACAGTTGGTAGCTTGTTATCATGATACTAAAAAACGCCCGCTGCTCGACTTCGTAGAAGAGGCAAAACAACCCGTTGGATCTCTTATTTATCCGCTATATTATGTATTCGCAATAGAAATATCAGGATATAATCCATGTATGAAAATCCATCCAAAAAATATTCTTGAAAAAGGATATGAGCGATTTGGTTTAGAGGAGGATTACTATATTGAGAATCCATACAACGAATATTCTGTATCAAAAAAAGTGAGTTTCCTAGAGAGCCTAAAACGTGGAGATAGAACTGTAGTGGGATTTATCTTGAAGAATAAAAACTCTGTAGAACCATTCGAGACAATGTGGGAAGACTTAAATTTACCAATCAAAACAGCAGATAATCGACAGAAAATAGATTATTATTTTGGAGATATAGAATTACCCATTCTAGCACAATTAAATCTTTACAATACACTGATGTATGGCAGTTCTGTTTCTGCACCCGTTAAATTGATTCAAGATGTTAAGGTAAAGGAAGAAAATAGTACCAAAGAAGAATGTTTATCAGTATACGAATTAGATGCAGGAGTTCCCTACATCTCAAAAAATAGTTCTTGGATTATACTCAATATGTTAAAAAATAATGTAATCGATTTGGACTTGGGTTATACCAATATTATAAGTATGAAAGGGATCTCTAAGGATGCAAGTAGTGGAAGTTTTATTTTGGCAAGTGAGGATTTATTGTTAGGGGTGTATTTGAATGTAAAAGAAGGTATTGTTAATAAATATTCAAGCATTGAGTTGTCTGAACTTGCTTCAGAAATAACAAGTACTTTTTTTAAAACTATGAAGGAAAAACAACATTATAAAGACGAAGTAATTGGAGCTTATAAATCTGATGATCTAAATTTTGAATATATAAAATTACCATGTATAAAGTTGCCGCTTGAAAAACATCATACAGAATATATATATGAAGATGATGTATATGAATATGAGTATTAGAATTTTAGATTATATTAACTTATTTTAGGGAGGTTTACTTCGCAGAGCCCTTCGGGGTTAACTATAACTTAATTATGTCCACCCACTTACTTAGTTCTGTATTATAATTTGATTTTTTTAAATATACTTCCATCCAATTTATAACCACCATGTTCCTGTGTACTAATCCAAATTCCGTCTTCATTATCCACAGCGATAGACTGAGGTTGGACATTACTATCTTCAATGGTATAGGGAATTAACTCCCGGCCATCATATCTCCAGACACCTTCCATATTCACCATCCATAAGTCCTTATTTTGATCAGCAATCATAGCTAAAAAATATTGAGTTTCCTCTAATGGTATACCATCAATTCGTTGGTAAAATACTCGAGGAAGTACTATTCTATTACTAGATTTTCGACCTATAATTTGGTATCTATACTTGTTATTACAAATCCAAAAATTACCCTTTTTATCTTCAATAATAGAGCGGATTCCAAAATTGCCGCCTTGAGGTATAGTTGTCAAATGTTCTTCATGCATCCAATCGATCTGTTGACCATCATAACGATAGATTCCCATGTTTGAAGTTCCAAACCACAGACGTCCCTTCTTGTCTTTATAAATTTCATAAACGCCATAAGGACTAAAGGAAACATTAGGATGTCTAGCATAAAAATCATCCTCCAAAGGACTTTTAGGGAATTCTAAATAGTACAAGCTTTCTCCATCAAATCTATACACACCTTTGGCATTCCAACCCATACTAAACCACAAATCATCAGGCTGTGATTTCCATTCGTTTTTATTAGAACCTACTTGAACCACCTCTAAGGTTTTAAATGATTTTCCATCAAATTGAGCAATACCTGAAGGTGTATCAAAATAGAGTTTTCCTTCTCGATCTTCTTGTACTTTTATAATTAAATTATCAACCAAACCATCCGTTTTAGTAAAGAGGGTAATTGCCTGACCATCATATTTATAAAGACTTGTTGATCGATCTGAAAACCAGTAATTACCTTGTTTATCTTGATAGATAAACGCTGCTTTATCATCTATTTTTGGTACAATCTGACCAAAGTTTGGTGCTTCTTGAGAGGTTGCAACTGGTGTAGAAACATTTTGTCTATTGCAAGCAAGGAGCAATAAACAGAAACTTAAAGGAAGAAGAAAAATTTTATTTAGAAATAAATAATTCATTTAAGTTGTTTTGACTTCACTCTGTAATACTTCTAATAAACCCTTGATCTTGGTTAAACATTCTTCATATTCCAACTCAGGAATAGAATCATAGACAATAGCTCCGCCAACCATTAAGGATAAATAGTTATGGATAGAATTATAGAGCAAACTTCTGATAATTACATTAAAATCAAAATCGCCATCAGGTGTAATATAACCCACCGAACCAGAATACAAACCTCTTCGACTAGCTTCATATTTTTCAATCAACTGCATACTCATAATCTTAGGCGCACCTGTCATGGAACCCATCGGAAAAGTATGCTTGATCACATCCACCCAATCCAAATCAGCTTTTAATTGACCCGTTACGGTAGAAATCATTTGCGAGACTTGAGCAAAAGGATAAATCCCAAAAAGTTCGGGGACTTCAATGGTTCCAGTTTCACAGATCCTTGTCAAATCATTACGCATTAGATCCACAATCATAACGTTCTCTGCACGGTCTTTTATACTCTCATAAAGCTGCTTTTGTAATGCTTGATCTTCGATGGTTGTTTTCCCTCTTTTGATCGTACCTTTGATGGGTTGAGCAAGCAGTTTTTGTCCTGTTTTCTTGATAAAACGCTCTGGACTACCACACAACAAAAAACGCTGTTGCCAATGGTAAAAACTTGCAAAAGGAGTTTGGGTAGTTTGATTTAAGCGTTCAAATAATTGGAATGGATTTAAAGAAGTAGGAGCATTCTTGGTATAAAACTCTTGGCAATAATTCATTTCATACAAATCACCTGCGATAATATGTTCTCGAATACGATCAACTGTATTCAAGTAGTTCTGTTTAGGAACCTTTGGTGACAAATGAATAGATTGATCTTCTGATTCAGCATAAACAAAAGGCACCGTTTTTTGAATAGCTTCATAGATAGAAGTAGGCTCAGCTACTTGGCTTTGAATTTCAATACTTGAGTCTTTATATAATAAAATCAATGTCTGTGGCACAAAAAAATGTGCTAAGGCCCATTGTATCTGATCTTCATTCTGAGAAGATAGGTTCTCTATATCATTTTTTAAATCGTAAGATAAGCTCCCTAAAATCCATTGTCCTTGATTCGCTTTCGCAAACTCTTGAAGCTTTCCAAGATTATCAGGGGCATGTTCTAAAAGTTCAATATTCTGTGCTGCACCAACTCCAACAATGCATTCATAACCTTTTGGATTGGAATCTAACAAGGAATGATGTTGATTATTATCTAAATAACAAATCGGGGCTTGTGGATCAAAATTTTGATTGAGCCAGTACAGTATTTTTTGCTTAAATAAACCTAAATCTGATGCTTGTAATTGGATTTTCATCTATAGAATATAATGATCATTAATGATATACTTCTCTTACACGGATTGGTATTACAGTGTACCTAGTAAAAACCTCTGGACTAAGGTGATTTGTAGAGCAGACAAAAATAATACCTTAGAAGGAATAAGGCAAAATTCTAAAACTAAAAACAATTTTGAAACAACTTATAGTTTAAAAATATAAACTTTTTATTAAAAAAAACGTAAAAAGTACTATATTTGTAATTATTTTGTTTATAGATAAAGAAAAGAAACCTTGGCTAGAAAATCTACATCGAAAAATAAGAAAACCAATAAGGTTACTCCTTTAATGGCACAATATAATGCCATGAAACTAAAGTATCCTGATGCTATTTTGCTATTCAGAGTCGGCGATTTTTATGAGACCTTTGGACAGGATGCTATCACTGCATCTAATGTCTTAGGAATCATTCTAACCGCAAGAAATAATGGTGGTTCTAAGACAGAATTAGCAGGATTTCCACATCATTCTATGGATACATACTTGCCCAAATTGGTGCAAGCTGGCTACCGAGTAGCTGTTTGTGATCAACTGGAGAAGCCAAGTAAGACGAAGAAGTTGGTAAAGCGTGGTGTAACAGAGATCGTAACTCCTGGAGTAACAATTAATGATACAATTTTAGATCATAAAAGCAATAATTATCTAGCTTCCTTGCATTTAGGCAAGAAAAATCAGTTGGGATTAGCATTGTTGGATGTTTCTACGGGTGAATTTTTGGTGAGCGAAGGTAGTACTGCTTACATTGATAAGCTCTTGCAGAGTTTCCGACCATCAGAGTTGATTTATGCCAAGGGTAGACAAGATAATTTGAATAAATTTCTGACTGAACAGTCCTATACTTATGGAATAGATGACTGGATTTATGCGATAGATTACACACGTGAGAAGCTGTTGCAACAATTTAATACCATTTCCCTAAAAGGATTTGGAGTAGAGGATCTGGAATTGGCACAGATTGCAGCAGGAGCCGTCTTGCATTATGTTGCTACAACTGAGAATACCAATCTCAAGCATATTACCACAATCACACGTATCCATGAAGATCGTTATGTGTGGTTGGATAAGTTTACGATTCGCAACTTAGAATTGGTGCATTCTACACATCCTGACGGAATTTCTCTAAGCCAGATTTTGGATGGAACGGTTTCTCCAATGGGAACACGCCTGTTGAAAAAATGGATTTTGTTGCCACTAAAAAACAGAGCTAAAATAGAAGGTCGCCATGAAATGGTGGATTATTTTATGCAAAATCCTGAGATGAACGAATTGTTAGACCAGCAGATTCGCTTGATGGGAGATTTGGAGCGTTTGATCTCAAAGGTACCTTTGGGTAAAATCAATCCAAGAGAGGTCAAGCAGCTGGAAAAAGCTTTGCTGGCAATTATTCCGATCAAAACGCGTTTGGCACAGTCTGGACATACACAGTTAGAATCTATTGCAGAGCGTTTGCAACCTTGTCGAATTATTCAAGAGCGCATCGCAAAAGAGTTGTTGGCGGAGCCTCCAGTCAAGTTGGACAAAGGTGGAGTAATGGCAGATGGTATTGATGAACAACTAGATGAACTACGAGATATTGTGAATAACTCTAAAGAACATCTATTAAAAATACAACAAACAGAAGCTAAAAAAACAGGAATTGATAATCTGAAAATTGGTTTCAATAATGTCTTTGGCTACTATTTAGAGGTTACCAATAAGTACAAAAATAAGGGTTTGGTTCCTGATAATTGGGTGCGTAAACAGACCCTAACGGGTTCGGAGCGTTATATTACAGAAGCACTTAAAGAGCTGGAAGTTAAGATTTTAGGAGCAGAAGAAAAAATTATCGTCTTGGAGCAAACATTGTTTGCCAAGCTTGTAACTGCCTTGATGGAATACATTCGTCCTGTTCAGCAAAATGCCAATTTGATTGCTCAATTAGATTGTTTGATGTCTATGGCAAAGGTGGCTACACAGCAAAATTATTGCAAGCCCCAAATGGATGATTCTTTGACTATACAAGTCAAAGCTGGGCGACATCCTGTGATAGAAACCCAAATGAAGTTGGATGAATCCTATGTCCCCAATGATATTTATTTGGATAATGAGAGTCAACAAATTATTATGATTACAGGGCCCAATATGGCTGGTAAGTCTGCTCTATTGCGCCAAACTGCCTTGATTTGCTTGATGGCTCAAATGGGATCTTTTGTGCCAGCTACTGAAGCTAAATTAGGTATCATAGATAAGGTGTTTACACGTGTAGGAGCTTCTGATAATATTTCTTCTGGAGAGTCTACTTTTATGGTAGAAATGAACGAAACAGCAAGTATTCTCAATAATATTTCTGAGCGAAGTTTGATTCTTTTGGATGAGATTGGGCGGGGAACAAGTACTTATGATGGTATCTCGATTGCTTGGTCGATTGCAGAGTTTTTGCATAGCAATGGAATTGCGACACCCAAAACACTTTTTGCTACTCATTATCATGAGTTGAATAAATTAGCAGAGCGTTTTCCTCGAATTAAAAATTTCCATATCTCGACTAGAGAAGTTGGGAATAAGGTCATTTTCTTGAGAAAATTACAAGCAGGAGGTTCTGAGCATAGTTTTGGAATCCATGTAGCACAAATGGCAGGTATGCCTCGTTATATTGTGGAGCGTGCAAATGAAATTTTGACTCAATTGGAGCAAAAAAATATTGATAAGGAAGACTTAAGTGAGCGTGTGGAGAAGATTTCTGCACCAGCTATGCAACTCAGCTTTTTTGAAGCGGCTGCCGATCCGAATCTAGAGAAAATTAAGGAGCAATTGGAGGAGCTCAATCTCAATATAATGACACCAATTGATTGTATGATGAAACTGAATGAATTGAAAAAGATACTTTTGGATGCCAAGGTTAATTAGGCAATAAATTAAAAAGTCCCTATCAGATCTTTACCGATAGGGACTTTTTATGTAGATGTTCTTAGGCCTTTACACTATATACATCGTATTCTACGATTACTTTTGTCCTCTTACTCAAAAGTAGGATCAATCTAGCAGAAGATGGATACTGATTTTAGATTAGTATTAGTCTTCTTCACCAGTTTTGTTGCGATATTTCTCCAAAACAGTATGATCAATCTCTCTTAAACGGTTGATATAGACCGAAAAATCAATAAATTGAATCATTCTCGGACAATAATGATAAATAGCTTTGCGTGTATCCTGATCTATTTTGAGCATACTTTCAGCACTTGGATTACTCAAATCTTTATAAATTATTTCATTCATTTTTTCTTTAGCATCCACAATTAACTCTCGCTCTTCAGGATTGAATTCAGCCATTTTTAAACTTCTACATTTTTCCATATGTTTTTCTAAATCCAGACCCAAAACACCATTCTCTGCCATTTCTTCACTATCTAGATCCAGTTGTCTCCTAAGCTTTTTAGCTTTTTCTAATTCATTTGCATCCAAACTTGCATCCAATGCCGCTATTTGGTCATCTAGCGTTTTTAGATTACTATTGATCAGATCCAAATCTCCTTGGTGTTCATGTACACAATCACAATGCATATCTATTTCTCTAAATGCAATTAGACGCAGATCTTCAGCTAGTTTTTGGATATAAGGGTGATCTTTAGAAGCAGCTTGATAAGCATAATAAGCATTCATTACATTCTGATGTTTTTGTTCTAGATCCTCCATATTAGCAGTAAGATTAATCACCTTTATTGCAGTAGGACAGAATGCAAATATGTCATTGATTATTTCATATTGCTTTTTTAATTTATCGTCCTTATCCAGATTTTCTATTAGATCATCTCTGATCTTATTCAGTTGAGTTTGAACTTCCGAACTCAATTTAAGTTCTTCCTCTGTTAGTACACTCTCTTTATTATTAGCACATTCATTTAGATCTATAAAGTAGTTTTCCAAATTATCCTGCTTTGTCTTTAGACTACTCATAGATGTATAGAGTGCTCTTTTGGCAGTTTGAATTTCCTCTTGGTTTTTGCTAGAGTTTAAAACAGTAGAGAGTTGTTGAATATCTTTTTCTACGACTGTTACTACATCTTCTAAACTATTTACATCAATATCATATTTTTGATAGCAATCACAAGACAACTGTAATTCTTTGATAGCCACAGGTTGCAACTCTTGAGATAGCTTTTGGATATATTTGTTTTTCTTTAGTTTATTTTGAGCCAAAATAGATTGGGGGGCACTAAAAAGTAATGTAAAAACTATTAGATATAAACTAGAAATTTTCATATATTTGATGGATTTTGTTATAAAATATTTATAATCTAAAAAATAGAATATTCTTGGTCTATTTCTCGATCCTCTCTGTCTTTTTTGCTTAGAATAGTTAGGGGGAACAGAGCTTGCCATAAGTTGGCTTTGCCTCTAGACCTTTCCAAGATTAATACTTTTAATACTGTTAAAACCTACAGAGACTACCGAGCAAGGTACAAAATAAATACTAGAATGTAAATGGAAAATACAAAGGATCTATGAGGAAAAGAGTCTTTTTGCTATTCAGATAAGCTCTTTGTTGAGTAGTAGACTCAAAAAGGTGCCCAATTTTTGTACTGTATATATATCCTTGATAGTTCCTTGATTTTTTAATTTTTGCTTCGCAGAGCCTTTCAGACTCAACGCAGTTAAAAACTTACAAACTATATAAGTAGATAGCCACAATTAATTTGTATTTAACCCCGAAGGGCTCTGCGAAGCAAATTTAATCAGCCTTTTAACTGCGTTGAGCTCTTCGAGGTTTGCGCTGCACTTCGTTAAAAAGCCTCGTGATAGCGGTGGTGGCA
>JAKVCT010000195.1 GCA_022448995.1 Saprospiraceae bacterium
TTGTCCATCTGACCATAAGTAAGTGTATGCTCCTGTTCCACCTGATGCTGCTACTGTTGCTGTACCATCATTTCCTGTACAACTCTCATCTGTAGATGCTGAAGTCGCAGTAATTGCCGCAGGTTCACTAACAATTTGCGTAGCAGTAGCTGTACATCCACTATTATCTGTAATTGTTACCGTATATGTATTAGCTACCAAGCCTGTAATTGCTTGTGAAATCTGTCCATTTGACCATAAATAAGTGTATGGTGCTGATCCATTGGCAGGAGATGCAGATGCAGTACCATTATTTCCACCATTACAATCAACATCATTACCAATCGTAGACGCTGTTAAGGTACAAGGTATACAGCCATCATTCACTACAACTGTTTGTACATCTGTACAGGCATTTACATCTGTTATAGTTACAGTATAAGTTGCAGCAGTTAGACCTGTTGCCGTTGCCGTGGTTTGTCCATCTGACCATAAGTAAGTGTATGCTCCTGTTCCACCTGATGCTGCTACTGTTGCTGTACCATCATTTCCTGCACAACTCTCATCTGTAGATGCTGAAGTCGCAGTAATTGCCGTAGGATCAGCAACAACAACACTAGTATTAGCTGAACATCCATTATCGTCAGTAATGGTTATATCATAAGTATTGGCTACTAAGCCAGTAATAACCTGAGTAGTTTGGCTATTAGACCATGTATAGGTATATGGAGCAGTTCCCCCTGCAGGAGAAGCTGTAGCTGTACCATCATTACCACCATTACAAGCAACATCAGTTGCAGTAGCCGTAACCGTAAGCGCTGTAGGGTCTGCAACGGCAACACTAGTAGTCGCAGTACATCCTGTATTATCCGTAACTGTTACAATATAAGTATTTGCTACCAAGCCCGTGATCGTTTGAGTAGTTTGTCCATTTGACCACAAGTAAGTATATGGTCCTGTTCCGCCTGATGGAGAAGCTGTAGCTGTACCGTCATTACCACCATTACAAGTAACATCAGTCGAAGTTGCTGCAACTGCACAACTAGGAGCACTTATACAAACCTCTAGCCCCCAAGATTGTAACTCTCCACCATCCTGTGCAAAATTATCACTAAAGGTCAAAACCCACGTACCTGAAGGATCCTCTCCATTAAAGTCCGCTAGTGTACTTGCTCCTTGTGGTTGGTAAGTTCCACCTCCAACTGGAGGACAAGGTAAAGCACCTGCTGCTGCGGCATCGTCAAAATTAACATCAAAATCATTCTGATTAGTACATATATTTGACCATAGATTTACGCTTGTTCCTGCAGGAGAAGCCAAATCAAAACTTAGATCTTCAATATAAGTATGTGTACCTGATAGACTTACTACATTAATATCTGTAATTGTACCAGAAAAGCCCACACTTAGATTGGAAGTTTGTGTAGAAGTAGCATTATTCGGAATAGTAATTGGCACATTGGCACTTGCTATAATAACACAAGCATCTGTAGTAAATGAAAAGGTTGTAGAATTAGCAGAAGCTCCACAACTAGTGTTAGAACGTACTCTCCAATAATAGGTTGTATTGGGTACTAAGCTAGATGCAGTATAAGAAGTGGCAATCAAGCCTGTAGCACTTTCTACAATTGTTCCAAAACTGGGGTCTGAAGCTATGTCTATATCATAAGTTACTCCTGTCCCAGCAATAGCTCCCCATGTCATTGTTGCAGGATTTACATTGGTAGCTCCATTGGTTGGGGTTGCTAATGTTGGTGCATTTGTGTCAATAATATTCAATGTTAAAGTTAAGGTCTTTATACCTGAAGTACTATTTCCTGTAACTGTCAGTGTATAAGTACCTGGAGTAGCAGTGGCTGTATTAGAGATAGTTAAAGCACTTGTATTACCTGGTGTTACAGGGCTCGGTACAAAAGCAGTAGTTACTCCAGTAGGAGCTCCAGTTACTGTTAGGGTTACTGGATCTATATACCCACCAATACTTCCCACATCAATTGAATATGTACCATTAGTTGGAGGACATATATCCAAGGAAGAACTAGTCGTTGTAAGACTATAATCAAAAGTAGCGACAACAATAGTAAAATCATTATCAGAAACATCATAAAAGATATTATCAGAACAGACAACTTTTACTCTAGCCGTTGTACTAGCAGTATTAGGAACAGAGATAACTTCAGAACCATCATTAGGTACATTAGAAGCTAAGACAGTGGGATAAGTTAAACCTCCATCTAATGATAATAGGATGTCGACATTAGCACAACTTACAGGTGCTTGATCAGTATTAGCGACATCCCATGTAACAGTTTCATTGGTTGCTCCAGTCCAAGTAATACCTGTTGCACTAGGATAAGTAACGATAAATGGTCCAGAACTACCATCTACGCTGACTACTAAGTCTTGGTGTTCGTTACATCCACCACCTGCAGCATTATCACGTACGGTAACACGGAAAGCATAATCACGTGTAACACTAGATAAGACCTCCCAAGTTGGAGTAATTCCAGCTAATTGGTCTGCTAAATTTGGAAAATAACGCGTATTATCTAAGCTAGGTGAAAAGGAACGAAAATTAGGTCCATTTGTAGATGTTGCTACAGGAGCTTGTGTAGAAATATCATTATCCATTTGCTCCCAACAATATGTCAAAGTATTTCCATCAGGATCTGAAGCCGTTGCAGTCAATGCAAAAGGTGTAGAAGCAGGAATATTATAAGTTCCCCCCAAACCTGTTGGACCTGTTGCTGTAATTACAGGAGGATTATTACTCAGTGCCGTTGTCACTGGGCAAGTATGTCCACCACCTGTGATAAAAGCCCCCATCTCCTCTAAACTTCCTCCATGAAAATGATCATCACTATTAAACTGAATATTTGGAGGACAAATTCCTGCATAAGCCATAATAGTAGATCCACTACCTGGTTCATAAGCAGTACCGTTGTTACGATTCCCCCCACAAGCGTTATTAAAAGTATGATTACAAGCAAACTGGTGACCTACCTCGTGTGCTACATAATCAATATCAAAAGGATCTCCCACAGGAGCTCCACTACCGGTTACTCCTCGTGCCTTAGCTCCATTAGCACAAACAACGCCTAGACCTGCTAGACCTCCACTATTTGTACCAAAGACATGCCCAATATCATAGTTAGCAGGTGTAATTATAGCATCCACATTAGTTTGATTTTCTGCAATCATTGTAGCTGGAGCACCATTCGTATATGGATCGGTTGTTGCATTGGTATAAATCAGTAAATTATTATTTCCTACAATTGTCATTGTAATCGCCATATCTCGCTCATATACACTATTTACGCGATTCATGGTAGTTACCTGAGCGGCTTGGGCCAAGGCTACTGTACCTCCATGGAAAGTAGTATACTCACCTGTTGCAGCAATAGCAATACGATAAGTTCTCAATTCACAAGATCCAAAGGCCTTTATATTAGGCGCAACAAAATTTTTGTTGGTTACTTTAGAACTTCCTCCCACATGACAAGTAAAATTTTTAGGCGAAGCTGGTCGAAAGTGTTCACGATCATAGACAATATAGTGATCGCGATCTCCATTGAAATAGTATGGATCAATATACACCGTACTTTTTCCAGCAATCATAATCATTGCATGAAAACCCTGTGGTGTTAAGTCAAAGCGTACATACATTCCAGGATCATCGACTGCTACACCAGCATATGTATTAATGTCTGGAAACTTTTGTGCAAGCTCTGGCTCCATAATGGGAGATTCGACAATATCAAATGTCTTGATCCGACCATCAGGTAAAGGTAACTCAAGTAAAGTTTTTGAAATACTTGCGATAGGTGTACGTTGCCGCGGAGCTTCTCTCAAAACTGCCTCTAGCTCAACTAAATCCAGTTTGTAGGTTCGAAACTCTGTAGGCGTAATATGCCTATCTGCGTTTTGTTTGGGAATTTGATCTTCGAGAACCTCCTGCCAAGGCGAAGTATTGCTTTGTGCCCGCAGCATGGAAGTGTTCCAAAAAGCAAAACCTGTCAGACAAAGAAAACAAAAGAATGTTTGTCTTAGAGTCATAATGAAACTTTTAGGAGTGGAAAGAGCAAAATAGATTTGGGATCTCCTACAGTTTGAGGAATATCTACTGGCTAAAGTCAAAGTCTTATTTATTGTGACATTATCTACACTACTATTCGTCCAATAGGCTCATTACAGTTTTGTTCTGTTGAGTCTATGAGTTTTTTGCTTCGATGCTGCCACAAGTCACTTCATTTTACCCTGAGATTTCCGGTTCAATTCCGTATTAGGAAATTTTTTGCTCTAAAAATTAGTGAATAAAATTTAATGTATAGAAATTATTTTTTGAAACTCATCTACGAGAAGTCAAAAAATTAGCATAAACTATGGTTTTTTTAATAGATAAATAAGTAAGTAGCTAGCCACAATTAATTTGTATTTAACCCCGAAGGGCTCAACGAAGTTAAATCTTGTGAATTATTATAAAATTAATTACGTCCACCTACTTAAGTAGCTAGTCAAAATTATTTTGTATTTAACTCCAAAGGACTCTTCGAAGTAAGTTTAATCAGTCTTTTAACTTTGCCAAGCCCTTCAGAGTTAAAATAGTACTGATATTGACAAATACACTAATTTTAGACATGCTCGAAATAAATGCAACTGTATTAGAATAATTATAAGAATAGATATTCTACATAATCTTTACATGTGGACTTGATTAAAATAATGATAAGAAAAAACCTTATTCTACTATAATGCTTTTTAGAATAGGCTTATTGCATTCATCCAAGTAAATTTGTAATAGATATACTGACTTGGGTAACTGCTGTACAGGAATTTCTAAACGTTGTGTATATGTAGATGGTGTTCCTTTCAGACAGACCCTCCCTTTAATGTCTAATATTTGCCAAGTATGAACAAGGTATGGTTTATTTAATTGTACGTATGTAAAATAACGACTAGGATTTGGATATATGCTGATTAAATTTTCATCAATTGTACGATTTGTACTGACAGGTTGATTAGCTATTAAAATAGCTTTGGTTCCACTGACTCCAGAACCATCTGTTGCCAAAGCCCTAACTTCTACTATTCCATCGCTTTGTGCATACAATACTCCATCAGTACTAATATAGGCTAAATTAGGATTATCCACTGACCAAACTACATCTGTAATTGTAGCTGTTGTAGGAAAAACAAAAGCTTCCATTTGTAGACTAGCATTAGCCAGGGTAATTGTGTTTTGTCCATTTTCACCTAAAACAGTGATAGATGTAGCCAATACAATTGCCTGATTATTAATATAAATCCGCATAGAGTCCGTTATATTAGTTCCATCATTAGAAGTTGCATAGACCCAAATTTCTCCATTATTTTGTGCTTGAAGTAATCCTGTAAGTTGGTGAATAGTTGCTATTGTTGAATCAGAAACTGACCACAAGACATAAGGATTGGTCGCATCTGTAGGCGTAATAGATGCTTGCATTTGTAAGGTTCCAGCATCAGTATTAATAAAATTATTCCCTGAGATAGTTGATATCTGCACCCCTGTCACCATAACAGGGATTGTCTGGTTGGTAATGGTAATCAACTCCTCTTCAAAACTCCCTGAACCATCATTGGCTGTAGCTCGAATCGCTACAACACCATCATCAAGAGCGTAAATCCATCCATTAGAACTCACAGTAGCTATACTAGAATTGCTAGTTGTCCAAGTGACTCCTTGATTGGTAGCTTCGATTGGTAGAATAGAAGTTTTTAGTTGTAGATAAGCGCCTGGCATGTCAATATAATACTGGTTATCTACATTGTATACATCAATTGCTGTTACGAATACTTCTCCTGCATCTATATTGGCATGAGGAATATCTTCATATGCCCATCCTGTGACTAAAAGACTATAGTTACTTGTATCCATGTGCATACGAATCCAACCATAAAAAGAATCTTGCCCAATCTCGAAACGAAATCCAATATTTCGATCTTCATTGGTTCTCCAGCTTTGATAGGTGCTGTCATAAAGAATGATTTGAGAGGCAATGGCTTGTTGGGAAAAATTGCTAGAAAACCCAATTGCAGTATAGTTTTGTAGACAGGCTATCTTTCCCGAAGCATCAACGACTACATCAGGAGACTGTCCCCCCATGAGTTCAACACGCATATTTCCAGTCTGTGTTAGTGGATTATAATCATTGATAATCCTAAACTCAGCATCTGTATTTCCATCAATATCTATATCCAATGTATTAGGTGTGCCTTGATTAGCTAGAATGAGATAAGGGATAGATAAGTTCGTATAAACAGGAGCCGCTGTAGTATTCAAACTATTTAAAAATATTATCCCTATTAAATAAATAAATGTATAAATCCGCTTCATGAATTCTAATAGATTTAGAGCTTGTCTAAATTTATCATAATCATATTATTCAAAATTCTAATTTTAGACAAGCTCTTAGTCAATAGTGGCTTAGGTCTTAGAGCCTAAGATTAATGAGTTAATTAGCTGAATCTTTTACCAATAGTTCGTATTTTTTGTAAAAAATTGATTATCAATCAATAACAACCCCGAAGAGCTCAAGTCAGTTAAAATTAAAAAATAAACGAACTATGATTTCATGATGGTGCATTGATGTTTTTATGACTAAGTATTGCAAAAAATATCTAAAAGGTTAGTAGCCGTTTTATTTAATTGTTCGATTGCTAAAGGAATATTCCAATTTTCTTTATTACGTTCTTCTACATAGTTAGAAACAGACCGTATCTGCAAAAATTGTACTCCTGCTTGTAAACAAGCATAGAATACAGCTGCTCCTTCCATAGATTCTATATCTGCATCATACTTTGCCTTAAGCTGCTGGATACTTAGCTTATTTCCATGTACTTTGTTGACTGAAACTCCTTTTGCCGTTGGTAAAAATTTGAATGAACTAACCTCAGGATTGTATAATTTTGCATTAATATATGGCGTTTGGTTCCTGTCAAGTAACTCTAGTTCAAACAAATCCGTGAAGGAGCCATTTGCTTCTTCCACACCTAGATCAGCCTGTTGTTCACTTACAATATTGTAGACCTCCCCTATCTGGAAGTCGGAATTCAATGCTCCTCCTATTCCCAGGTTAAGTACTAGGTCTATCCTTGTTCCTTTGAGCGCCCATGCTAGGGCAAAAGCCGTATGCATCAGTCCTACTCCTGTGATTAACACTTGTATAACTACATCTTTTTTTTGATAGATGAATGCATCATTCTGATCAAAATTTTCCTTTAGATACTTTAATAACGGTAATATCTCAAAGTGTGTAGCAGAGACCACTAATATTCTCATATTTATTTGATTGTGTTTTGTATGTAGGATTTAGTACTCTGTAACAAAAGTAATTGATAACTTCTAGAGTATATTTTTGATGGATTTTAAGGACTCCCGGAGCCTTATAGCCGTGGCTACAATGGGGAGGACAGGACGCAGAAATCCGTAAAAAGATACGCATAGAAATTATTTAAGAATTTATGTTACAGAGTATTTAGCTCGTATACTCCTATATTAATACATCAATTAAGGGCTTGTTCTGTAAATTTCTTTACTTACAAGCACATTGATACTCATTTTTCAGGTCAATAACCGTAATAACAACAGGTGATTTTTGGTCACAAGCTCCAATAATAACTCTAGCATGTTGACCATCTCTAGTTATGCCTTCATAAGCAATAGAAGGACAAGGCTTTGCCTCACGTTTAGTTTTACGTTCATTAATTTTATTCTGCTGCAAGACTTCGTTGATTTCATAAGCATCAATAAAACGGCAATCCATTCGACAACGTGCATGTTTGGTCAAAACTAATGGTTTTCCATTGTAGCTTAAATCTTCTTCTACAAACTCTTTAGTCGTAGTATTAGCAGAAGTTGTACTGTTTTTGGGAGTGGGAGGATAATCCTCACAAGCCAATAAGACAAATAATGATAATAATAGTGTACTGGTGATAAGGTATTTATTTAACATCTTCAATCTTCATTTTTGTATCCATCAATTCCTTTCTCCATTTGCGATGACGTTTCCATTTCCAGTTTCCATATATAATGAGAATGATCCACCCTAAAATGGGTATGAAGTAAGCTAGTGTAATAGGGTTACGGATAGCGTACCAAACCGAAGTTCCCAAACCAAATTGTTTGTGCAGCTTGATAGGTTTACCATCTTTTCCACCTTTCCACCATTGACGCTCGTATTCATGAAAGAGAAACATCCAGCCTAAGGGAGTCGTCAGGGGGAATTTAAGAATATTTTTACCAATATTTTTTAAAAATTCACCAATCTTATAAGGTTGTTTGCCATATTGTTGGACAGCAGCATCCAAGTCTTTTTGCATTTCTGCTTTTACACGGTCTCGAATAGCGTTAATCTCATCTTCTGTCATTTCCTCATACGGTTTATCAGTCCACTCATAGGGTTTTAGACGATTTCCTCTAACAAAATGCATTTTGGCAGGAAAAGATAAATAAAAGGCAAAAGGAAAAATTAAAAATAGGGTCAATGGTCCAATTGGAAAGAAAGGAATCCCAAGTTTATTGAACGCCCGATTCACAGAAGGAAAACTATACAAGAATGGAGCTACATATTCAGCGTTTACAGTAGAATATGGAACAATGTCTGTACGATATTTTAAGCTCATCCGTACAAAAGAAGTCGCAAAACGTTGTAGTTGATATTTGCGGTTGAATCCCTTACCAATACCAGGTACACCTTCAGGATAGATCAATAAGTTACCTTCTTGATATTGCATCATGGTTTCAAAGTTGAGATAGGTTGCATCTACACCACCTGCCATTTTCCAAGCTCCTTCCATCAGATAAGGATGCATAATTGGGGTCTTGGAAAGTAATGGCGAAACCATTACCCTTAGTTTATCCTTCTCATTGTATCCATGTCTTTTATAGAGTCCACATCCAAAGACCATTGCATCCCAAGGAAAGGCCATCCCCGAATGATTACTCGCCAAAATTACAGGTCGATCAGGATTATTTCGTTTAGGTAAATTGTCAAAACCGATATACTCTGGCCGAAAATAAATATCATCTAAAATCTGGAACATTTCATTGTTAATAGATTTGATGAAGTTAAAATCAAAATAATCGTCATAAATAAACTTATTCTTTTCGATAGCTTCTGCTAACTCCTCAGGTGTATATGTTTTTCTTTTTTTAGGGACAATTTCCTTTTTTTTAACAACTATTTTTTCTTTTTCCATAAATACAAATTCGGACTTTTGAAGATAATATGTATAGATTACGATGTAATAAGAGTACTTACAAATATACTGATCTACTTGTATAATATAAGATTATTTGTGGATAAGTTATTTTTTCTTAGAAAAAAGATTTTACCTTAGAGTCCAAATAATTTAATTACTCACAGTAGTTTAAGCGTAGATAGTATATTAACCGATAAGTGCTTGGAAGTCAAGATAAAGCTTCGTTTAAGATTTATAGTGGAGCTAGGGGAACACAAAAAGAACTATGATCATTGGCTTTCAACGATTTGTACAGTATCTAGTTAACTACTTTAAAAAACTTCCTTTTTACAATTTTTAAAAAACCTAAATTAATGTAAGTAGGTGGACATAATTAATTTTATAATAATTCACAAGAATTTTTGATGCTGAACGAGGCGAAAAACGCAGGGATAGCACCGCTATCACGAGGCTTTTTAACGAAGTGCAGCGCAAA
>JAKVCT010000196.1 GCA_022448995.1 Saprospiraceae bacterium
TTCAGAATATTGCCGAAGCTTTTGAAAGACAACAGCAACAGTTACCGCCAGCACAACGACAACAATTACCACCAGCACAATTAAATGCTTGGAATGAGCAGGTGTTAGACGTGTTTTACTTGGTACATGATGCTAGAGCAGGTGCTTTGACATCAAGTTTACTACGTTCATTATTATTTATTGGTTTAGCTACAGGAATTACATGGGCATATACTAAAAAATACTTCAACAAAATTGTGTTTGTTATCGTAGTTGGAGCAATTGGGGTTACAGATGTTGTAATGATAGGTTTGATTTATGTAAATGAAGATAGTTTTGTAACAACCAAGAAAAGTGTATTCAAAGAACCTGAAGTTTCTCTTGCAGATCAATTTATTATTGATATGGATAAACAAAAAGAGAAGAAAGACTATTATAGAGTAGTCGATGCAGCTCGTGGCGGTGCACCTAACCAAAATGCAGATGGTTTATTTTTCCATAAATCTGTAGGTGGTTATTTTGCGGCTAAACCAATGCGCTACCAAGAGGTATATGATAGATATAATTATGGGCGGCTATTTACTAGGACAGTTGGTGGTTATGAAAATGCTAGAAAGAGAGATCCGCGCCTGACTTTAGACCAGTATATGGAGCTAGCTTTTCCTTACAATCATATCTTGGATATGTACAATGTGCGTTATACTGTACATGATTTGAGAATGAAACCTATTGTGAATTACAATGCTTGTGGAAATGCTTGGTTTGTAACGGAAGTACAAAAGGTAGAGGATGCAGATAAGGAATTAGACGCATTAGCTAAATTTGATCCACATAATTTGGCTATTGTACAAGAGAAATTTGAGAGTCATTTGGAAGGAATTGACTTTGGCACTGATACATTAGCTGCCAAACCAAGTATTACTCTAGCTAATTATCATCCAAATAAGATGGTGTATACTGTGAATACAGATAAAGCTAGACTAGCGGTATTCTCAGAGCAATATTATCCACCATCCAAAGGATGGAAAGTTTATATTGATGGGCAAGAGGTAGAAGGTGGCTTCATCAAAGTAAATTACCTGTTACGTGGTTTGAAAGTGCCTGCTGGTGCCAAGGAAATCATTATGGAATTTGCACCAGTTTCTTATCATTCTGGTGGAACATATGCCTATATTGCTTCCTTCTTATTGATAATTGGGGTAGTACTTGGGGGGTATCTTTGGTACAACTCAAATATCAAAAATAAGAATACAAATTTCACTGAAGAGGTTTAGGCACTCAACTAATTTTACTTCATAGAATTTGAACAAAAATAGCTGTTGCATATTATTTTATGCAACAGCTATTTTTTATTTGAAAAACGGATTTATCTAAATATTTATGCTTGAAGTCTATCATGCTCAATTCCCTGACAAGGAAAACAAAGAAACCAAAGAGTTATTGAGCCGTTTGCCTGAACAATTGCATCAAAGAATTTGTACAAAGAAACTAGTTTCATATCGTTTGGGCTCATTGTATGCTTACAGTTTATTAAATCATTATATTCAGAGTACAAATCAATGGTCTAATGACCTGTTGGCAAAGATTCAATACAATAATCAAGGTAAACCAATACTTGAGGAAAGTTTTCATTTTAGTATTAGCCATACTCAAAATAGGGTGATTTTAGTGATAGATTCGCAATATCCTGTTGGTGTGGATGTTGAGAAATACAGGGAACTTGGTCCACTAGAACGCTATCAACAATTCATGCCTAAAGAAGAATGGAAGTTGGTTGCCAATGCACAAAACCCCAATACAGAAATGCTTCATTTATGGGCTAGGAAGGAAGCATTGGTGAAGTGCACTGGAGAGCACATGTTTGATGTTTTGGATAGGATGGATGTATCTACTACTTATCAGGCAAATTGGCAAGGTGAGTCTTACTATTTTTATCCAATTCTACTATCTACCAAAACAGATTTTATCGCTTATGCTTGTTCTTCTGTAGCTAACCAAACTCTTAGACTGGAGGAAATTAAGTTTTAAATTTAGAATATATGCGTTTATTCATTCTACTTATAATTTTTATCATAATCAATAGTAATTCAATACTGATTGGTCAACATCTAATCGGAAATACAACTATAGATTTTAATGATCCTAATCGCAACCGAGATATAGAAACTCATATTTATTATCCTGCTACAACCACTGGAACGAATACTACTCCTGATACCGGACAATATCCTTTGGTAATTATTGGACATGGATATCAAATTGGCTATGATTCTTATCAATATTTGTGGGAACATCTAGTGCCCTTAGGATATATTGTAGCCTTGCCTGCTACAGAAACTGGCTTGTTTCCTTCACATGGGACATTTGGAGAAGATTTGCGCTATTTAGTGACTGCTTTTGAAGGAGCCAACACTGATAATACCTCTTTATTCTATCAAAAAATGAAGGGAACTTCTGCGATCATGGGACATTCTATGGGAGGAGGAGCTAGCTTTTTGGCGGTTGAAAATGACACTTTAGTTACTACTATGGTTAGTTTTGCTGCTGCAGAAACCAATCCTTCAGCAATCACAGCAGCGAATTCTACTTTTATTCCAACCTTGACTTTTATCGGAGATGAGGATTGTGTAGCTGCACCTGTAGGTAACCAATTAGACATGTATAATAATTTGGAAGATTGCAAGGCTTATGCAACAATTTTGGGAGGAAGTCACTGTCAATTTGCTAATAGCAACACTGTGTGCGAGTTAGGAGAGCTATTTTGTAATAGCTCAAATTTTATTACCGAGCAAGCTCAACATGATGCCATTACAACTCTTCTGACACCTTGGTTGGGTGCTTGGTTATACGAAGATTACAGCGCATGGACTACTTTTGATAGTTTGCTCGGGAATGGAACAGATTATTCTTTGGAGATGATTTGCTCTACAAATGCACCTCAACCACCAGTAATAGACAGTACTAATAACCCACCAACTTGGGTAGATCAAACACCTGATAATAAATTATTTGAGGTGAATCAAAACACAAATGGTGAAATCTTCGTAAGGACATATTGTCAAGAACCAATTTATTATCATTTATTTGATCCAATGGGGAGACTTCTTAAACAAGCCGAAGTAAATCACGCTTATTTTAGCTTGTCGCTAATGAATTTTCCATCAGGTATCTATATCTTACAACTTAGACAAGGTAGTCGATATCAAAGCGAAAAGATTATTCGTTAGATAGAGATGCTTAAGTACTTAAATGTTCACTTAGTTATCTTTGATCTATTTCTCTACAAAGAGTCTAGTTATTTTTTCCTAAATAGTGCTGGCAGCAACAGAACTAGTGACAAGTTTTGCTTTGCCTTAACACTGTTCAAAAATATTCTGTAAAAAATTAAATTATTTATATTACACAATGCTTTACTATCATTTATTAAGTTTTGTGGTTAATTGATAAATAGTTTATGATATTTTTGCTACTTAACTATGGTGTGTTTATAATGTTTTAATTATCAGTAATTAATAAATAGGGTTTTTTTGTTTTATACCAATTGTAATAAAAAGGTAAAGGCTATTAACCTAAGATAACACATAAAAATATCCTGAACTATTGTATATTTGTAGTAATAAAAGATAAAAACTGATTTTAACAGCTATCAACAAATTAATTTATAATAAGTAGGGGGGCTAGAAAGGTAAGTTTCGAAAAATGAAATCAAATAAAATTTGGATATTTATTTTTTATTGGCATGGAGCTAACCTTGAAGAGCTCAGTGAAACTAAAGGTCTACGCTGAATAGTGATATATTTCGTATCCAAAGCGAAGGCGTTAATTTCATTGATCCTTTCGCCAAATAATATTTTGATTTTTTAAAATCAATTTTACCTTCTTAGACAACTCACTTACTTAAGGCTAATATTCGAATTTTTATTAAAAGAAGAGTCCCTAGCTATCAACAAATTCTCTATTGTACAAACAATATGTACATGTAAGTATATGATTATAAGGGTTTTGTGTTTGGTTCTTCTGAAAACAACTATGGTTGTTTACTTATCTGTTGGTGTTCTGCATTATGTTTGTGTTAAGCATATAACTTACCATAATATACAGGCAGAAAAAGAATAGAACACATTTATGTATTGTGTATTGGATAGAGAATATCAACCTTGACTATTATGGCAAAAGAAAGAGACATATCATTAAGAAAAAATGACCATGAATATCAAGAGAGATATACCCTGGAGTCTACACGAGCAGGGAATATTTCTAAGAAAATAGGCAGACCAAAGCTAAAGGAGACCCGAATTCCCTTTACCACTGCCTTGAGCAAAGCAAATAAAGCAAAATTAGAAATGCTATCTAGCTTGAGAGGTCAACGAAAAGCAGATATATTGAATGAGATTTTGAGCCACTATTTTGAAAAAGAGACGTCTACTACTGAGAAAGAGGTGATTAAGGTAATTGACAAACAAGCATAAATTATACAGAGCTTGGTCACAAATTTGCACTGTGACTTGGTTTACTAACTAAAGAAGTTGTTTTTTTACAACTTCTAGACATAATATTTTACAATGGTAATTGTAGGCGGACGATATTTACATTTGACAGATTTTGAACGAGTTTTATTCCACAATGAACAAGTGGAATTAGATAAGGAAGCCTTTTTGCATACCCATCAAAATTATCTGTTCCTCAAGGAATTTTCGGCAGATAAACTCATCTATGGCATCAATACAGGTTTTGGTCCTATGGCTCAATATAAGATAGCAGACCAAGACCAACGCCAATTACAATATAATCTGATCCGAAGCCATAGCTCTGGTATGGGACAGATTTTATCTCCACGCGTAACTAAAGCTGTTATGTTGGCTCGGCTGAATACACTAATGCTAGGATATTCGGGTATTCCCAATCAAGTAATGCTTTTGTTGCAAGATTTTATTAATCAAGACATTTCTCCACTGATTTTTGAACACGGTGGGGTAGGAGCAAGTGGAGATTTAGTTCAACTAGCACATCTAGCACTCACACTAATCGGCGAAGGAGAAGTCGTCTATCAAGACAAGCGACAGGATACGGCTACAGTGTTAAAAACACTCAATCTCCAACCCATTGATATTCAATCTAGAGAAGGTCTAGCTCTAATGAATGGAACTTCTTGTATGACTGGTTTAGGCTTAGTCAATCTCATACAAGCTAAACAAGCCTTAGATTGGTCTTTGGCCGCTTCTATTTTGTTGAATGAGATTGTAGAATCTTATGATGACCATTTTTCTCCTGCATTGAATTATGCAAAGCACCACGAAGGACAACGTCGAATCGCTGAAGTAATGCATCATGCATTGGAAAGAGCAGACTTAATTAAGCGCAGGAGTGATGACTTGTACACTCCAAATCAAGGGCAACTGAATGGAGCTGCTATTCACAAAAAAGTACAAGAATATTATTCTCTACGTTGCATCCCTCAGATTCTAGGACCTGTTTATGATTCTTTAGAATATGCAGTTAATGTACTAGAAAATGAGCTCAACTCGGTAAATGACAATCCCGTAATAGATAAAGAGAGGGGAGAAGTTTACCATGGAGGTAATTTTCATGGAGATTATGTAGCTCTAGAGATGGACAAATTGAAGATTGTAATGACAAAGATGTCTATGCTAGCAGAGCGACAGTTAAATTTTCTACTCAATCACAAAATCAACGAAATCCTTCCACCGTTTATCAATCAAGGTATATTAGGGCTTAATTTTGGAATACAAGGAACTCAATTTACTGCAACTTCAACTACAGCAGAAAATCAGAGCTTGGCTACTTCCAGTTATATTCACAGTATTCCCAATAATAATGATAATCAGGATATTGTAAGTATGGGAACTAATGCAGCTGTAATTGCTCAGAAAATCATTCAGAATACATTTCAGGTATTAGCCATCGAATGGCTTGCATTGATCCAAGCTGTGGATTACCTAAAAATTGAGGACAAGCTGAGTACATGTTCTAAAAACATCTACAGACAACTCAAACAAATTGCACCTCCATTTGTAGAGGATCAGGTCTTCTACAAACGAAATGAAGCTTTGTGTCAATATTTACAAAATAATAAGCTTGATTTATTTGATAAATACGCAAATCCCAAAGTGCGTCGAAATCAATTGCAACAATAATAAATGATATAATTAACTATGAAATATGCTTTAGTTACTGGAGGATCTAGAGGAATAGGTCGGGCTGCTTGTGTCAAATTGGCTAAGATGGGATACAACATTCTAATCAATTATAGAAGCAATAATGAAGCAGCAGAAGAAACGCGTCGGTTGGTAGAAGCAGAAGGCAAAACTGCGGTTTTAATGCAATTTGATGTAGCTGATGGCCAGGCTGTTAAAGAAGTTTTAGCAACTTGGATGGAAACTAACAAGGAAACCATGTCCATTGAGGTTTTGGTGAATAATGCAGGTATCCGCAAGGATAATTTATTCATGTGGATGGAGGAAGAAGATTGGAATGAGGTTTTGGATGTGAACCTAAAAGGCTTTTACTACAGTACCAAGTTGGTTTTTAAACATATGCTACTCAAGCGTTATGGTAGAATTATCAATGTAGTTTCGCTTTCTGGAATCAAAGGTATGGCTGGACAGCTCAACTATGCAGCTTCTAAGGCTGCAGTAATTGGAGCAACCAAATCTTTAGCACAAGAAGTTGGACGTTCTAAAATTACAGTAAATGCAGTAGCACCAGGTTTTATCAAAACAGATATGACTGCAGATATTAATGAAAAGGAATTTAAGAGTAGAATTCCCTTGCGTCGGTTTGGAAAGGTAGAAGAAGTAGCAGCAGTTATTGGATTTTTAGCCTCAGAAGATGCTTCTTATGTGACAGGTGAAGTGATTTCTGTGAATGGAGGATTGTATACTTAGAAATACTATATGAAAGAAGAAGCAAAAGAAAACGAATCACAGTGGAGTGGCAAATCTAAAAGCAGCTTATTAGGTTACCAAATTTTTGCCTTTGTCTTACGTACCTTTGGGCTCAAGTTTTCCTATTTTATGTTGATTTTTGTGGCGCTCTATTTCCTATTATTTTCATGGAAATCTACAGGAGCAAGCTATCGTTTTTTTAGAAAACGCTTAAAATGGGGACGCTTAAAAGCAGTTTGGGGATGTTATAAAACCTATTATAAATTTGGACACATCCTACTCGATAGAACTGCTCTATTAGCAGGTTTATCGACCAAATTCAAATTTACTTTTAATGGAGAAGAGGAGCTGAAAGCAATGTTAGAACAGGATAATGCTTCTGTATTGATTAGTGGTCATTTTGGAAACTGGGAGATTGCAGGGCATATCCTCAAGGACCGAATTTTGGGTGTAGATAATATCAATATTGTAATGCTAGAAGCTGAGCATCAGCGTATTCAAGCATTTTTTGATAAGATTCAGTCCAAACGCCAACTTAAAGTAATAGGAATCAAAGATGATCTTTCTCATATCTACAAACTAGGAGAGGCAGTGAGCAAAAAAGAGGTGATTGCGATTCATGGAGATCGCTTTTTGCCAGGTAATAAGACGGTTGCAGTTGATTTTTTAGGCGAAAAAGCACATTTTCCCGCAGGTCCTTTTATCTTTGCCAAGCGAATGAAGCTACCCTACACTTTTGTATTTGGATTGAAGCGAGGTGTTTCTACCTACGATCTGTATGCTTTGCCGGCAAAAGTACATCAAGGAAGTTTAGAAGATTTTGTAGCATATTTTGCAGAATATTTGGAAAAAATGATCCAGAAATATCCTTATCAGTGGTTTAATTTTTATGATTTTTGGTCAGCTCCCAAAAATCAGAGAAACAAGCCTGAAGAGAAAAAAAATAACTCAAAAAATAATGGAATCAAAACAGCTAGTTCCTCTTCTTCAAGATGAGGCCGTCATCGATATTATTCCTCAAAAACCTCCAATGAGTATGCTAGATACAGTCTATGAGGTAACAGAAAATACAGCAACTGTGGGATTGACTGTCCAAGCAGATAATATCTTCTGTGATGACGGGTATTTTCAAGCTATTGGTCTAACAGAACATATGGCACAATCTGCGGCAGCACACCGAGGTTATTTAGCACAGCAGAACAACGAAGCTACTCCTGTAGGATTTATTGCTACAATTAGAAACTTGAAAATCCATGAATTGCCTAAGATCGGTGATCATATTACTACTCAAATGGAAATTATCTCTGTTGTAATGAATTTTCACTCCATTCAAACAGAAATAAGACGAGGAGATGATTTATTAGCGTCTTGCGAAATGAAACTTTTCTTGAGAGAAGATATGTAAATAAAATATCAGTACGAATTGGATGAAAATATCATCCTAATTATCCGATTCGATGAATATCATATTTTGGAGGGTGGTACTTCAGTGCCACCCTAACTAATATAACCCAACCAAAAATAGCAGAATGGTCATTTTGATCATTCTGCTATTTTCATAATATCCCATGAAATAGAATATGTTGGACTGTCGAATAACTATAGCCGAACTATCTTATAAATGAGATTAGAGTGGCAATTAACTTCAAAACTGGAATGGCTTGATTTTGGCAAGAACCAACTCAGCTCCCTACCAGTATCTATAGAACAACTCCAACAGCTTAAAGAGCTTTATTTGAGGAGAAACCCACTAAGCGATGCCACAAAAGAGGATTTAAGAAAACAACTACCTAATGTATTAACACGATTTTAATCAAAATACAGCATCCATATAGAAGGTATCAACCTTCAAAAAACTTCACAAACTATAACACATCTAAAAATATAAAATCATGAAAACGATTTTCCTTTTTTTATCCCTAGTCGCTTTTCCTTTTTTGGCATACTCTCAAAAAGATAAGATTTATACTTCTCTAGAAGAAGCCTTAAAGCAACCCGAGCTTGTTTATAAGCTTAATTTGAGGGGCCACCAACTTGGTTCGCTACCAGCATCTATTACTCAATTACAAAAGCTTGAATGGCTCGATTTGAGTTATAACCAACTCAGCTCCCTACCAGCATCTATCGGTCAACTCCAACAGCTTAAAGAGCTTTATTTGAGTTATAACCAACTCAGCTCCCTACCAGTATCTATCAGTCAACTCCAACAGCTTGAATCGCTTAATTTGAGTAAGAACCAACTCAGCTCCCTATCGGCATCTATGGGACAACTCCAAAATCTTACAAAGCTTGATTTGAGTGACAACCAACTCAGCTCCCTACCAGCACCTATCACTCAACTCCAAAATCTTAAAGAGCTTTGGTTGGGTAGTAACCAACTAGAAACCCTACCAGTATCTATCACTCAACTCCAAAAGATTGAAGTGCTTGACTTGAGGGACAATCAACTCAGCTCCCTACCAGCACCTATCACTCAACTCCAAAATCTTAAAGAGCTTTGGTTGGGTAGTAACCAACTTGAATCCCTATTAGTATCTATGGGACAACTCCAAAATCTTACAAAGCTTGATTTGAACGGTAACGGATTCAGCTCCCTACCAGCATCTATCACTCAACTCCAAAAGATTGAAGTGCTTGACTTGAGGAACAATCAACTCAGCTCCTTACCAGCATCTATGGGCCAACTCCAACAGCTTGAATCGCTTGATTTGAGTTATAACCAATTCAGCTCCCTATCGGCATCTATGGGACAACTCCAAAATCTTACAAAGCTTGATTTGAGTGAGAACCAACTCAGCTCC
>JAKVCT010000197.1 GCA_022448995.1 Saprospiraceae bacterium
CTATCCCTACGTTTTTCGCCTCGTCCAGCATCAAAAATTCTTGTGAATTATTCTACAATTAATTATGTCCACCTACTTAATTGGTGTGATTTTAACTGTTAATTTGAAAAATAGTAAAAAATTATATTACAGAGTATTAGGTGCTCTGGAACGTAAGTTATTTAAACGCATAAAATGATACTAACTTATTTTTTAAAACCACTTTTACCATTGTGCAAAAGTGGATAAAAGATAAGATATAGTAAGACTGAACCGCCCCATCTAAAGTACAAAGAGGAAAAAGAGACTGTTTAAAAAGGTAAACTTCGGAAAATGAAATCAAATAAAATTTTGATGATTTCAAAATCAACTTTTACTTTTTGGACAGTCTCTTTGTGGATTAGATCAAAAATCTATATCTATTTTACAGTAATTTTTAATATTGCAGATCGTTCAGCAGAAACTACTTGTACCAAATACATACCTGTAGTTAAACTCGAAAGATCTAGTTGAGTAAGCTCTTGGTTATTAATATGCTGACTCATTAATACCTGCCCATTCAGATTAACTACTTGAATATCAGCCTCATTTAATACTGAACCAAAATCAAGATTCAATGCTCCAGTTGTTGGGTTTGGATAAGCAGTTACACCTAAGGTATTATCACTTAACGCTTCAATAGATGAAATTATACTGACATCAATTGGAGTTCCTGTAGGAAGTACATCAATCGTAATCCAAGCGTAATTGGTAATAATTGGCTCATTGAAGTCAAAGTAAATACCTGCTCTATTCTGAATTACAGTTCCTAAAGGAACAGTAGCGCGAGGCGCAATTTTGAATTTCAAGAAACCAATACTTGCCACAGGATCACTCAAACTATCAATAAGATTAATATCATCAAACGTGAATACTAATACAGCTTCATTATTTGCTGTGTTCTCAATGCTAAACTTCATATCATGAGAAGTAGCTCCTAGTATTAGGCTTGATAAATCTAAGTCTTGAGATAAAGTATCTTTTACAACTACCGTAAATGCTGGTGCGTTTCCTGTATTCTGGAAGCGGATGGTGTAATCTAAAAGTGTACCTGGTGCAACAATATGTTGAGGACCAGCTCCACCCGGAGATACTTGTTTATCATTAGGATCATAACTATCTAAGATTGGTAAACAATCTTCCTCTATTGTAACTTCTCCATCATCAGACCCTTGTGCATTAAATGCCAACCAATCATTCAGATTTGCTTGATTGCTAGAATCTCCACAACTTTGAATTACATGATTCGGATGACTGTTTCCAGGGTGACCAGGACGTTGATCAGCTTCTAATCGGACAATACCACCAGTAGCAGGAATTTCTATAAATAAGTCCTGTCCTTCACTGATCTGGAAAGTACCGGTATAAACTAATAAACCATCAATATAAATTCTATATTCACTTGGTCCATCCATATCACCATCTAAAGAATCACCTACATTTGTAATTATAAAACGAATCACAGAATCTCCAAAACAGATTCCTGTCACAGAGATACTACTTTGGTCCCAAACTCCAGAAGTAGGAATTGTATCATCCACACAACTATTTGGAGGTGTAATCCAAGCCTGTGTACATTGTACTAATCCCATAATACCAGTATCACAGGCGACACTATCAATAATATGAATAGTACCACATTCACCCGCAGCTAAATTACCAATAAAGAATTCATAAGTACCTGCTGTATCAACCGTATAAGGATGATCCGCGCTAACTAAATGTAGATATTGAGGAAAATTAACAAATACAGAAACATTGTTGGTATCTGCAAAACCTTCATTACAATATTGAACTACTGTGTTATTATTGAAACAACGACGACGACGATCACTCATGACATCTACAGTTAGATATGGACATTCTAGCACTTCAGTATAGAAATTAATGCCTGTTGTATTGTAACCTAGACCACTAAATGTAACGGTATGACTTGTATTACAAGTTGGCGTGATTAAATGACTCAAATAATTAGGTACAATAGTTTGTACATCATAGGTTCCTGTATTGGTGATTATACCATAATTTCCTGCAGAATCGGTTACTGAATAACTATTTTGTGTTCGTACAATCAAACCTTCCATTCCTGGCTCTCCTGCATCGGCTACACAGTTCGAGTTATGGTCGTTATAGACTGTGCCCGATATTTGATTTAGGGAATCACAACTAATAGAGCCTGTTCCTCCAATTTGAGTCAATGTGATATTCTGTGTCTGGTTATCAAAATTAGTTACTAATAAAACATAAACTTCGCCAGCTTGTCCTGAAGGAATAAAAGGATACTCTATAGATGCTACAGAAAAACTACAAGAAACTGTGTTGGAGGAATTATAAGTGCCACAAGCATTCTGAGCATCTGTAACACTATTGAATGGTCCCCAAATAATATAATCCACATCTGTAACTGCAATCATTTCCAAATCAATAGAACCACTTGTTCCTATACTAATGTAATACCAAGCTGGATTTGGGGTTGACATTAAACAACCATAATCATTACCTGGATTTGTGGTATCTGCATTACCTGAGTTTGCATTACTGTTTATCGTAAAAAAAGCGCCTTGTTGGGTACAAAAAGGTTCTAGTGTTTGGCAACTCACAATGGAACTGCTGTTTAGGGAAGGATTATCGTCTAGGGTAATCGCGTTTTTAGCTGCTTGCATTTCGGCGCTAACTTCCCAAGGACGTAATTGTGTAGAGTTGTTTCCTTGTATTTGCGCACTTATGCTTGTTATTGTTAAAAGTGCAAGAGTCGTTAATAGTAAGATTTTTGTCAACATAATATTATTATTTTTAATAAATGGTATGTTGCAGTAACGAAGGTTGTTTATGATTTGTGAATACTTAATTCAAAATAAATTAATATTTTTATCAAAATTGTATACAAAGGTTTTATGTGTATAGTGTGTTGAATGAATGAGGAATGTGAACACCAAAGACCTTGTTATCTACAGTGCTTACTCCGCTCTAGAGTATATTTAAAATTAGTGTAAGTAAGTAGGTGGACATAATTAGTTTGTATTTAACCTTGAAGGTTTCAATAAACTATCATTTGATTAATCCGGTAAAAAATAGATTTTCCATTATCTACTTAAGTAGTTTTTATCTTTTCTAATTGTGTAAGTAAAGTTCGTAATTTCTAATCTTTATTCTATTATTTTAGTTTGTTCCCACCTTGAGATTAGTGCTGTTGTTGTTGGTGATAATTATCTTACCAATCACCTTATTTATTGAAATAATTAGGCTGATTATCAGTTTATTTCATTCTTAAAAGAATATTTACATAAGTTATGAGATTATTAACATAAAAATACCTACCTTTGCAGCTCAATTTTAAAACGTTGTTATGTCAAATATTAGAAACATCGCGATTATTGCCCATGTAGATCATGGCAAAACTACAGTAGTAGATAAGATTCTATACCAATGTAGTCTTTTCAGAGATAATGAAGAGAAAAAAGAATTAATTCTTGATAATAATGATTTGGAGAGAGAACGTGGTATTACCATCGTATCTAAAAACGTTTCTGTGAACTACAAAGGCGTGAAAATCAATATTATTGACACTCCTGGTCACGCCGACTTCGGTGGTGAGGTAGAGCGTGTCTTAAATATGGCAGATGGAGTGTTACTTATTGTAGATGCTTTTGAAGGGCCTATGCCACAAACTAGATATGTCTTGAGTAAGGCAATTGGTTTGGGTAAAAAACCTTTGGTAGTGGTTAATAAGGTAGACAAAGAAAACTGTCGTCCCGATGAAGTTCAGGAAGCTGTTTTTGATTTAATGTTCAACCTAGATGCAACCGAAGAGCAGTTAGATTTTCCTACTATTTATGGTTCTGCCAAAAATGGTTGGATGGGAGAAGACTGGAATACACCTACCAATGATGTAACCTATCTTTTGGATCAAGTGTTGGAACATGTTCCTGCTCCAGAAAAGGTAGAAGGTACCAAGCAAATGCAGATTACTTCTATTGATTTCTCTAACTATATTGGTCGAATTGCTGTAGGGAGAATTGCGAGAGGTTCTATCAAAGCTAATCAACCTGTTTCTTTAGTGAAAAGAGATGGTTCTATTGTTAAATCTAGAGTGAAGGAATTATATTCTTTCTCTGGTTTAGGAAAAGAAAAAGTAGAGGAAGCATTCTGTGGTGATATTTGTGCAATGTCTGGTATTGAAAACTTTGATATTGGAGATACTATTGCAGATTTTGAAAATCCAGAAGGCTTAGCACCTATTGCAATTGATGAGCCAACTATGAATATGTTGTTTTCTATCAATAACTCTCCATTCTTTGGTCAAGAAGGTGAATATGTAACTTCTAGACACTTGAGAGATCGTTTGTTCAAGGAGACAGAGAAGAACTTGGCTTTGAGAATTGAGGAGACTTCTTCTCCTGATGCTTATTTGGTATACGGACGTGGAATTCTACACCTTTCTGTATTGATTGAGACTATGCGTAGAGAAGGATATGAGTTGCAGGTAGGTAAGCCTAGAGTAATTATCAAAGAAATTGATGGAAAGAAATGTGAGCCAATTGAGTTGTTAGCAATTGATTTGCCGGAGTCTGTTTCTGGTAAAGTAATCGAAGCTGTAACTTTGCGTAAAGGTGAAATGACAATCATGGAACCTAAAGGTGATTTGATGCACTTGGAATTTGAAATTCCTTCACGTGGATTGATCGGATTGCGTACGCCATTATTGAACTTGACAGCTGGTGAGGCAATTATCACGCACCGTTTCTTGAAATTTGCACCTTGGAGAGGAGAGATTCCATCTAGAAACAAAGGTGTATTGATTGCACACGAAACAGGTACTTCTATTCCATTTGCAATGTTCAAGTTGGTAGATAGAGGACGTTTCTTTATTCCAACTGGTGTAGATGTTTATGAAGGTCAGGTAGTGGGTGAGCACACTAGAGAGAATGACTTGATGGTAAATGTGATCAAAACGAAGAAGTTGACCAATATGCGTTCTTCTGGTGCTGACGATAAGGTGAAATTACCACCACATATCAATTTCTCTTTGGAGCAATGTATGGAGTATATTGATGAGGATGAGATGGTAGAAATTACACCTAAATCTATTCGCTTGCGTAAGATTCACTTGAAAGAGCATCAACGTAAAACGGCTAAGAAAAAGATGTTGGATGTAACTGCTTAATTTTATCTATAAAAAAAATTAGGGCATTATAAGATATAATAGGTGCTTTGAAATTTAGTTTTCAAGGCACTTTTTTTATGTAATAATTCCAGTATTGAGCACTTTTTTAAGTATCCTGTAACCTAAATAATTGAATGTTTTACCGAATATTTGAACGCTTATAGAGTGCTTTGTTATCCATTTCTTACATAAAAAAGCTTATGAAGGATCTGTTTTAGGTAGTGTTGACAATCAGTTTTTTATAAGATATTTGTATTTTATTAATAAATGTGGTACGGTTTTTATGTGTAATACCGACGATTACCCTAGAAATATATTTTGAAGTTATTTGACAAGTAAATTTTTATAAAGAGAGATGAATTCTGTTAGAACATGGAATTCGAAAATAAATATCATCATAAAGCAAAGGAATCATAGGAATCAAGAAAGAAACCACGAAGGAATCAGCAATGCTAACCGTAGGGATGATGAATTATCAAGAGATTATCTAACGCAGATATGTTTTAGAAAATAAGCCTCTATACGATAAGTATTACTTGATTAGCTAATTAAGTAGGTAGCCACAATTAATTTGTATTTAATTCAAGCAGCCTTTTTGCGCTGCACTTCGTTAAAAAGCCTCGTGATAGCGATGCTATCCCTGCGTTTTTCGTCTCGTTCAGCATCAAAAAATCTTGTGAATTATTATAAAATTAATTATGTCCACCTACTTATTTAAGAATATTCAGTGATAAACATAATAGTTCAACGAACTAGAGCAAACAAAGACCCAATAACAATAATTTTTTTGTCTAAAATTAGAATTTAATAATCTGTAATCTAAATAGTTGAATGTTTGATTGAAAACATTTGAAAATTTATGTTACAGCCTGTTTAGCACTCGAAGTGCTCAGTAAAGCTCAAATAAATGAAGAGAGGTGACAATGACGCTTCATACTAACAATTATGATAAATTTAGACAAGTTTTCAGATTTTAATATTAAACTATGTACAAGCAACTCTTTTTAGTATTATTAATACTATACTTACTACCAAAGACTCAAGCACAAGAAAAAAATACTCAAAAATTTACCTTAAATGGTTATGTAGAAGATGAAAAGACAGGTGAAAAACTCATAGGCGCTAGTGTCTATGATGCCAGAACTGGCAAAGGCACAAGTACCAATGTCTATGGTTTTTATAGCCTGACCTTGAGCCAAGATTCTATCGACTTGGTAGTGGCTTCTATTGGTTTAGAAAGCCAGTCTTTAGCACTCTATTTAGATAAAGATCAAAGCCTCAATTTCAAGTTATCGGAAATGAGTAACTCAATTGGAGAAGTGACGGTGAAAGCCTCTGATGTAGAAGAAAGTATTGAGGAGCGCACTCAAATGAGCCAAGTCAGCATTCCTGTTGAGCAAATCAAAAAATTACCAAGCATTGGAGGAGAAGTTGATATTCTCAAAGCCTTACAACTAACGCCAGGTGTTCAGTCAGGGACAGAAGGAATGAGCGGTTTGTATGTGCGAGGAGGAAGTCCCGATCAGAATCTCATTTTATTGGATGGAGTACCTGTTTATAATGCCTCTCATCTTTTCGGTTTCCTTTCCGTTTTTAATGCAGATGCAATACGTAATGTAACATTGACCAAAGGTGGTTATCCTGCACGTTTTGGAGGACGTTTGTCCTCTGTTCTAGAAATAGATATGAAAGAAGGAAATCTCTATGAATTTCATGGGGAAGGTTCTATTGGTCTGCTTTCATCCAAGATTATGTTAGAAGGACCTATTATCAAGGAGAAAACTTCCTTTTTATTAGCAGGGCGTTTTACCTATGGTAGTTTGATTTATGATTTGATTACGCCAAAGCGTCCACAAGGTTATTACTTTTATGATATTAATGCTAAAATTAATCATAGATTTAATGATAAGCATCGACTGTATTTAAGCGTTTATGCTGGGGATGATAAGATGTATGATTCAGAGAATATTAGCTTTGATTATGAAGATGGAATAGCTGATTCTAAGTATAAATTTAACTTAGGTTGGGGAAATATTACAGGAGCATTGAGATGGAATTATTTAATTAGCGATAAGTTATTTGCCAATACAACGCTAACTTATACACGATATGATTTTGCGTTAAAAGCATCTGATTATTATGCATTTACTAATATAGATACAAGCTATTCTATTAGTTATAACCAACATTATTTTTCGAATATAGAGGATTGGGCAGGTAAGATAGATTTTGACTATATCCCTAATCCAAGTCATTATATCAAGTTTGGATTTAGTGGGACTTCTCACCGATTTTTGCCAGGAGCTTCGCAAGAAAAAGATGAAGAAACAGGAGTAGATACGACTCGGAATGGCGATCCGATTTATACAGGAGAATATGCAGTTTATATTGAAGATGATATTCGAGTAGGGAATAATTTTAGTGCAAATATAGGTGTACATGCTTCAGCTTTTGCTGTGGACAGGAAATTCTATTACTCAGTACAACCTCGTGTAGGTTTGCGTTATATGTTTCCGAAGCGTTGGGCAGTGAAAGGCTCCTTTGCTATGATGACGCAATATTTACATTTATTGGCGAATGAAGGTATTGGTTTGCCTACGGATCTTTGGGTACCTTCTACCCAAAATATTGGTCCTGAACGTTCTTGGCAAGCTGCAATTGGAGTGGCGAAAACCTTTGAGGATTTGTTTGAAATTTCTGTAGAGGGTTATTACCGAAAAATGTATGGAGTGATCTCTTATAAGCCTGGTGCCTCTTTCTTAGAAGCAGATGCTAATTGGGAAGATAAAGTAGTTTCGGGTGGAACTGGAGAAACCTATGGAGCGGAGTTATTCATTCGTAGACAAAAAGGAAAGTTTACAGGCTGGTTGGGTTATACCTTGTCTTGGTCTTGGCGTCAGTTTGAAGGAACTATTATTAATAGTGGAGAACGGTATCCTTTCAAATATGATCGAAGGCATGACTTTTCGATTGTAGGAATGTATTCTGCTAAACCTTGGTTGAGCATGTCTGCATCTTGGGTGTTTTCTACGGGCTCTCGCTTGACCCTACCTACCGAAGTATATCAAGCGGCTAGCATGACTTTTCCTCATAGATGGGGGAATATGCCAATGGTGACTAGTTTTGAATCTAAGAATAATTACAAAATGCGTCCTTATCATCGCTTAGATGTATCTATTGATTTTCACAAAAAGCATAAGAAATTTGAATCAACATGGACAGTTGGTTTTTACAATATTTATGCACGTCGCAATCCTTTCTTTATTTCCTTACAATATAATGATCAGGGAGTAATGGAATATGTGGAGACTAGTATTTTTACCATTTTACCATCTTTCCGTTGGAGTTTTAAATTTTAGAAAATAATGAAGTTCTATTATATATTAATGATTAGTATAGCAGTGCTTTTCACGGCCTGCGAGAAAACAATAACAGTGGATTTACCAGATCCAGAGCCAGTATTAAATATTCAAGCTTTTTTTGAGGAAGGGGACGAAACCCTAGAGGTTTGGGTGAGTAGAAATAAGAGTGTGTTAGATACAAGTATTGTATTAGAATCTGATTTAGAAGATTCGGATGCTTCACCGCTATTAAATATGTACTGGATTGCAGACGCTACCGTAGAACTTTATAAAAACGGTACTCTTATGACGACTTTTTACAGCAATGCTGCAACACATACCTACCGAGCAGATCTAGGACAAGCTTTTGCACCCGAACCTTATGATATTTACGAATTGAAAGTTTCTGCTCCAGGCTTTCCTGATGCTGTGGCTACACATATGCATCCCAATGATCTAGAGTTGGTAGAGTATAGCTATGATTCTATTGTTCAAGTACCTTATTTTAGTAATTCTACTTATTATTTTGAGGATGATATTGGGGATAAGTTAACTGTAAGGCTTCAAGATCCAAAGGGAGAGGATAATTATTATCATATCAATGTTTATGCTGATATTGCTTATCTTCAGGAGAATGGTGATCCCTATTATGCTAGTCCTTTTGTTGGTACTATTGTCCCTGCTAATGCCATTATTCGTGAGGAATTATCACAGAATTATTACAGTGGATATGGCAATGGTTGTATATTTTCGGATCAAGCATTAAAAGATCAGCTTAGGGATTTGAGTTTCTACGTTGAATCTTTTGAGAATTGGGATAGCTTACCTGATACATTGTATTTAGCTATAGCTTCTACCTCAGAGGATTACTATTTATACGAAAAGAGTTTTCAGGAGTATCAAGCCTCTGGAGATTTTTTTTCAGAACCAGTTCTTTTATATTCTAACGTAAAAGGAGGACAGGGTTTATTCATTACTAGAACTATTCATAGGAAGCTTATAGCAATAGAATAGTGAGTGAGTTTTGGGCTCTTTTAGAACATATGCGATTGTAAGTAGATAGCCACAATTAATTTGTATTTAATTTAATCAGCCTTTTTGCGCTGCACTTCGTTAAAAAGCCTCGTGA
>JAKVCT010000198.1 GCA_022448995.1 Saprospiraceae bacterium
GGTTTTTTGGTCACCTTTTCTTTTTGCTCTGCCTTTGTACCTCTTGGCACAAGCTCACGCAGAATGGCAAAAGGTGAGAGAGAAATATGCTTAATACTGAACCTCCCTAATCACCCTACTTAATATAAGAAAAGAGGCTATGGATAAAATCCATTAGCCTCTTTTTGGTTAGAAAGGGTTTAAAACCTTACTGATTTGAATACTGTATTAGTTCAAACCAAATGCATTTTTAATATCTTCTACACGATCTAATTTTTCCCAAGTAAAGGTTTCTACAGCAATATCTTTGGCACTACCATTAATACCAACTCTAACGTTCTTAAAAACAGAACTACGTCCCATATGTCCGTAAGCTGCAGTTTCACTGTAGATCGGATTGCGTAATCCAAATGTGCGAATAATCGCTGCTGGACGCAAATCAAATAACTCTAATAATTTAGCTGCAATTTCTCCATCGTTTAGATCTACCTTTGCAGTACCATAAGTATCTACAAATAAACCTACAGGTTTAGATACACCAATTGCATAAGCTACCTGCACTAGACACTGCTCTGCAATTCCTGCAGCAACCAAGTTCTTAGCAATGTGACGTGTTGCGTAAGCAGCTGAACGGTCTACTTTAGAAGGATCTTTTCCAGAAAAAGCACCACCACCATGAGCTCCTTTACCACCATAAGTATCTACAATGATCTTACGACCTGTCAAACCTGTATCACCATGTGGTCCTCCAATAACAAACTTACCAGTAGGATTGATATGATAAACTATATTTTCGTCAAATAATGCCTGAATACGCTCTGGTAATTGAGCTAAAAGACGTGGCATTAGGATTGTTTTGATATCTTCCTGAATCTTAGCTAACATTGACTCATCAGTGTCAAAATCATCATGCTGAGTAGATAATACAATTGTGTGTACACGGATAGGTTTATGATTATCACTATACTCAATTGTTACCTGTGATTTAGCATCTGGACGCAAATAAGGCATTTGGTCACCTTCTCTACGTAATTCTGCTAAAATCTTAAGCATCAAGTGTGCAACATCCAATGCCAAAGGCATATAATTATCTGTTTCGTTAGTTGCATAACCAAACATCATTCCTTGGTCACCTGCTCCCATATCATCCTCATTTTTTCCTACATCTACTCCCTGAGCAATATCTGCAGACTGCTCATGGATGGCAGATAAGATCCCACAAGAGTTCGCATCAAACTGATACTCAGCTTTGGTATAACCAATTTTATTAATAGTCTTACGAACTACTTTTTGTATATCTACATAAGCTTTGGAACGAACCTCGCCTCCTATAACTACTTGACCTGTAGTAACAAAAGTCTCACAGGCAACTTTTGAATAAGGGTCTTGAGATAAGAACGCATCTAAAATAGCATCTGAAATTTGGTCAGCTACTTTATCAGGGTGTCCCTCTGATACTGACTCTGATGTGAAAAAGTATGGCATGTTTACCGATTTTTAATATCTAGTTTATAAAAAGTGCAGCAAATATAGGAAAAACTTAGAAAACAATAGATACGACTACCAAAATGATTAAGTTCTTTGTGTCAAATATATTCTAACACAAATGATAGATTTATCTAAATCCGTATATTACTAAAAATCACAACTCCCTACAAGCTCAACAATCCTACAGTTAGAAGTTAGTAGATTATAACTTTAGCCCATGTCACTGAGGCTAGCTACAAAGGTAAAATCTGACGATCAAATCTATTTAAAATATACAGTAGTTAACTTCTGTATAACCTTGACTAGCAGTACACAGCAATAATTTGTACGTTATACAATACCAGTCATCATAACCTCTCTTCAAACATAGTGAAGTTCAGTATAAATATCCATTTAAAAGATAAGAGCTTATGAAGAGTTCTTAAGATTTTCGTATTTTGTGCAATAAAAGTAGCTTAATCCCATATTTCATTCTAGAAGTTGTTTAAGAATTCGTGTTACAATCGTAGGTAAGTAGTCAGCTACTTCCAGCAACTTCTTAATATCATGTGTTCTATGAATTTAACTTATACGCGATCTCTTCTCTTAACTATTACCATTTGCTTTGTCTATTGTAGTGTATCTACCACAAAAGCTCAGAATTCAAATTCAGAAATTGTCATCCATGAATACCATGCACCAGATAAGCTTAATCCCTTATTTTCTAATAATTCAACTGCACGTTATTTACAACATCATTTGTATAACAAGTTGTTGGAATATGCTCCAGAGAACCTAACCTTACGTCCACAACTTGCAGTTGACCGTCCAGTTATCACAGTCGAGACTAGTGGAGATTTTGCCGGAGGGATGTCTATCAAATATGAAATTCGTCCAGAAGCTACTTGGGATGATGGAAGTCCGATCACTGGTTATGATTACTGGTTTACGATGAAAATCACTAAAAACCAACTCATGGATGTGGGACAATTAAAAGCACAGTACAGATTTGTTGAGAAAATTGAGGTCAATCCAGAAAATCCTAAGCAATTTACCATATACAGTAAAGAACCTTATTTTTTAGGAGAATCTAGCACCGGTGAACTATTTATCCTACCAGAATACTTCCATGATCCTAAACAAATTATGCGTAAGTACACTATAAAAGAACTCGTAGATCCTAATAATCTAATACACTTACAAACAGATACCATTTTCTATCGTTTTGTGGAACGTTTCAATGAATCTATAGACAAAGAGGATATTCGCAATATACAAGGAAGTGGTGCTTATGAACTGAGTACAGAGAGTACAAGTTCGGATATTATTCTAACGCGAAAGCAAGAGTGGTGGGGAGACCAACTAAAAGATATACCTAGTTTAACTGCTCATCCTCAAAAAATCACCTATAAAATTATCCCCTATTTTGATGCTGCAGTGTTAGCAATGGTCAACAAGGAAATAGATGTTATGCGAAACATCAAACTAGAGACCTTCTTAGAACTAAAAGACAATAAAGAATTTACTGAAAGTTACCATTTGTACTCTCCTCCTCAATTGGCTTACTATTATATTGGGTTTAATTTGAAATCACCTAAATTTCAGAACAAGGAAGTTCGTAAAGCATTTGCACATTTACTCAATAAAGAAGAAATCATTGACGTATTCTATCAGGGCTTAGCTGAAAAAGTAGAGGGGCCTATCAATCCTTCTAAACCTCATTACAATAAGAATCTACCTACAACTAACTACAGTAGAAAAGAAGCAGCTAGACTACTTGCAAAAGCTGGCTGGAAAGATAGCGATAATGATGGAATCTTAGATAAAAAGATTGATGGTAAAGTCGAAAAACTACAAGTGGAATATAAGTATAATATTGGCAATAGTTTTAGACGAGATATAGGTTTACTCTTAAAGGATGAGGCTCGTAAAGTTGGTATCGAAATACTATTGGAAGAACGAGAATGGTCTCAATTTTTGGAAGAAACACGCAATAGAGAATTTGATCTTTTCTGCTTAGCTTGGATTCAAGGACATGGCCTAGACGATCTAAGTAGTATTTGGCATAGCGATTCTGACCAACCTTATGGTAGTAATCGTATTGGTTTCCACAATGAGAAAGTCGATAAACTGCTCGAAGAAATTGAAAACACCTTGGATGAGAAGAAAATTAAAAAGCTTTATGCTCAAGTTCAAGAATATATTTGCGAGGAATATCCATACATCTTCTTGCTAATTCCGCAAGAACGTATTGCTATTAGTAAACGTTTCGGAGAAATCAAGACAAGTGTACTTCGTCCAGGCTTTCAGGTTCAATATTTTGAGGAAAAAAAATAAAGTTTTGAAACTTTTTTCAAATAAGGCTTCCAAAAAATAAAAAAAATTGACTGGGATTGTATATTTTTGGTCACCTTGCAAATTTAGAGGAGGTCTAAAATTAGTGCATTTGTTAACATAAGTCTAATTTTAGCATAAATTTAGACCTCCTCTTGATGACATGTTTGAAATTAAATAAAGGACAAACATTACCTAAAACAATTCATAAGCTTAAGTACATTTTTGTGCTGTGACACTAGGAGACTTTTTGTTTTGATCGACCCCTGTGGTGTAACTCTATTTTAAATTAGCACCATAATCTGATTTACTGATCTTTTCCTCTCATCACAAATACTCAACTGTAACTTATGATCATCTTGCAACAAAAGCAAAAGGGATTAATCTATACACATCCTTATTTTACATTAACCAAGTTATAACGAATAAGCTACGATGTTTCAGTACGTTCTAAAACGGATATTGATATTCATACCCACTTTTTTTATCATTTCCCTGTTAATTTTTGGCTTGAGTAAGCTAGCTCCAGGAGATCCTGTAGAATTACTCCTACAGGGAGGTGCTGATGCAGGCAATAGTGGCTCTCAACAGAGTTTAATTGCTGGAGAAGAGGCCTATTTGCAACAAGCTCAAAAACTAGGTTTAGATAAGCCTTCTTTCTACTTTAGTTTTACTTACTCCGCTGCGATTGATACTCTATATAAAGTCAGAAAACAACAACACAGAGAACTCATTAGTCGTTTGATTGATCAATCTGGTACCTCAGATGAAGTAATGGATTATTATAAAAATTTGAGAAAAATTGAGAAATCTGTATTGGGTATTGACAAACAACCTAGTAAAGAAGCTAAAAAGGTAGTAAGTGGTATCATTAGCCAAATGTATGACTTTATGGATGAAGATACCCTTAATCAAGTCCATATGAAGTCTGTACGTGACGATCTAGTTTATTTGGATGACAGTGTAGCTTATGAAATACGAACCAACCTGAACTCTAAAATTTCAGGTTCAGATGGTGCCTTTTCTGTCTATAAAGAAAATGAACTTTGGTATCTTTTAGATACTATGGTTCGTCAAAATATCATAGAATACAACATAGCTAAAGAACAAAAAGCTAAACAACGTATTCTTTCCAAATTGGATAGTAATTTTCGTACAGATTCGGGAGATTCAACCCTAATTGCCTCCATTGGTCAAGCAAAAACTTTGCTTCAGGAACTAGCACAATCGTCTACATATGAGCTCTACAAAAATCAATGGGACAATGTAATTGTCAGTCATAAAAACATCATTGAAAGTAAGAATACCAGTGCATTATACACTCCTAGTCTTAAGTTTTATGGTATGGACAACCAGTACCACAACTGGATTACAGGTTTCTTGACAGGTGACTTTGGAACATCTTATTTTGATAACCGACCTGTAGCTAGCAAAATGTGGGAGGCATTGCGCTGGACTCTAATCATGAATTTCTTTGCCATCTTACTTTCCTATTTGATCTCGATCCCTTTGGGCGTTCGTGGAGCCATTTGGAAAAAAGACAGTGAAAAGTATTTTCCTTTTTTGAACTGGGCAACTCTTGTGGCAGCAGTGAGTATGATCGTGGTTATGTTTACAGATGTTGGAGGAATGACTGCTGGACTAATTAGTGTATTGGTTAGCTTTTTCTATGGTTTGTGGATGACGCTAGATAAAGAAGATGCTGATGATACCGACCATTCTCCCTTGGCTAAGCGACTTCAAGGATTTACTGTAGGAGCTGGTCTAGTGAGTATTGCTCTTGGAGTCATTGGCTTTGTATTCAAGCTAGCCTTCATGGATGGAGCCTTAGGATCTAATATTTTGGTAGGTTTAGGAGTATTTGCAGCTACTGCAATAGCTTTCCATATAGTATTTAGAGCACTGAATTACTTTATTAAATTAGATGCTTCTTCTACCCTAACCAAAATGATTTTATTTGGAAGAGGTATTTCAATGTTTATTTTTGCCAATACCCTGCTTTACACGATTTGGTCTGCTTTGGGCATGGTACTTCCAAGTGGTTTAGCCATACTCCTAATGATTGGAGTTGTGATTGGTGCCCTAGTACTAATGGTTAAAGTGGTCAAAGGAGAGCGCTTGACAAAAATGTTAACGGATACTGGTGCTTTTCTTATTTCAATATGTGTCTTATGGACTTGGGTAATGGTACCATGGCTAATTATGGGTTTCTTAAACTTACTATTTAGTTATCCTGTTCCTGTTATCTCTGTATTAGGTCTTATCGGAATAATGATCATTGTTCGCATAATTCGTAGTGGACAGCAAACACCTAAACAAATGGGTGGTGCTCCTGCCCTAACCTTCAAGATTGATCACACAGGGATTAGAGCCAAAGGCTATCTAATTGATAATATTTCTACTGCAGTTTTATTCGTTCTATACTCTCTACCCTCTTTCTGGATTGGAACTATCTTTATTGTATTCTTGACTACGCCTGAATATGGTCTGGACTTCTTCCCTACTGGTGTTGGACTAGATCCTTTGCCTGATGGTGCTGCTTGGTATTCTAGATTAACACAGACTGGATATGAATTGATTCTACCTATTTTCTGTATGACTTATGGTTCTTTTGCTTTCTTATCTAGACAGATGCGTGGTTCTATGTTAGGGGTTGTTCGACAAGATTATATCCGAACGGCTAAAGCAAAAGGATTGAGCCAAGACAAAATTATATGGAAACACTCTTTCCGCAATTCTTTATTCCCGATTATTACCGTATTTAGTTCAGTATTCCCTAGAGCTCTGTCAGGTAGTATTGCGATTGAACTTATCTATAATATACCGGGGATGGGTAAGTTAGCTCTCTTATCCATTACTGCACGAGATTGGCCAGTAGTATTCACCATTACGATGTTTGCTGCCCTATTGACTATGATCGGAAACCTTATTGCAGATATGTTGTATGCTGTTGTTGATCCAAGAGTCTCTTATGGCTAATAGATCCATAACTATTGAACCCTTTGTCTTGAGTGTAAATTAAATTTGATTGTACCCTAGAGTCCTGAGTAAAAATCAATGATTGGCTCTTAAATAATATATATAACTGATGGCATTCTTTGGATTTGGAAAGAAAAAACAAGATCAACTGGCAAAACAGATCGAACAGGCTGATGATAATCAAGATTATTGGTCAATTGTTCGTCGTCAGTTCAAGAAAAACCGCTTGGCAGTTTGGTCATTACGTGTATTTTATCTAATCCTTTTCGTTGCTATTTTTGCGGATTTTATTGCAAATGAGCGCCCGATTTATTGTGTCTTGAAAAAAGTAGACAAAAATGGGGAATATGTAGTAGAAAAGAACCCAGAAACGGGAGAAATGGATACAGCTACCGTTACCTATTGGCCTGTTTTCAGACAATACATGATTGATTTGGGCTTGGCTAAGGAATGGTCGCCAAGATTTAACCTAAAGAAATGGCATGAGCATGGTGATGATTATGTATCTGTAGTCTTCCCTCCCATTACCTATTCACCAGGTACTTTAGACAAAAAGAATATCCACTATAAAAGTCCTTTTGGCGATCAAAAACTTAGAGAAGACAATGGTTGGCATTACTTAGGTACAGATAACTTAGGTCGTGATGTTGCTTCAGGAATGATTCATGGTACACGTACAGCTATGTTGGTCGGAATTGTTTCGATGTCTATAGCGCTCTTCATTGGTATCTTTTTGGGTGCACTGGCTGGATATTTTGGTGATGATCGACTCAAAATGTCTCGTATTCGCATCCTTCTCAATATATTGGCTTTCATTGCCTTTATTTTCTATGGTTTCATTATTCGTTCTTATGCTTTTGCTGATGGTATCAAGGAAGGTGGTATCATGGGACAGCTCGGTACAACCTTTCTGATCTTCTTGGGTATATTTGCTATTGCAAATATACTTGCTATTCCGCTTAAAAAAATCAAATTTCTAGGGAAGAAGGTTACCATAGCTATGGATATTTTGGTGATGCGTTTCATTGAAATTGTGAACTCGATCCCTGTATTAATCCTAATTCTTGCAGTAGTTGCGATTATCGAAACCCCATCAATATTGTATGTAATGGCAATTATTGGTTTTGTAAGCTGGACAGGTATTGCAAAATTTATCCGTGCAGAGTTATTGAGAGTTCGTCGATTAGAGTATATTGAAGCGGCACAAGCCTTTGGATATAGTGAGTTTAGAATTATCTTGCGTCATGCTATTCCAAATGCTTTAGCGCCTGTACTTATCGCAGTTGCATTTGGTATTGCTTCAGCAATTCTAACAGAATCCTTCTTATCCTTTATTGGTGTGGGTGTACCTGCTGAACAAGTAACCTGGGGGTCATTATTGGCACTGTCTCGTGCTAACTTTAGTGCTTGGTGGCTGGCTATTTTCCCTGGTTTGGCTATATTTATTACAGTTACTATATTCAATTTATTAGGAGAAGGTCTAACAGATGCTCTTGATCCTAGAATGAAATAAATGGATTCCTAAAAATCTCGAATCCTGCCTAAACAACAAAAAAATGAATCCAAAAAAATTGGATTCATTTTTTTTATTATCTCCTCCCTCTTCTGAGAAAAATGAGAGGCTCTACAAAACTCCCCCCTACTTATGTTTTTGAAGAGAAACGCAAATAAAATTTCTCCATTACAAAGGAATGAGGGATAGTTACACAAGATAATAAGATCAGCAGTGCGTAAGGAATAAATGCAGCACTATCAATACTAATAATCACTGCTAATACTGCAATAATTCCTAATAAGGAAGCAACAGTTAAGGGTATAAATAACTTAATAAATTCTCTGTAGTTATTAATATCTAGTTCAGTTTTGCAATATTCATATTCCTGTGTGATCACTCTGAGTGAATGCACCCAAACAAAGAATAGAGAAAATGCAATAAAACTTGGTAATAAATAAAAAGATATAAATGTAAGGGTTAATAAATATAGTTCCTTTGCTAAAGCAAATGGAGATAAAACTTGTTTAAAAATAATTACAGAAAAACTTAATATGTATAGTGTGGATACTCCGATCAGATAATAATAAGAATAGTGAAGTAAATGTTGCATGAGGGACAAATATAATGGACTATTCTCTTGGATATTCAATAATTCTCCTGCATTGAAATGTAACATTGCCATCAAGATCACCCCGCCCCAAGTTGTGTACAATATCTTAGAAATAAAATTTAGATGAATTTTATATTCGACAAATTGAGATTGACCGAAATGATAGGCAGAAACGCCTAAGAATAAAGCAAAAGCTATGTCTGGCAAAACCACCCAAAAGAGACAGAATACACCTATGATAGCAACATATTTAATAATAAAAATTATATTAGGGCGTCCTGATTTTACTCCATACAAAATATTATCTATAGCTCCGTGTGCCAGTCCTATAGACAAAATTCCTAGTGCACAGATTACACTAAGAATCATCTGAATAAGCTCTGATTCTAAACTTAATAATTGCAAAAATATTAAATTAGTGCATATATATAAAAAAACATTCATTCTCATAAGAAACTAAATTTAAAAGTATTCAAATAAAGGTTACTTAAATGTTTTTTGTATCGCAAAAAAGTAAATTTTTCGGAAATTAAGAAAGTGATAATTCTGCCCAGTAAGTCTAGTTATAAAATGGAGTACTGTAATAAACTTGAATTAGGCGAGTTAACTTATTACCTATAAAGCTACTTATATGACCTTCTACAAGATTTGTACGAATTAATTATCCAATTTTTATGAATTAAAAATCTGTTGACTAAAAAGAAAAGCACTTCACGAACTGTCAGTTACTTTACAAATTGCAAGTGTATGAATATT
>JAKVCT010000199.1 GCA_022448995.1 Saprospiraceae bacterium
ATAAACCCACTGTGTGCCTACAGGTGCTGCATATTCCAAACATGTTGGATCTGTACAATCAAAAGAAATATTAGGATCTATTCCAGTTGTCATCGTCAATTGATGCCAAATCTTGATAGAATCTTCTCGTAAAGAATCCATATTTGTCCAGCCTCTACCTAAATAATCACTAGTTTTATCTTGAATGTTTAATAGTCCTTCTTCTTGTGCAATTCCCACCAAAGCTGCACGCAAACTTTTGCCTGCCGAGAACCAAACCCAAATGCTATCTTGTGTATGTGTTCCAAAGTATTGTTCCAAGACAATTTTTCCATCTTTTAATACCAAAAAGGCTCTCGTATTTTCACTGTCTAGGTATTGATACAGCGCTTGTATGCTGTCTGTACACCAACCCAAATCTTCGGCTGCTGTAGTTTCCCAGTCATTGCTTGGTGCATCGGGCGGGAAATACATATTTTGGGCTTGACTAATCTGGCTAATACCTAATAGGATTAGGATGTTGAGGTAGATGATGAGTCTCATTGTTTTTATGTTTTTGTTGGGGGTTAGACTGTAGAGTATGATGATAGTTTAATTGTGTATAATGATAGCTTAGGGCTGAACCCTAAGCTAATAACTGTCGCCCTTTCAGGGCTTGTTGAGATTATCTTCTAAATTATCAAAAAAATCATCCCATTCTCTTCTCAAATTTGATGTAGCAGCATAAAAATCCTTCCAAGTCTCAGAATTTACTACAATCTGATCTGCTTCTCGAAGCGATAAATCAAACTTCTGTTTTAATATCACAGTGCATTGCTTCTGAGAAGCACCAACTTGTCTCAACTTCATCAATAATTCATCAAAATTATTACTATCCAATTGGATATATTCATCGGCAATTGCCAACATCTCTTTAGTATACAGTTTCATCTTGAATTACCCTATTTTTAATGCGTTTCTTCCTTTTTAGAATTAATCGTTGGAGCCTTCCAACGCGTGTAGCCTACTGAAGTACCACTTGCACGATTGACAGCCTTATTGGTACGACGCTTATCGTAAATCATCGCAAAAGTCATAATCAAACTAGTTGCAATAATAATAAACAGCAAAATACCAGATTCAAAGCCTTTAACTTTAACCTCATCAGGAATTGCATAAAACAATAAAACAGTGATTAAACCACGTGGTGCAATAAAGAGTTGTGGAACAATATCACTACCTAGAAATAAACGTAACAATACAAAACGAATTAGATAGATAGAACCTACGATCAACCCACTAATCATAGCTACTTCTACACTTAATAGAGATGCCAGAGAAATGGTAATTCCAAAAATAACAAAGAAGAAAGTACGTACTACAAAAGCCGTTTCCATGGTAATGACATGCAGATCCTCATAAATAGACTTTGCCTTTTCTAAATGGAGCCATTTGCTTAGCTTGCCCCTAAAGAATAACTTCATATTACCGATAACCAATCCAAAAATCAGAATGATAATCAAGGAAGAAAGGTGCATCTTTTTGCCCAAGGCATACAAAAGTAATAAGACAGAAATCAATAAAAATAATTTGACATGCCCTTTGATATGCTGAAAAATTAATACAATCAAATAACTCGCTACAACAGAGATCGTAATAGTTAATCCAACATTTCCTAAAAAGCCAATAAACCCACTAGAATGTGTATTCGAGCCAACCTGCTCGGTCAAAAAGTAAAAAAGCATGATCCCCAAGATATCTGAAAAAGTACTTTCATAGATATGAAACTCTTTCTTTTTATCATTCAAGTTGGTCACACTAGGTATGATGATAGCACTGGACAAAATAGAAAGTGGTGTGGCATAAATCCAAGCTACTTGCATCGTCATTCCTTTAATGAAATGGTTCATGAGTAAGGCCGCTACCCAAGTAGAAGCAAGCAAGCCAATCAATGCAATGACCAAAGCATTGAGGATGGGCCATAGTTTTTCTGGCTTGAGTTCAAGCTCCAAAGCAGCTTCTAAAACAATCATAATCAAACCAACGGTTCCGAGTATTGATAAAACAGGAAAGAAGTCTAGCTCTAGCTTCATTGCATCCAAACCTAACTTAATGACTATTCCCAAAACAATGAGCATTAACACAGAAGGAATATTTGTTTTCTTGGATAAAGCACTAAAAAAGAAAGACAAAATGATGACTAAAGATGCAACTATAATTAGATTATTAGAATCATCCATGAGTATATAGTATTTAGTTTTTTCTAAAGTTATTTAAGAATTTGATGCAAGAAAGAATTCATAAGTCAAGGAATAATCTAAACAGTTCAACGAACAAGTTTGCAAGTATAGCCCCAATCCTCTATAAGACTAATTAAATACTGATGATAATGACTACTAGCCAATAACAACTTTACTTTTACCTGATTTTCTTCACTCTCCAAAAGATTTGGATAATAAGAAGTATCAATATAAGGAACAACCATCAACATATGGAAAAGCCACTTTTTTTGTTGAACAGCATCTTTCTCTCCATCCAACTCAATAACAACGGTACAATATGCTCCAAGATCATTGCCTGATAGAATTGTATAACCCTGCTCTGCAAATTGGCTATAGGTAAAATACCGTAGTCCATTATCCATCATAATATAAATCCCCAGAGAGGACAATCTACTTACAGCACCTTGCTCCTTTCCCAATAAGACCGTCTTTCCCAGTTTGATATCATTACTAAGACGAATAATGCGCCCTGTTATATAATTCCGAATATGAGGAAATGTGATAGTAATTAGAAAAAGCGTTAATATACCATGCCAAACAGGATCAACCAAGACCCAAACACTAGCTAGCAAAATAATAGCAATGGGTTCGTAAATAATAAAAGTACGCTCTAGAAACATAAATAAAATACGCTCTAGATTTCGATCTAAGGTAGAAAACTGAATCTTCTGATAAGTTATTCTCAGCGACAGATATATCAATCCCACCACAAATGCAAATATGCTAAAAAATAACCAAGAAAAGTGTGGCTCTAAAAGTCGTTCCATTAGTGATAAGTTTCAATCATTTTCTTTAAATCATTTACAATCAATTCTTCTATTTCTAGCTCACCATCTAACCTTGTTTTTAGGATTCCAATACCCAACATACGCTTGACAATGGTTGCATACTGCTGAGCAAACATAGGACCAAATAGTTTGCGCAATTTGTATTCGTCTAAGCGTTTGTATTGTAAAAAAGCATGAAGAATCAAGGCGGTGTCTCTATTGAGAAAATAAGGTAATATGCGATAATGTTGAAAATCATTCTGAACATGATCCTCATCAATATAATACGTAGAATCAATCCATATATTAAGTGCTTCGCCAATATTTCCAGAAGCTGATTTGCAGATTCTTTTGCATAGACGTTGAAAAGCTTGAGTCGTTAAATCTTCATTTTTAGTATTTATTAGTTTCTTATGTGTAGCACCATGCCGCATCCAAATAGCGCGTTGTATAGCCTCTGCACCAATCTTATCCATACTGATCTCTGCTTGAAAAACCCGATCAATATCCAATAATTGGTCAAGCTGTTTTTTGAGCGTATTATTCGTATTAACCAAAATAAAAAGGCGGGTAGAATAACTATCTATCCAATCACTGAGTGCTTGAATGTTTTGATAAATAGGATGCTGTTCATCCCACCAAAGCTCTAGATTATCTAACCAAACTAATGCTTGACGCTGGAGTGCATTTTTTTGAATAAAATCAAGAGCCTCCGCCAAATCATAAGTAATCTGTAATGTTTTACCCTCTACATTTAAGAGCCTATTTGGGCGCAAACGAATGAAATTATCCGCAAAATAACGATGTGCTACAATTTCGGAGAACAAGGTTTTTCCAGACAAGCGTTCTCCAGTCACAAATACAGCTCCTCGATATCCCTGTTTCCAATTACTGATAATATTCCCTACATGAGCCAATTGCTCTTTGCGTCCTATCAAAAAGGATTCGCCAATATACCCTTTGGTCATAAAAATACTAGTGTAATGTCCATTTTGGGCATCAGGCTTTCGATTTTGAATACAACGTACAATTCTTTCGGATACTCCCAAGGATTGTTCTCGAGCAATTTTAGTCTTGAACGACTGCCATTTTTCCCATTGTTTACCAATCCATTGAGTGGTTTTGCCTAGCCATCCTTCATCAGAGGTAGACGACCAAAAGTACTTCTTGCTACTATCCTGAACAAAGATTGGGAGAAACTCTTTTTGTTCGTCATAGATATAAGCAAACTTAAAATACTGACTTAGGCGTTCTTCTAGATTCGACCGAATCTCTTTGAGTCCCTTGAGCTTATTTTCGGAATCTTTGAGGAAAGCAAGGAGCGGTCGGTCAAGTTGTAGTTTTTCTTTATCTATCCCCTTCAAGTCTTCCTCCAAGAGCAGACTCACTCTATTTCTAATATTGATAAAAATCATCTTTAGCCCATTTGAGCTACTCTCTGCCAATTCCCAAATCTCATCCACTAGAGGATAGGCCTCCGACTCCAACCATACTTGAACCTTTTTTCGGATATTCATATCTCTCCGTTGCAAATAGCCTCCTTGCACTCCCATCACAAAGCTAATACGTTCGGGAATATGCTCTAAATCATCTTCCAAACCACCCAAGAAGATATCAATCGGTCCGCCATCTCCCACCCCCAATTCAATTTCTAATTCTTGAAGCTCTTCCAACAAGCTTTTTAGTCCTTCTGCCAACTGTTCTTCTTCTATAGAAGCCACAGAAGCAATTAGAGTGTCCGTCAATTGCCTAACAGAAATAATTGTAGAGACCGATTTCTCGAGACTCTCTTGGATAATCGTAGCAATATGACGCATGGATTTTTGGACATCTAAAAGCTTGGGATAAACCTCTTTTAAGCTTTTTCCTTGTGCCAATATATCCAAAAACTGCTTTTGGTAAGCCTCCCAAGGATTTTTTTGCAAACTCCAACGACGCAGCATTTTCTTCATGCCTTGCTCGTTCTTATCCAAGGAATTCTCTAGATATTCTTCCAAACCTGTCCATGCCATACGCTGCATCTGCAGGGAAGCTTCTTCTAGTGCTTTTAGTGCTTTATTCTCTACTAGAGCATCTTTTTCTAAAAGTTGAGCTTTCTGAAGCTCAAAAAAAGAATTACGCCATAATAAGAGTGTTTCTTTGGCTTGCTCTGCCCATTCAAAAGTAATAATATGTGCAAAGAATAAATCTCTTTGATTGAGATCTGTTCGCAGGGTGTAAGCATAAGACAACTTACCTAGAGAAGTAAAATAGTCTACCAACCGTTCTAATTGATTCAATAACAAATCCTTAGAACTTTCATCATCTCCTTCTAGAGCATTTCCTTTGATTAGTGCCCAATATTCTTGAGGGGTTTCTTTATGTACGAGTTCTTTTGCCATGCCATTAATCTGTTGAATGATCTCCTTAATAGTCTTTAGTACGCTGTAATACAAGTTACTATTTTTACAGCATATTTAGTCCTTACTATTATTTTATCTGCAAGGACTGTAGATCTTCTAAGAGGAAGGAAAAATAGCTAAAATTGTTTACTTTGAAAGTAAAACTTCCATAAAAAAAAGAAATACCTGCTTTATAATTGCAAAAGAGTTGCTTTAAAGTAAAAAACTTATAGTCATAAAAACAAATCAATTAGTAGGATCATAGACACAACGACAAGGAAAGTATTTGGTTAAAAAGGTTGGATTGGCAAACCTTACTTTATCAAAACCAAATTCTATGGTACTGAAATTATTGTTTTGACGAATCGGAAAAATAGTTCCTGTAGCTAAATGGTTTTCTTTTTTTAACCTTTCTGTATCACTAGGTATTATGCCCAATCCCAACTTATCGTTTCCACCATAATCTACGTCCCAATAATCTTCTGCCTTTAACATAGAAAGAAGCTTTTGTCTAGGCTTCTCTAGCATTGTATTCTTTACGCCTAGTAAGGAAATGACACTTTCCCAATCCTGTTGAGTAGCTAAGTGCCAATTTGGGGGACAAACTCCCTTAATTTCTTCTTTAGGGTAATGACTCCCATATTTGAAGTCAGGTAAGTCTGTGTAGTGGATAGCATTGGTAGTTTTATAACGACTATTTTCTGCCATCCAATATTGGTTTTGAATTTGGGTTAATTCATAGACTTGAAGATCACGAGCATCTTTGAATAAAATAAGTTGAACTTTATTCTTTTTGATACAACGACATGGTGCAGCCTCCTTTGAACGTAAAGTTGCAATTCCTGCTCCCCAATTCTTTTCATCTAATTGAGCCGATTTATAGAAACGTTCTCCATCAGGAGTGTAAAAAGTAGAACTGGTCAAAAACTCTACTGAATTGGCTTCTTTTTTAGGAGGAAATATTATTTGCCTTTTTAGTTGTCCTGTTTCCCAATTCTCTCTGATATGATCTGATAAATTTGGGTAAGATCTAAAATTTATATTTAAGAGCTTTCTTACTTTTTTCTCAGTTTGTCTAGGATAATCTAAAATTTGTTCAGAAGAATTTGCTTCTTGTTCTTGTAAGGAACGAACACCCCAAGCTTTTAAAAACATGGGAGAAGCAGAACGAACACCCCAAGCTTTTAAAAACATGGGAGAAGCAATATCTATGTATCCAGCTTGTTGCAAAAATAACCACTGCCAGTCATAAACAGAAGGTACTTTCCATCCTTCAGGGCAAATAGTATCTTGCTCGCTTCCCAAATAATAATAAAAAGCACTTATTTGACTAGGGGCGTTTTGCTTGATAAATTGATTGAAAGGAGTAGAAAATTTAAGATCTTCAGCCATCCAATAGTATTCACCTACCTGCTGAATTTGATACTGTTTTCCATCTCTTTGGTCTACAAATGCGGTATTAGAGGTTATGTCTTGTTCAAGTTTGATTATATACTCACCAAAAGGAGTACGATTGATGAGACTAACTAGAAAAGGAGCATCCTGTTTAGACTTCTTAAATTCTACATGAAGTATACTATCCAAAGGAATAATCACTGCTTGCTGTTGATTGGCGACTAGAGTAGCAGCTTCTTTGTCATTTATAAACATCTTGCAGTCTATATTCACGTTTATATCTAAAGTATCATATTGGATTGTAGTAGTAGTAGTATCCGTTTTACGGGTACTGGTGTTTTGAGTATTTTCATCGCTACAGGCAAATAGTAAAAATATGGAGAATAGGCTTAAAAAAAGATATAGTTTCATGTTGTTGATGTTCTTTTTTTGATTCAAATTAATCGACTAATTCTGATTAGTGCTTGACACAATCAAAATCACTATTCATCGGATTTTTCATCCGATTCTCAATATAAAAAATTAATCGGTTGGATGCTTCGTTTTTGATTATTGATGGGAAAAAGTAAAAGCTGATGAGTCCTTTGTTTGGTGTTGAAAGGATGCATCAGCTTTTGTGGAGTGTAGAAGTTATGTTTAACCAATTTTTAATACACCAATAACTACTGATTATAAAACTTAGGTAAAACCTTTTTTTCACCATTTCTCCAATAATAAAAAGGAGAAGGAACTAATTCCTTTATAGCTCCATAAGGTGTAGTATAATCTATTTGTTGGTATGTTTCCATAGACAAAGAGGAACGATTGATATCTAATCTAGTTACGAAAGAAGGTATGTAAGGTTTAGAAGGTACATATTTCCTAAACAATATAAAATCATATCTTGGTGATAAAAATGCACGCCCCCACCACTTGTAATTATGAACTTCATCTCTTCTGTAAAAATATCCATCCTCTCCATACTTATAAGTTGAAAGTCTTGATGGAACATCTTCTTTGAAAAAGATACGATTACTTAGAGGCTTATGTCTATGAAGAAAAAGTGTAGAACTATCCGTTAATAATCGAAGTGACTCCATATGAGAAGATCCATAGTCATATTCTCCCCACAATGGTCGATTTTTATCATTCCTTGAAAATTTATTTCTTAGAATAAGATATTTTTTTATTCCTGTTTTACGAAAAGAGGAAATAAAGGTATCCTTTGTTAAATAGATTGGTGGTATATCATCTCTAAATTCTATAGTAAGTTGAGTTGGAGATTTAAAATTCAAATTAGCATATAAGGTATACTCTTCAGCTAAATGATGTAGTGGGTGTGCATATTCCTTGAATTTTTTCACCTCATAAATCATAAGTTTTGAACGATTTGAATCTAGTACGGATGGTATAGGTTTCATCCAGTCATACACATCTATTCCTCTAATCCACCCTCCTATTTCGCTATCAACATAAGAGTATTTATAATTTTGAAATAAAGCCCAATTACCATTACAATAGTGAAATGCTGAAGAATTTCTAGAGTAGATAAATTCATTGGTGTTAGTATCTACCTCCAAAAGATCCATATGCCCTTTACCATTAAAAAAGACTTGATAAATCCGACCATTTGACTCATTCTGCCCATACCAAACTGAATATACTAAGTCCTGATAAGGCATAGTATATTCAGAAGAAAACGCATTTTTATATTTAGTGTATTGTTGTTTATATAAAGATGTAGAATCTAAAGATTCTAGCCATAAAGTATCCCAACTCTCATTAATTCGGACTGTGTAATCTTTACGATATTCCAATGCTACCAACAGTGTCTTGGCATCTTTTATTTCGATATTCAAAGAATCATATGTTGATATATATTCCCACTCTCCATATGGGTCTTTTGATTCATACACACTCCCTTTATTGAAGTAGAGAAATGGTTTATATGATACAGGTGATAGCTTATCATCAGCAGGAGGCTGAATCATAACCCACCCTCCTGCTAGTTTTGCTTGTGCTTCTTCTAAGGTTAAACCATGTATTGTTAGTTGGTTGCAACTTAATAAGCAAAGTGTTAAAAACGTAAAGATTATAGGGTGTAGTTTCATATTGTTGATGTTCTTTTTTGGGTTCAGATAGTAGAATGATTTTCATAAGTGCTTGACACAATCAAAATCACTATTTATCGGATTTTTCATCCTATTCTCAATATAAAAAATTAATCGGCTAGATTCTTTAATTTTGATTGTTGATGGGGAAAAGTAAAAGCTGATGCATCCTTTGTTTAGTGCAGGAAAAGGATTCATCAGCTTTTTATAATTACTAGATTATCAGCAACTTACTCACCTTCATTTTTAAATTCTTCTCTAAATTCTGGTGGTGTATATTTAGTTTTAGACAACGACAACCTATGATAAGTATTACTTGTATTTGCTACAGAAATCATATGGCTAACAATGAGATAATTATCAATCGTATCTGTTTTGATCAATGAATAATCATTTTCTGATTCATCCTGTTCATAACCACGAATATAATTTCTATAATCAGGCTGAAACCCCAATGAATCAAAATATGTGCTTATTCTATATTGAGAATTAGTATAAGAAGGTGATATGTATCTGATAGAACTAGAATCAGTATAATAATAAAGATCCAACAACTCCTTAATATTTAATTTTCGATCTTTCATTGCATCAGCAACCAGAATGCTATCCTCCAAACTTTCAGAAGCATCAGGATCATTTTTCTGTTCAATGTATATAAAAGAATTTATTTGAATAACTTCTTC
>JAKVCT010000002.1 GCA_022448995.1 Saprospiraceae bacterium
TAGGAATTAACAAATAGCTCAATTCAAATTACTTCGTAATTTTCAAAGCTATGACCAATTTGGGAACGTCAGACAAATCCCGAAGGGATCAGCGAAGCTAACAATAGTCCTCATTGACTGCTACTTCTAAACTCACTTTTATCTAAATAGCTTGTACTTGGCAAACAGGCTTACAGAATATAAATTATTCAACTTTAGGTCTTTACAGTGTTCGGACAGACGAAGCAGCTCCTACGGAACGTCAATGTTCGTCGTTCTTTGTTGCTGACAACCCATATAGTCCACTTGACCCAGTTGGAGAGATTTTGCTAAGTTTTTAGCGAAACTGAGTCTTGATTATTACGTTTGATAGGACATTTTTCACGTGATTTATCAAAACTCTAAAAGAAATTTATTTCGTAGAGCCCTTCGGGGTTAGTTTCACTGAGCCCTTCGGGGTTAACTATAAATTAATTATGTCCACCTACTTACTTAATACTAATCATTCATAGTTAAGGAGGTTTGCTTCGTAGAGCCCTTCGGGGTTTTTGGTCACCTTTTCTTTTTGCTCTGCCTTTGTGCCACTGGCACAAGCGCTCCCGAGAGTGAGTGACTAACGAACGGTGCCCACTCCGCTTTTTTAGCGAGGTGGGCAATTCGGGTAGGATTGATACGGTGTATCAAGGGAAAAGGCGGTGCTAGACGTGACCTAGTCTCGAAGCATACCGCTTTCATCACAGTTTATTTTGGATTGTTAGTTTCTTGTTTTGGTATTAATGTTTTTTTATATTCTATTAATTACATTAATCACCATTTTTGTTTTCACATTTTGTTGATATTTTTCCTAATGAAGGAAGTAGTGGATTTATTTTTATCCAATAACACCCTCCTATGGCTAAAGCTTCTCGAGTAGATTTATTACATTCTGTATATTCTTTTCCCTCATATGAATATTTTACAAGATATCCCTCTGGAAGCCTTGATCCTGTGCATTTATTTAACACAATGCATCGTACAAATTCACCTTTAAAAATCCATACCCCTGCCACATATACTACACCAGTTATAAGAAATACTCCTAGGCTAAGGACAATTATTTTAAATGTATTTTTTTTAATATCGTTTTGTTTAAGTATATTTTTTAATGTGAAAAACCAGCCATACAAGACTACTATACTAATCAGTAATGCTATTATGAATAATACAATCATATATAAATTTATTTTATGTTGGTTACGCAACCAAACCTGTTATAACTATTCACCGTACGTTGCTTTGTATTGGGCTCTTACTTCTCGGAATTGAGTCTCTAATCTTTTATACTCATTTGAAAGAATTTCTCCTGGTAAATTAAATACAAATGGTTTGGCTACAGCATCTACAAATATAGATCGTTTTATGGGAAGACCTGGTATACAAATTCCCTCGACAACTGTTCCCGAAAGCCCCATTGCAAAATCGATAGCAAGGTGGTTTATTGGCTTTCCAGTGAATGCAGTAGAAAAACCACTTTCAAGATTCCCATCTATAGTAGAAGCACTTGTTACAGAAATCCCCAAAATCCAACCATAACTAAGTTCGCTAGCTCCTGTATAACCATTCGCTAAACCATATACTCCCACATCTACTAAATCAATTCTTTTAAACGCATAATAAAAAGATTCACTAAAACTATGTCCATCTCTCAAAGCATGTTGATAATGCATAGATCCTTGGCTAAGACCATTTACTATAGCTCCCAAACTAGCTCTTGCCCAAAAATCCCCACTCTTCAATGGGGAAGTAATTTTATTCATTAAACTCCCAACAGTTCCTACTTTTGATGTGCTACTTGCTCTCGCAACCCAAGAAAAAAACTTTGTACCTTTTGTAGCAGGGCTTCCCCAAACCCATTCAAGAGGTCCTGCCCCACATTTTGGCTCAAGAGGGGCAGCGAGTTTGTATGTTGCGGTCATGGCATCATATTCAGCCTGTTTGCGGTCTGCTTCTGCATTTTTTCTTTGCTCCTCTTCTACATTTTTTATGGTGTTAGCATAACTAATATAAATATTACCAGAAGATTCTATATCTGTACCACTAGTACCATCTAAATCAGTATATTCAAGCCCTTCAAGCTCTATACCATCAATAAGTCTATTCTCAGAGAAAGCATAAGGAGAATAATAGGGATATTTACTATCCAGCGGATCAACAGAGAAGAATCTTCCCACTCTAGGATTGTGCATTCTATATTTGTAGTTAGTTACACCCTCCCAAAGTTCAGAATCTTCTTCTTGAGCTTGGAAGCCAAACCTATTTTCGGTGCTAGCATAATTCTGATCAGGCATCACCCACCCGAAGGGATGAGCAATTACTCGCCTAAAATTCAAAGAACTTTATAAACCCCAAGGTACACAAAAATCAACGATAAGTAAGATCATTTGAGCAAATCACCACTCAAATCAAGTTGTAATTTGAGTAATTTTTATTCTAGCTTTTTTATCGAAAAATCCGATTAATAGTGGTTTTGGTGAGTTGATTGGGGAGTTGTAAGTGATGCTGACTTTCTTCTACTAATGCGCTACTTTTCTTTGCCTTTGTGCCACTGGCACAAGCTCTCCCGAGAGTGAGTGACTAACGAACGATGCCCACTCCGCTTTTTAGCGAGGTGGGCAACTCGGGTAGGCTTGATACGGTGTATCAAGGGAAAAGGCGGTGCTAGACGCGACCTAGTCTCGAAGCATACCGCTTTTCTGTTTTTTTTCTAGTTCGATATCTCTCAATAAAAGTTTCTTCTTCCTAACTCTAATAGGTTCATTATCAAAAATCATGTATGAATATTGATGAACAAAAGGTATTTCATAAACAATGTCGAAAAAATTAGCATCTTGGTTAGAGACTTTATATACTCTACTCTCAGTAGAGCTATACCCTATTTTTAAAGTTTGAATTTTTTCTCTAAAGGGTAATGAATATACCGATGAAGTATCATTATTTATTGTATAAACTATAGTATCGTTTACAATAACATCAGTAAAAGGTAATTTCACCCCTCTAAAATCAAGAACTCTTAAAGTAAGATGATTTTTTTTCCCATCTTTTCTTTCCGTTACAGAAAGTTCAATTTCATTGAGGTTCTTAACTTTACTGTTCAGTATTATTGTATTTCTATTTACTTTTTGCCATTCGCCAATAGACTCTTTGCTCCTCAATCCTCCTGTTTGCTTATAAAAAAATGTACCGTCTATATTTAAAACTAACTTTTCTGTAGTAGTTTTGCCATTCGGATTGTTGGTATATTCACCCAACTCTATATTTTTGCATTGACAAGTGAGTAGACAGCTTATTAAAATCCATAACATGGTCATACTCCTTCTATCTAATCCTCGAATAATTATTATTTTGTACATTATTAACATCTTGTATAAATTGTCTAATAGGTTGATTACTGTATGTATTATTCCATATAACTCGATTTCTAGTCAGTTGTCTTCCTAGAGCTCGTTCCACATCTGCTCCTGATGTTCGAACAGATAATGGACCTGCAGGTAAACCATTATATCGAGGCATATTGGATATATTATTAGTATTGATATCTTGGTAACTATTAAAGAGCCTTCTACCTAATGCATAACCTCGTTGATAAGCACTTACCTCATCAGAAATATCATATAAGTTCCCTCCTCCCCAGATATTTGGGGTAAGACTATTAGCCGCAGGAGGTCCAAAGTCAAGTTCTCCTTGATCAAATTGAAAAGCGTGGTGTAATTCGTGTCCTTGCAAGCCCCTGTTTCCTTGAAAATATTTTATCTCTATTCGATTTGTACTATTATTATACACAATTCTATTTATCCCTGGTTGGGCTTGAGGAGACATTTCATAAAAAATTGGAGATGTAGAAGTAACAAGCGTGTTAAGTTCTGCTAGTGCTGTTTGAAGTTCTGTTAAATCTCTCTGGCGATCATTACGTTGAGAATTAAGTTGGTTTAATCTAAGATTTAAACTTCTTCTTTGCATAATTGCGTTGGGGTTTGTGAAACCTCCATTAGGTAATTGGTTTAGCTGAGTACTTACAGCATTAATTTGATTATTAATGGTTCTAATCTGTTGTTGTGTTGTGGTAATTCTACCATTTACAAATGTTCTAAAATTATTTACTTCTGCAACACTATTAGGAGTAATAGAATCACCTAAAGGATCATTAAACCAGATTGGATTACCTTCCATCATAGAGCATAAGGAGAAATAGACATATTTGGTCTAGGATCATAGCTCCACCATCTAGCGATTCTAGTATCATTTTGTCTAAAGAAGGTAGTTTGATGCCCGTTGGAAATTTCAGGAGATTTTTCAGTACCATTAAATCCATACCTATATTCGGAATTAGAGTATTGTCTATAAGGTTGTTGCCACCCGAAAGGAAAATAATCCTGAGCACTTAACACAATAGCATTATAAGTATCACTTTTTCCATCTGCATTATTATCCACTCCCAATTTCTTATCCGAAACTACAGCCAAAACATTCCCTAGATGATTAGATTGCTCAAAAGCCTTAAATCCACGATCACTTTCAAAGAACTCATCATCGCTAGCAGTTCTATCTAAAT
>JAKVCT010000020.1 GCA_022448995.1 Saprospiraceae bacterium
CTCGCAACAAAGAAAAAATAAAATCCAAAATTTTATTGGGTTCTATTTTTCGAAACTCGCCTTTTCAGACAGCCCCTAATTAGTTTTTACTTTTTAGACCGATCCTACTTTCATCTATGCACAAATCTTTGTACTTTTATAACCACTCACAAATTATAATTAAAAAGAACACTTCTCTTACTTTCCAAAAAGGTCTTCTAGAAAGAATATAAACAAATACTTACTATCCATATTTTTATCAATTATATACAGAAAACCATAGTTTTGTAAACTCAATAATCTATTAATTCACAGAATATATTATTTTTCCCCTCCATAAAACGGAGTTAGATAAGAGTCTAGTAACAGATTAGACCCAATTTGTATTGTGATAAAATCTCGGTTATGAATTTAAAGATAATAGGAATTCTTAGTTTGCTTTGGTGCATGAGTATTGTAGTTTCAGTAGCTCAACCTACTGTAAATTTAGGAAATGATACGACCATTTGCGGAACTACACTTTTATTAGATGCAGCAAATCCAGGCGCAGCTTTCTCTTGGCAAGATGGCTCTACCAACCAAACATTCACAGTTGCAACTTCAGGTATCTATTGGGTAGATGTAACCGATGGTGGAGGAACTACCCGAGATAGTATTGAGGTAACGCTTAATCCTACAGTTACATTTAGTCTTTCTGATACAAGTATTTGTGAAGGAAATTATGATATTCAAGTTAATGGAACAACTGGACCTAATATTTTCTATTTTTGGTGGGATGCTCCCACGGGAGGAACCATTCTCAACACTGGGATGAATTGGAGTCAGTATTTTACAAGTTCGGTTAGTTATTATGTGGAATCTGCGTCTATTCTTGGAACAGATTCAGTAGGATTAGCTCAACCTAATCTGGCTGCAGGAGGTTACTTCAATTTTGATCGAGGAATTGCATTTGATGTACTAGAAAGTTTAGTCTTAGAATCTGTTACGGTGTATTCACAAGGTACAGGAACAGTAGATGTAAGAATTACAGATAATATAGGTGCAACCGTTTATTTGGGTACGCATAATGTTACTGCAGGATCTAATATCTTGATGATTAATCAGCTACTACCTACAGGAACAGATTACGATATCTTATTAGAAAATATACCATCTACAGCCAAGTGTTTTGTCCAAACTTCAGGCTCCAATTATAGTAGTCTAACTTATCCGTTTTTAGATATGACAAGTTCCTCTCTTCTAAGTTCAGGAGCAGGCTCACAACATGTCAACTTCTTTTTTAATTGGAAGGTACAACGTCTGGGTTGTACCTCAACACGCGATCAGGTAAATATAACCGTATTGCCAACTCCACAGGTTAGTTTGCCCAGTGATACGTTCAGTTGTGGACTACCTATTGTTTTAGATGCTACATATCCAGGAGCAACCTATTCTTGGAGTACAGGAGCGAGTACTTCAGATATAACCTTATCTACTCCAGGAGCATCTCAGATTGTGGTAACTACTTCATTGGCAGGCTGTGATGATATAGATACTACTAATGTACTTATTGTGGGAGTACCTAATTTTACAGTGTCAGACACTAATATCTGTGAAGGGAGTTATACAATAGAGATACAAGGTGATACAGCAGATGGACTATTTTTATGGTGGGATGCTGCAGTTGGAGGTAATATACTTAATACAGGAACAAGTTTGAGTCAGTATTTTAATAACTCTACTTCTTATTACATTGAATCCACTTCTGTCATTAACACAGATTCTGTAGGTTTGTCTGTGCCAGATTTTGGAGCAGGAAACTATTTTAATTTTAATCGAGGTATTTTATTTGATGTATTAGAGAGCCTAATTTTAGAATCTGTCACTGTATATTCACAAGGTACAGGAACTGTAGACGTTCGTATTGTAGACGATATAGGAACAACGGTATATTTAGGAACATATAATGTGGTTGCTGGGGCAAATATTCTGGATATAGGTAGTTTGTTAGTACCTGCAAATGATTATGCAATTACCTTAGAGAATATTTCTGCTGGTGCTAAGTGCTTTGTACAAACCTCAGGCTCTAATTATACCAATCTAACCTATCCTTTTTTGGATATGACGAGTTCAACCATTTCAGGCTCACAACATGTCAACTTCTTTTTTAATTGGAAGGTACAACGTCTAGGTTGTACTTCAATTAGAGAACAAGTAGATATTACGGTCTTACCAACACCCCAGCTGAATTTTCTTACAGACACTTTAGTCTGTGGAAATGAGATTGTTTTGGACGCGAGCGTTTCTGGTGCGAGTAGTTATCAATGGTGTTCAGGCGAAACTACAAGTGCTATTACACTTACACAATCAGATTCTGTATGTTTAGTAGCAGGTATTGGTATTTGTGAGGACAGTGCGAGTATTCGTGTTACGATATTAGATACAGCTAATTTTGTGGTTACTGATATATCAACTTGTGGAGGTAATATTGATCTTATTGTTCAAGGTACACCTGATTATGAATATTTGTGGTGGGATGCATCAAGCAATGGAAACTTTTTAGGTTTTGGAGATACCTTGAGTCAAATTCTATATGATACAGCTATCTATTACATTGAAGGTAATAGTGTTTTAGATACATTTATGGCAGGTCTGATTGATTATACAGCATTATCCCTCAACTCTAGTGCTTTCTTTTATGATTTACCAAGTGCATCGTTCTCAGAACGGGGGTTGCGCTTTGACGTACACCAAGAATTTTTATGGAAAAGTGTGAATATACCTGCTGATGGATACTTACAAGCAGAGATAGTACTTTATCGCAATGGTGCAGAAGTGTTGGGAACTCGAAGAAACTTAGAGTTTTTTACAGGAAACAATATTATCAGCCTAGATTGGTATTTAGAGGTGGACAATGGGTATGAAGTATTTTTAGAGAATCCACAAGGTGGAGGTGGTTTGTTTATAGATAATCCTTTGACTAATAGCCAGTTTCCAAGTAATGATTTCGTGACAGTTAATGCAGGACTTCCTTTTAGCAATCGTTATAATTATTTTTATGATTGGGTTTGTTTAGATTTAGCTTGTCCTACTTCTCGTCAGGTTATGAACGTAAATATTCTACCAACTCCTATACCTAATTTACCATCAGATACTATTATTTGTGGAACCAATTATACTTTAGACGTTACAGAAACTAATCCATTAACTACTTATACGTGGTCGACAGGTTCTAATAGTCCAATTTTATCACTTTCACAAGATATAACAGCTGTTGTTACCGTTACTATAGGTACTTGTACTGTAGTAGATAGTACAAGTTTAGTATTCACTGCACCTCCTCTCAGTGTTATCACACCCAATGATATTACCTTGTGTAAAGACACGGTTACTTTACATGCATCAGGAGATGCTTACACACATTTGTGGTATGATAATGAGTTTGCAGCAATACCTATTGGGGTCGGAGATTCTTTATTGTACAATGCTGAGGATTCTGTCCAGTTATGGGTTGAAGGTGTCAATTTTATTCAATCTTTAGAAACTTATGGACAAATAACCGACCAACCATTATCTGGAGGTTCCTATAATGATCCTAATGGTGGAGGGTATTCTAATCGGGGTATTATTTTCGATGTTACTAATCCTGTAGCTATTATTTTAGATGGGTTTACTATACATACAGATAATGTTGTCACTGCAGATATCCAATTGCGAAATAATTTAGGGCAAATACTCTACTCTATGACTGTAAATATGCAGGCAGGTCAAAATGATATTACGGTAAATTGGTTGATAGAAGAGGGGAATTCATATGAGTTATTACTACTAAATGCTACAGGAGGAAATATCTATGTTCGGGATCTTGGTACAACTAGCAATATGTTACACGCTTATGATGATATTGTAATTCAGTCTACCACACCATCTATTTTTGGAAAATTCTACCATTACTTTTTTGATTGGAAGATCTCTACGCCGTCTTGTCCTACTCAGCGTTATAGTGTAGATGTAAATGTTTTACCGTTTCCTGAGTTGGATCTAGTAGCAGATACTGCAGCATGTGCAGCTTCTAGTGTAGGTATTCAAGCAACATCATTACCTTTACCGAATTACAGTTATGTTTGGAATACTGGAGCAACGACCAATACAATCACAGTAGGTACTTCTGGATATTATACGGTAACCGCAAGTTATGATAACCTATGTGAAACAGAGAAAGATATTTTTGTTCAGGTATTAAATTTACCATCCACATTAGCTGCTCCAGATTTATCTATTTGTGCTTCTCAGACCGTAGATTTATTGAATGATCCAGCAGATGAAATTATTCTGTGGCAAGATGATACAGGAAATCCTGTGTATATCAGTGCACCCTACAGTCCATTTGTGGACAGTAGTCAATTTTTCTATCCTCAAGCTTATGCTAAGGCCACAACTAGAGTAGGTTTGCAAGAAGCACCCATCGATGCTATTTATTTGAATAGCATTACAGGAAATACCTTTGATGTTTTCGAGTATACTGTTCTAGATTCTGTAGCTATGTACATTGAAACTGGACCAGAAACCTTTGATATTGTATTGATGGATATAGCAGGAAATATACTAGAGACTACTACAGTGACTGTTGATATACCTAAAACTAAGACATTTATTCCTTTAGGTTTTGTTATTCCGCCAGGTACAGGTTATAATTTGGTGTTTTCTAATGCATCCACTACACTCAAGTTTTTAGTAGATGTTTCTACTATACCTCCTTTAACCACTAGCTCGAATATTGCAACTCTAACAGGTTCTTCTTTAGGATATAATTACAGTAACTTTTATGATTGGCACTTTAGTTATGCTTACCCTACTTGTACTGTTGCGCCAGATACTTTTGCAGTTGATGTGGTGCTTCCTCTAGTGTTGAACGATTCAGTCTATGTATGTGATTCGCTTATTTTGGATGTTTCAAGTCCTTTAGCTACTTCTTATAACTGGAGTACAGGAGCTACTACTCCTACAGAAGTATTGGTAGATGCTGGTATTTATAGTGTTACTGTTTCAGACGGAGCAGGTTGTATTGCCATAGATACTATTACAATTGGTAAACCTATGGGAGTAGGTTTTCCTAGTAGTGGGGAAGTTTGTCAAGGAATTTTGACGACAGCTTATGAAGGTACTGGAGCAAGTTTTCAGTGGAGTACAGGTGATACTACTGAATTTATAACAGGGGTTCAAATCGGAAGCACATACACAGTGACTATTACTGCGGTGGATGGTTGTATTGTTACAGATCAAGTTACGATCACTGGACTAACGAGTGAGCCCCCTATTGATCTGACTCCACTTGGACAGACCACTTTAGAAGGTTGTGATACCATTCAGATAGATGCTGGATTTGGTGGTTTAGGCTATGATTATGTATGGAGCAACGGAGATACAGGGCAGATTATTGATGTGACACAGACCGGTTTCTACAGTGTAACAGTTACTACTCCAACAGGCTGTGTAGGATCAGACGGGGTTGATGTAGAGTTGATTAATTATCCAACAGCATTTTTTGACTATAGTCTCTTACTACCTAATACCACCATTGTAGGATTTGATAACTTATCCCAAGATGCAACTTCTTATACTTGGTATATAGGAGATACAACTAATGTAAATACTACATTTTCTCCAAACTTTCAGTTTCCTGTAGATAGCTGTTATGAAGTAACTCTGATAGCTGAAAATACCTGTGGAACAGATACCTTTAGTACTATAGTTGTGATAAACGTAGATTCTACTTTTTGTACTGATTCAGATACTTCAGATACAACTTCCATTGTACAATTAGCTGCTGTAGATCTATCTTGGAAAGTGTACCCTAATCCCAATAAAGGAACATTCTTTTTAGAGTATAAGGGGAAACAACTTCCAGATGGAATATTAAAAATTGTCGATCTGAGAGGGCAACTCCTTTACCAAGAATTCCTATCTAATGTACACAAGGGAAGTGTATTAGAAATTCAATTAGCAGATTTACCTACAGGAGTTTATGTTCTACATTTACACGAAAGTAAAGGTGATTTTATTGAACGATTCATCATTCAACGAGAATAGATTCATCAAAATAATATAATATATTCAATCTAAAGTCTTAGTGCTCTAGGAGATAGCTCTCCAAAAAGCGCTAAGACTTTTGTTTCTTCGGAAAAGATTGTCTAGTTTTGGGGCGCAAAATTGGGAGGGATCACCACCCAAATAAGTAAGTAGTAGGTATTTAGGTTTTATAAAAATAAAAAAACACACTTTAGTTACACTACTTGCCGTTTTAAGATGTATCCTATTCTATTTTACTATACATGAATTATTACTAGAATGAAAATAATCATAAAGCCATCAAGCGGTGCAGGACTCAATTTGAGAGAACTTTTTCAGTACAAGGAACTACTATGGACACTGACTTATAAAGATATACGTGTCAAGTACGCACAAACAATTATTGGTTTTTTGTGGGCTGTAGTAAATCCATTGTTTTCTTTGGTTATCCTTTCTTTTGTTTTTGGAACAGTAGCTAATGTTGCTGTAGAAGGAGCAGGAGGAGAACCTGTACCACATATTGTATATACCATTGCAGGGTTATGTGGTTGGCAGTATTTTTCGGAAGTACTTTCACAGGCAGGAACTTCTATTATTGGAGCGCAAAATATGGTCAAAAAGATTTATTTTCCTCGATTAATTATTCCTTTATCCAAAGCAATTACAGCATTTATAGATTTTGCGGTTGTCATTATCATTATGATTATCTGCATGATCATTTACCAATATCCCCCAAGTTCTAATATTGTTTATTTTCCTCTATTTTTCTTGATTGCTGTTATATCTGGATTAGCTGCAGGAATATGGATGAGTGCTTTAACTATTCGCTTTCGCGATTTCAAGCATATTACTCCTTTATTATTACGTGTAGGGATGTTTGCAACACCTATTGCTTATCCTGCTAGTTCTGTTCCTGAAAAATACCAAATGTTCTTTTATATGAATCCTATGGCAGGTGTGGTTGAAGGAATGCGTTGGAGTATTGTGGGAGGACCAGATTTGAATCCTATGGCTTATATGTCCTTTGGGGTTATTATTATTCTTTTCATTTTCGGATTACTCTATTTTAGAAGAGTAGAGACTGTAATGGCAGATATTTTGTAAACAAATTGCATATTGATTATAAGTAGCTAGTCACAATTATTTTGTATTTAATTCAATTAGTCTTTTTGTGCTGGACTTTGTTAAAAAGCCTCCGAGATGGCTTGCTCCAGTGGAGCAAAGGAGAAGGCAATGAGTTATGGTGGCCGCAGAGCCTGTCACACTAGTTGGCTTTGCCTCTGACCGCTTCGTGGGCTATTCCTACGTTTAACTTTGTTGAGCCATTCGGGTTTTTTGCCTTGTTCACCACCAAAAACTTTTATGAATTTGCTTTGCAGAGCCCTTCGGGGTTTACTTCGCAGAGCCCTTCGGGGTTATTTATTACAAAAATAATTATGCCCACCTACTTATCAAGGAGTTAAGTTTATGTCAAACAATATTATTAAAGTAGATAACGTATCAAAGAAATTTGAGTTGGGAGTAATCGGAAGTGGGTCATTTCGTGAGTCGTTCACTAATGGCTTATACCGTTTATTAGGGCGTAATCCCAAGGCAAGTTCTAAAGACTTTTGGGCGCTTAAAGACGTTTCTTTTGATGTAAAAGAAGGAGCTGCTATAGGTGTAATTGGACGTAATGGGGCTGGAAAAAGTACCTTACTTAAAGTATTATCTAGGATTACTGCTCCAACCAAGGGACGAATAGAAATCAATGGTCGAATTGCATCTTTGTTGGAGGTAGGTACTGGATTCCATCCAGAGTTGACAGGTCGAGAAAATATATTTCTCAATGGAGCTATTCTAGGAATGACTAGAGCCGAAATTCGTAAGAAATTTGATGAAATTGTTGATTTTTCGGGAGTCGAGCAATTTTTAGAAACTCCCGTAAAACGATATTCTTCAGGAATGTATGTTCGTTTAGCTTTTGCTGTAGCTGCGCATTTAGAACCAGAAATACTGGTAATTGATGAAGTTTTGGCCGTAGGAGACACAGAATTCCAGAAGAAATGTCTAGGAAAAATGGGGGAAGTTGCTCAAGGAGGGCGTACTGTATTATTTGTAAGTCATAATATGGGAGCTGTCCGAACGCTTTGTGAGGAAGTGATTGTAATGGATAAAGGACAAAAGATATTTCAAGGAGATGTAGAGAAAGGAGTAAATATGTACCTGGGAGTAGCTAATCAAAATATGTCAGAGGATGGTCAAGTAAAATGGGACTTGAATCATGCTATTGGAGAGGAAGAAATGAAGTTGACAGGAGTGCGTCTACAAGATAGTTTAGGTAATATCCGTTCTACCTTTTCTACTTCAGAAGAAATAGAATTACACATAGATTATTTCCTGACTGAACCAATGGTTAATATGCGTGTGAATATTCGGGTATTGACAGGAGACGATCAAATTCTATTTTCAGGAAGTACACATGACGCTGAACCTCACAAAAAAGAAAAGGGATATCACACTTGTTCTACAAGATTTCCCAAGGACTTATTTAATGAAGGAGTGTATAAAATTTGGCTCAAAGCAGGAAGTCCCGGTTACAAAGAATTAATTGCTGGGCAGATTTATCTAAGGTTTAATACAGAAAAATACACAAGTTCTGGCTCTATGTTCACAAGCAAAATGCCAGGACATATTGCACCCTTACTAGATTGGAAAATAGAAAGTTTATAATATGGGCATAAAAACTATGATTAAGTCAATCATCACCTTGGGTGGTGCAAAGGAGAAATATAAAAAACGCATTATTAATGAATATATGTGTGAGCAGAAATTCACGCCAATTCATGATACTTTACCACAAGATGTATTCATTGTAGGTTTTCCTAAATCAGGAAATACCTGGATGCAAAATCTAGTTTCAGGTGTGCTTTATGGTATAGATACTTCTATCCTACCAGATAAATTGACTCAAATGTTGGTTCCTGATTTACATCAAAGACCTTATTACAAGAGGTATCTAGACTTTGCTTGTTTCAAGACACACAAATTACCACAGCCTCATTACAAAAAGGTTGTATATCTAGTACGTGATGGTCGAGATGCAATGGTTTCTTATTATCATATGAATAAGGCAGATGGTAAGAAGGTTACACTCAAGGGAATGGTTGAGAATGGAGATGGGATTTTTCCATCCAAATGGCATGAACATATTCAACATTGGAAGGAGAATCCTTATGGGGCAGATATAATTCAAATTCGCTATGAGGATTTACATAAACAACCATTAGTTGAGATGCGTAAATTTTGTGAGTTTGTAGGTATTAGTCGCAGTGATGAGATTCTCAAAAGAAGTATTGAGGGCAATAAGCTTGCGAAAATGAAGAAGAAAGAAGAAAAGTTTGGTTGGGAAGATGAGAATTGGAATAGAGAGCAAAAGTTTGTTCGGAAGGGGAAAGTTGGCTCATTCAAGGATGAGATGAGCCCAGAAATTATTGCAGCTTTTGAAAAAGAGGCTAAAACGGAGCTTTTGCAAATGGGGTATGAGTTATTTTCAGACCACTAATCTTTATTTATGAGAATTTTAGCTACACTACCAAACGGTATGTTGAACTTAAGTGTCCACGAAATGATGGAGGCTACAGCTCTCTACGGTCAGAAGTGTGTTGGGGAAAACTTTACTTTGGATATTGAGATGCATACTTTTTGGGAAATTGAGAATCCTGAGTATGATCTAATCCATATCCATTGGATAGAGGCTTTATTAGATTGGGCTATACCTACTCTAGAACAAATACAGCGACTTGAGAAACGCTTAATTGAATTGCGTAAGCAAGGTAAAAAAATTATAATTACTCGACATAATTCCTTACCACATCGTAGAGCAGAACATGATGCATTGTTGTATGAGACAGGCTATAAATATGCAGATGCAATCTTTCATATGGAGGAGTATTCTTATGGGGAATATTTATCTTGGTATCAAGATAAAACCTGGCTAAAACAACAAACACATCATTTTGCACCAATTATTTTGTTCACAAAGCTGCCCAATAAAGTACCTAAAGTAAAAGCCCGACAACAATTAGGGATACCAAAAGATGCCTTTGTATTTATGGTTTTGGGCTCTATTCGAACCAAAGACGAACGTAACTTATTAGAGCAAATTGCTCGGACATTACAGCATAAAAATGATATCTTGTATGTTGCTCAATGGCCATTTTATGGAAAACGATTCTTGCTAAAGGAATGCAGACAATGGATGACTCGTTTTAAGTTTCCTAGACATAGATTCATCCCTGCACAGGCTATTGCAGATGATAATATGCAAGTCTATCTCAATGCAAGTGACGTTTTAATTTCTCCACGTATGGACTCTCTAAATTCTGGTTTGGTTTCTTTGGGATTTTCCTTTGGACGAACAGTTTTAGGACCATCTGTTGGAAATATGCAGAATATTTTGAGCCAAACTGGCAATCCTATGTATGATCCAAAACATTTAGATCAATTGAAAGAAAGTTTAGAGCAAGCAAAAGAACTTGCAAAAAGTGGGAAAGGAGCAGAGAATCTAGCTTTTGCAAAAGCAGAATGGTCTTGGGAAAAAGTAGGAAAAAACCATGTAGAGGCTTATCTACAAATTTATGAAAATCAAGATAGAAAAGAAGTATAAAAAATGGTAGATAAAAAGGAAATATTAGTGCGGGTATATTGTGGATGGGATGGAGCAACTACCTTATTGCGTCAGACACCAAATTTAGATGGAGTTTGGGAAAATGTGCGTTTTGTAATTGACGATCAGGTAGATCAGCCATTGGAGGAAGCTGATTATTTTTTAGTGTTCAATTGGCCTTTGGAAGACTTAACAGTGCATTGTCCCAAGGGTAACCGTTGGCTCGTATCTGGTGAACCTCCTATGCATTATAATAAGTTTGCCATTCCTGTTTACAAAGAGTTTGACAAGATATTTACGCAGCACCGTAAGTCTTTTATTAAGCATCACATCAAGAAAGATCCAACGGCACCTTGGTTTGTAAAAAAGAACTACAAGGAACTACTAAGCTTACCAAATAATGCAGAGCATAAGCTCAATGCTGTATCTTGTGTTACCTCTAATCTAACATGGAAACCAGGGCATGCAGACCGTTTGGCCATGTTGGAAGAACTCAAAAAGATGAATTTCCCTATTGAAACTTATGGTCGTGGAATCCGTCCGATGCCCAACGATGACAAGTTTGAAATTCTGTATCCTTATCGCTATTCTATTGCAATAGAAAACAGTTATTATGATCATTACTGGACAGAGAAACTAGCGGATTGTTTCTTGTCTTGGACAATGCCTATTTATGCTGGTGCACCTAATGTTGTAGATTATTTTCCTAAAGAAGCAATCATTTTTATTGATCCCAAAAAGCCTAAAGAAGCACTAGAAATTATCAAAGAAGCTCTAGAAACTAATGCTTGGGAAAAAAACCTAGAGGCTATTGAAGAATCTAGAAATTTAATTCTTAATAAATACCAGTTCTTTCCTTATTTCGTCGATCAGATCCGTAAGCATGAAGCAGCAGGATTGAGTGGAAAAGAAAAAGTGGAATTCAAACTGAATAAAGTGCTTACTCCTTGGCATAAGGACTATAAACCTTCTTTATATCGAAAGATTGAATATCATATTCGCAAGATGTTGGACATAAAGCCTTATTAAGTACTTCTCCAAAATTAATCGTAGTTGTTTCATTGATCTTTTTCAGAAGGTTGTGTTAAAAAACTCGTGATAGCCCTAGGTGGCAGCATAGCCCGCCACTAGTTGGATTTGCCTTTGTCTGCTTTACAACTATCCCTACGGTTAGCTTCGTTGAGCTCTTCGGGGCTAACTTCGTTGAATACTCCGTAGTTTTCCCTTACCTTCTATAAAAACTTCTATAGAACCATTCTACGGTTATTTTTGTCCTCTTACTTAAAGCATCAGTTCAAAGATACTAGCACCAAAATAAACATAAAAAATATCAAGAGTTAGCTCGCCCACAAAAACTCCAATAAACATACTACGAAAAGGCATTTTGACAATACCAGCAACATAACAGATCAAGTCGGTAGGAACTAAGGGAAAGAAAGACCAAGCGAGTACAAACCAAGTAGATTTTCGGCTTTGGAGCATTTTTTCCATTTTTCAATTCCCTTGGAATTGGAGTTTTCTAAGTATTTAGAAAAGCCCAAAAGGTCTGCAAAATAATATAAGCCTGTTGCTGAGAACATGATGCCGAGCATAGAAATCACCAAAACGAGCAATAGATCATCAGGAAATAGTATCCCTCCTCCAATTACAAAGGGGGTACTTGGGATCAGAAATAGTCCACGCAGGAACGTGAGTAAGACATATACCCAAAACATTTCGTCATTATAGGATCGAATATAATCAACTAAATACTCGGGTGTAGCAATTGCTGGATTTTGGATGTAAGCAATAATGAGAAAAACAATAAATAATCCCCAAATGGCATAAATAACTTTCTTACCTTGTTGTATCATATACTTGTATAACTATGAGCAATTTCTTTGTTGAGGCTGCAAGGTAAAGTTTTGTACGGAAGTTTACAGACCTTTTTCTAATAAATCTCTGAGAGCTTGTTCCAAATCAGGATGATCAAATACAAATTTATTTTCTAATAGTCGATTCGGTTGCACACGTGTACTATCCAAAATAGCTACAGCCATCTCGCCCATTGCTAGGCGTAGTGCGAAAGCAGGTACAGGCATGACTAATGCTTTTTTGTCCATAGCTTTGGCAATCGTTTTAGCTAAATGCTTATTACTGACTGCTTCAGGAGCTACACCATTATAGATACCTTGCATGTTTTCATTTTCAATTGCTTCCACAAAAATCTTACACAAGTCGTTGATATGAATCCAAGAATAGTATTGTTCACCATCTCCAAAATAAGCGCCAATTCGTACTTTATAACTTGGTAACATTTTTTCTAAGGCACCTCCTTTGGTAGACAGTACAATACCTATACGAATAAGACTAGTGCGTAGATCAAGCTGTTCCATTGCTAATGATGCTTTCTCCCAACGTACACAGATTTCTGATAAAAAATCTTTGCCTGCTTCTGTTTCAGTGGTATTAATTCTATCCGCTGTATCTCCATAGAATCCAATGGCAGAAGCTCCTACAAAACTTTTGACGGTATGTTCCTTTTGGCTCAAGTACTGATAGAGAAGCTTAATCCCATTGACACGGCTTGCTTCGATCTCTTTTTTTCGAGCTGTAGTCCAACGTTTATCTACTACACCTGCACCAGCTAGATGTACAATACTATCTACGCCTTCAAATGCCTTGGGATCTACATGATTTTTAGATAAATCCCACTGATAGGCTGGAAAGGTAGCATTTGGATTAGCTCGTCTACTTAAATGACGAACCTGATAGCCCTTTTCTTTTAGTTTTTGGCTTAAACGCTGTCCAATAAGTCCTGTTCCTCCAGTAATTAAAATCGTTTTCATGCGGATTTCTTTTTTTGGAATTATAATTTTCTAGATTTCCTTAGTTTTGCAATATAAAATTTTACACTATTCATTATCTTACCCTAGAATAAATTGAAATACTAAAAGGAAAATCAGTAATTTACAGGAAATAAACAAAAGGTTTTTAAAACAGTTCATTATATTTGTTTTAGAACCCAATCGAAAAATAAGTAGGTAAGGGAATTAAATTTGATGAAAATTACAGAATATTGTTAGGGGCTAACAAGGCGAAAATCCTGAAGTGCTCTACGAAGTTAACCCTTGCGAATTTACTTCGTAGATCCCTTCGGAGTTATTATAAAATTAATTATGTTCACTTATTTGCTTAATAATCTATCCATAACATATTTAAAAATATCGAGAGGCATGAATCAAATACAAACAGTGAAACAACTTTTTTTCCTATCCATTTTATGCATGGGAATAGTAGCCTGTGGAGACGATAATGGGAAAGATGGAACAGATGAAAGTTCTATTGATGGACCTAAAACCTCGAATACCCAAAGTAAGAAAGTGGGTAATGCAGAAGTAATTATCTGGGAATTATCTGATCCAGATAAACTTAATCCTTACACCTACAGTAGTGCAAACTCATACTATATTGTTGAGAATATTTTCAGCAGTTTACTAGATTATGGACCTAGTGCAGACAATCCAAACGAGCTGAACTTACGTCCACGCTTGGCTGCAACACTACCTACGGTAGAGGAGTTGACAGAGGGAGAGTATGCTGGTGGAATGGCTTTGACCTATGAAATCCGCCCAGAAGCAGTCTGGGATAATGGAGAGCCTATTACCGCAGCAGATGTAGTTTTTACAATCAAGACAATCAAAAACCCCAAGGTCAATTCAGGACCTATTCGTCCTTATTACCAGTTTGTACATGATGTGAAGGTAGATGAAGCCAACCCTAAGAAATTCACAGTATATTCTAAGGATCGCTATTTCTTAGCAGAAGCTGTGAGTGGTCAAACTACTATTTTACCTGAATATGTATACGATCCCAATCAAATTATGAGAGGCTTTACGATTCCTCAGTTGAGTGATCCAAAACAGGCTTCAAAACTAGTAGATGATCCAAAATTGATGGAGTTTGCAACTGAATATAACTCTTCTAAGTTTGAGCGTGAAACAGTGGTAGGTTCTGGACCTTATAAATTTATGGGCTGGGAATCTAACAAATCTATCACACTAGAGCTTAAGAAAGACTGGTGGGGAAGTAAAGTTAGCGGAGCTAGTGCTTTAGAGGCTTATCCTCCCAAGATTGTTTATACAATTGTATCAGATATGAATACTGCAGTAACGGCACTAAAAGATGAAGGCTTGGATGTAATGCGTGGAATGAAGCCAGACGCTTACATGGAGCTTAAGGAAAATAGAAACTTTGGTAAAATGTACAACTTGAGTACACCTGATCAGTTTGCCTATTATTACCTAGGATTTAATATGAAAAACCCTAAATTGGCAGACAAACGCGTTCGTCGTGCTTTTGCGCATTTGATTGATGTAGATGAAATCATTGAAACATTATACTACGGAATGGCAACACCTACTAAATCGCCAATCAATCCAAATAAAGATTATTATAACAATGATTTACCTGAGCTTTCTTTTGATCCTGAGGCAGCTACTAAATTATTAGCAGAAGCAGGTTGGAAAGATACAGATGGTGATGGTATTTTAGATAAGACGATTAATGGTAAAAAGGAGAGTTTAAAAATAAAGTACAAGTACAATCAAGGAAACTTGGTGCGTAAGAGTATTGGTTTATTACTGAAAGATAATGCCAAACGTGTAGGAATTGATATTGAAGTGATTGCTAAGGAGTGGACGGTATTCTTAGAAGATGCAAAAAAACGTGATTTTGAAATCGTCTGTTTAGCTTGGGTACAAGGTCCTGAGTTGGATGACTTGAAGCAGATTTGGCACAGAGAATCAGATACACCTGATGGGAGTAACCGTGTAGGGTTTGGAAACGCTAAGTCAGATCAGATTATTGATCAAATCCGTGTGACTCTAGATCCTGCTAAGCGTAAGGAATTATACATGGAAATTCAGCAAATTATCCATGACGAGCAGCCATATGTATTCTTGTTTGTACCCAAAGAGCGTATTGCTATCCACCGTAGATTTGGTGATGTGAAAACCAATAGTTTACGTCCTGGTTATGCTGCTAAGACCTTCAAACTGCGTAGTGCAGAGCAATAAATATTGCTTTTTTATTTGAAACAATGTGTCTCTTTAGAAATTAACGAATTATATAATATGATAGTAGCGTAGTACTTTTGGGTGCTACGCTTTTTTATTTAATCAAGCTCAAATTATTTAAAAAAATATATGATGAATCTGAAAAACTATTTGTGTTTCTTGCTACTTATTGTAGTATTTACATCCAATGTGTTGTATGCACAATCCAATAAAAATACTGTACGTATTTGGGAAATATCTGATCCATATGGGCTCAATCCTTTGACCTCTTACAGTGCATCTGCAAAATATATGATGGATAACATCTTTTGTACCTTATTAGATTATGATCCACAAACCATTAAGCTGCGTCCTCAACTAGCGGTAGCTTTACCCCTTGTTAAAGAACTGGAAGAAGGAGAGTATGCAGGAGGCATGAGCTTAACTTATGAGATACATCCCAAGGCAAGGTGGGATGATGGAAAACCTGTAACTGCTCAAGATTATATCTTTACCATAAAGGCAATGAAAAATCCTAAGGTATATGCAGGCGTTTTACGGCAATATTATGAATTTATAGATAAGATTGAAACGGATGCTGAAAACCCGAAGAAATTCACAATTTATAGCAAAGAAATCTATTTTCTTGCAGAGACAGCAAGTGGTACTCTACATGTTTTACCACAGCATATCTATGATGAAGATGGTCTGATGAATAAGTTTTCTATCCAAGAGTTGAATGATTTAGATAATCAAGAGGGATTATTGGATAATGAAGATATTTTAGAGTTTGCTACACGATTCAATAGTAAAAAGTTTGAACAAGAAACTGTAGTTGGCTGTGGACCTTATGCCTTAGAAGATTGGATTTCTAATGATAAAATAATCTTAACTCGCAAGAAAAAATGGTGGGGCGATCGAGTCAAAAAACAAGCAGCTTTGGTAGCTTACCCCGATAAGATTGAGCATGTAATTATTCCAGACCCAAATAATGCAATTATAGAATTGAAAGCTGGAAACTTGGATGTGGCACGTAGCTTAAGTCCTGTCAACTACATGGAACTCAAAGAAGATAGCGAGTTTACTAAGCAATATGAATTGCATACACCTGATCAATTTGCTTATTATTATATTGGATTTAATACCAAAGATCCTCGATTGGCAGACAAGCGCGTGCGTCGTGCTTTTGCACATTTAGTTAGTGTTGACTGGATTATAGACAGCATGTATTATGATTTAGCCTCTCCTGTCAGTGGACCTATACACCCTAGCAAAGATTACTGTAATAAAGACCTATCCAAGATTGTATTTAGCTTGGATAAAGCTAAGGAGCTTCTCAAAGAAGCAGGGTGGAAGGATACAGATAACGATGGTGTTTTAGATAAAATTATAGATGGAGAGAAGCAATCTTTTGAATTTACATTCCAGTATAATCAAGGAAATCTAGTTCGGAAAAGTATTGGTTTAGAATTACAAAAGGTAGCCAAAGAGGTTGGGATAAAGATAGAGCTTCAAGCTTTTGAATGGACTATATTTTTGGATAATGTCAAGAAACGTGAGTTTGATTTACTCTGTTTAGCTTGGGTACAAAGCCCAGATTTAGATGATATGCGTCAGATTTGGCACAGAGAATCAGACACCCCTGATGGGAGTAATCGTGTAGGTTTTGGTAATGCTAAATCTGATAAAATTATTGATAAAATTCGAGTTACGCTAGATCCTGAAAAACGTAAAGAGTTGTATCTAAAAATACAAGAGATAATATATGAAGAGCAACCTTATATTTTCCTCTTTATTCCTAAAGGACGTATAGCTATTAGCAAACGTTTTGAGCATGCCGGAACTTCAGCCCTACGCCCTGGATATAATGTACGTTCCTTCAAATTGCGCAAAAAGTAGGAATAGAAGTTAGCTGTTTACTCAAGATTTAACATTCTTCATGCTAGAAAGATGCGATTGGGTAACTCAGATCTAAAAAAAAATATTTATTGGCCTGTTGTTTATAAAACAACAGGCTTTTTCTTTTGAATGCTACTCACATTTTAATGCAATTTACCAGAAAAAGCACTTAGAACATAGCGATGATCTATCTATTATTAGTAGTAGATTTTAGACAAAAAAAATTTAAATAATTGATTCTTATGACTTTAATTCAAAACGTTAAAACATTAGGCTTACTTGCTTTTTCTAGCTTAATTTTAGCATCTTGCAATGGAGGGGATACCCCGGATCCCAAGCCGAACCCTGAGAATAATGACAAACCTACCAATTCAGCACCTGCTGTAAAAAGTAAAAAAGAAGGAGATGCTGCTGTAACAATCTGGGAATTATCAGATCCAGAAAGTTTAAATCCGATTACCTCTACTGATGCATCTTCTACCAATATTAACCAGTCTATCTTTAGTCGTTTATTAGCATATGATACAGAGACTTTAGAGCTAATACCCCAAACAGCTGTAGCTCGTCCAGAGGTCAAAGAGATCAACGAAGGAGAATATGCTGGTGGAATGTCCATTACTTATGAAATCCGTCCAGAGGCTGTATGGGATAATGGAGAACCTGTTACAGGAAATGACTATATTTTTTCTATTAAGGCACTAAAAAATCCACAAGTTAATGCAGCACCTTTGCGTCCTTATTTACAGTTCATACATGATATTAAGATAGATGAGGCTAACCCTAAGAAATTTACAATTTATTCTAAAGAGCGTTATTTCCAAGCAGAAAGTGCAAGTGGAGATTATTATCTTATACCAGAATATATCTATGATCCTGAGCAAACGATGCGTCAGTTTGATATCCCTCAGTTGAATGATCCTAAGAATCAAGAACGCTTGAAAGATGATCCTGCAATCAATGAGTTTGCAGAGAAATTTAATTCAAGTAAATTTGAGCGTGAAGTTGTAGTTGGTTGTGGACCATACAAATTTACCACTTGGAATTCTAATCAATCTATCATTTTGGAACGCAAAAAAGATTGGTGGGGAGATAAAGTAGAGGCAGCAGCCCTAGCAGCACATCCAACAAAGATTATTCACAAAATTGTAACGGATGCAAATACTGCAGTAACTGCAATGAAAGATGAAGGTCTAGATGTAATGCGTAGTATTCGCCCAGAGTTATTCAAAGAGTTGAAAGGTAATGAGCGTTTCAATCAATTGTATAATTTGAGTACACCAGAGATGTTAGCATATGGTTACCTAGGTTTTAATACTAGTAATGTGAAGTTTGCAGATAAGCGTGTACGTCGTGCTTTTGCTCACTTAGTGAATAAAGATCAGATCATTGAGACCTTGTATTATAATATGGCTAAGCCAATTACAGGACCTATTCACACTAGCAAACCTTATTGCCACAAGGGTTTAGAGTCTATCAAGTTTGATCCAGCGAAAGCTCAAGCCTTATTGAAGGAAGCCGGTTGGGAAGATACAGATGCAGATGGTATCTTAGATAAAGAGATTGACGGTAAGCGTGTGAAAATGGAGATTAAGTACAAGTTCAACCAAGGTAATGAAATCCGTAAGAATATTGGTTTGATGTTAAAAGATGATGCTGAACGTGTAGGAATCAAGATTAGTGTAGAAGCTAGAGAGTGGTCTGTATTTTTGGAGGAAGTAAAGAAACGTGATTTTGAAATCATGTGTCTGTCTTGGATTCAAGGTCCTGGCTTGGATGATATGAAACAGATTTGGCATACAGAATCTAATTCTGCTAGTGGTAGCAACTATGTAGGTTTTGGAAATGCAGAATCTGATAAATTGATTGATGAAATTCGCGTGACTCTAGATCCAGAAAAACGTAAGGAATTATATATGAAGTTGCAAGAAATGATCTATGACGAGCAACCTTATGTATTTATCTTTGCACCTACAGAACGTATTTCTATTCATGGTCGTTTTGGAGATGTTAAAACCTCATCATTACGTCCAGGTTATAAAGCTTACTACCTCAAGCTAGCAAGTAACGATGCTAAAGCTGCACAATAAGCAACAATTTTCTAAGATGTATGAGCATAAGAATTGAATAAAATCTAAAGCGATGGATTTTAGTGTGTCGCCAATAAATATCAATCTTATTCTCTCTTAAGATTCAAAGGTTGAACGATTTTGTATCGTTCAACCTTTGTTGTATATTAAAGTCATGTACTGGCTTGACAAACATTTAATATTCCCTCATCCACAATATGCAGATGCAGAAGGCCTGCTAGCTATTGGTGGCGACTTATCCCTGTCACGTTTGCTATTAGCATACGAAAATGGCATCTTTCCTTGGTTTAATGAAGGTGATCCTATTCTATGGTGGTCGCCTGATCCTCGGTTTATTTTATATCCTAGTTCGGTTAAGGTTTCCAAAAGTATGAAGCGTATTGTACGAAAGCGATACTTTGAAATACGCTATGATACAGCCTTTATTCAGGTCTTGGATGCTTGTGCAAGCATTCCTCGTAGGGGACAAGAAGGAACTTGGTTGATCGAGGAAATGAAAGAGGCATATATTGAGTTGCATGAAAATGGCTTAGCACATTCTGTTGAAGCTTGGTTGGATGGCGAGTTAGTTGGAGGCTTATATGGTGTGTCTTTAGGGAGATGTTTTTTTGGAGAGTCTATGTTTGCCAAGGTCTCCAATGCTTCCAAGGCTTGTCTTATTGATCTAGGACAACAGTTGGCCCAATTAGATTTTTTATTGATAGATTGCCAAATTCATACCACACATCTTGAACGAATGGGGGGGGAATATATGGATCGGGATGATTTTTTGGCTATTTTGGAGAAGAATAAATCTTTACCAACACTAAAGGGAAAATGGCAGTTTGGGAACAAACAGAGAGGCTCATAGCCTCAGAATATGGATTCATTTTAGGGACTGAGACAAACCTTAGTTCGCTGGTTTTTAACTTAGTGGAGTCTTTTAGGGGGTATAACTAATTGGTAATTAATAGTATGTGTAAAATCAACGAACTGTCAAGACAAAAAGGAATCTTTGATATTTTAACCAACACAAATGAAAAAAAACATAAAAAGAGCTAGTATTTACTTAATGGGGTTCTGGTACATATATATTGGTATTAGACATTTTGTAGATGTTGATTTTTTCTTGAGTATTATGCCTCCTTATTTACCTTTTCATCTAGAACTTGTTTATCTAAGTGGTTTGATTGAGATAATTTTGGGAAGCCTACTTATGATCAAAAGATTCCAAACCTATGCTGCTTGGGGAATCATAGCGTTACTGATAGCAGTGTATCCTGCCAATATTTATCTTGCTTTTAATGAGGCTCCTCAACAAGCGATTAATGTATCTTCATTTTTAGCATCTTGGGTGCGACTACCCTTACAACTTGTCTTTTTAGGAATTGCTTATTGGCATACTAAACCTCTAAAATAGAGAGACTTGCAGCGTAAATCTACGAGCCCATTAATTCTAGGGAGAAAGCATATGAATCTTTTTTCTTCCGACCTCTAGATGATTAAGTACAGACTTAACCATATTCATTTTGGATAAGCTACCACCAGATAAGAGTTTGACCACGTTATTTTCTTTTAGTTTTAATTGTCGAAAAATTTCTTTTGCCTGTAGTCCTTCATTGTAGAGTAGAGCTACACGCTCAAAGAAAGTTTCTAAGAATTGGAGCTTCTTGACCAATTGCTGTTTTCCATTCTTGAGTTGAGGATTATGGCTACAGAGCAAAACATCAAAGTCGAGTGCTAAAATGGAACGGATGGAAGCAATTTGAGTTGATATACACTCATTATTCAAGAAATAACCAATATATGAATTGACATATAAATCTGATGAAAATAACCATTTTCGTCGCGGTTCGTAGAGTGCTACCATATCAATAGCATGTCCTGGAATTGGGATGATTTGAAACTGATGATTAGGCGTTTTGATCCAAGTATCTTTAGGTATTAGATCAACAATAGGAGGTCGTTCTCCCCAGGTTATTTTTTGAGCAAAACTAATTTTAGGAGGATTTTTCATAATCTCACAACACAAGGTTGGGGCATAGGCCTTACAGTTAAATTGCTTGCGTAATGCAAGTACATTGCCTGTGTGGTCTTCGTGGTGGTGAGTGGTGAAAATTTGCTGAACAGCTAGGTGCTCAGTGGTTTTTATAATTTCTTTGCGCATTTGGCTGTGCCCAGTATCAATTAGCAAACCATCTATAAAATAAATATGAGAGAACATCTTGGGTTTGCCAAAGAGCTGTTTACCAAATTTGAAACCTTTGATTTCTTCATAATTGAATTCTTTGATTATAGTCATGGTGATTATCTAGGTCTAATTTATACAATTGATGAAACAGAGGAATATATTGATTTGTTTTGAGACAGCTCCGTCAAAAATCTCAGTAAATCTAGCTAAAATGGTTAATATCTGTGAACTTTATTGACCATAGAACAACATAATATCAGTATCTAATTTAATTAGTAATCAGCTAAAAATTGGCACAAGTCCAAAGTTCATCAAATTTTCAAGGTTTTAAAATTTGATGAATTTTTTATTTTTCAGTTAGAGTAGTTTAGTAGTTCATATTTTCTCATCTTTTTCCGTTTTGTGTGAACTTGTGCTAGGAGGCACAAAATTGGCTGCGAATCCCTAAAGAGGTAGGTCAAAAAAAACGAAGCCCAACTAAATAGTTAGGCTTCGTTTTTTCTTATCGTAAAGCTAAGCCCGAAGGGCATTTTATCTAAAAAAGAGTTAAATTATTTGATTAAACTCTTCAAGACCTCTTCATCAATCTTTACTTCATAGTTCTTTCTTAGGTCTTGGATCAAATCCTTCTCTAATTTATCTTGGTAATCTGCAATTACATAACCACGAGCTTCATCCAAGGTTTTATTTTTACTAGGAATAATTTCTTCTACCTTAGTGAAATAAGTTGTACCATCCTTGCTTGTATTATCACTTAAGAAACCTTTTTTCCAAGTCAAGGCATCAGCTTCAGGATCTTTTCCTTGTTCGTGAGAGGCTTCTGTAGCTAGTACTAGAGGCTTTTCACTATTGAACATCTCTTTGATTTCTTCGCTAGTTTTACGTTTTGCCTTAGCTCTAATTTTCTTTACTGTTTTAGTATCTTTAGATTTAATTACATAATGAGTAAGTTTTACACGCTCGTTCCATTTGTATTTATCACGATTAGCTTCAAAAAAAGTTTTCAAACCTTCGTCATCATTTGCAGCCTTGTCCCAAACCAATTCTTTTTTGACCTCAAACAAAAGAATACCTTCTTCATACTCACGAACTAAAGATCTAAACTCAGGGTATTTTTTATCCAACTGAGTCTTCTCAAATTCTAAGCATTTTTTATTAACTAAATCCTTCATGATTCTATCTACAGCAGCTTCTACTGTTTTGGGAGTTTTATTGGCACGTAGGGCAGGATTGCGTTGAGCAGTAGTTACAAACTCAGCAATAGTTGCTTTCATTGTTCCAATTGTAAACAAATCTCTAGAATCTTTTTGGAAGTTTGTCTTAGGTTTCCAGCGATAACCTAGAAACTGTGGATCTTTTTTTAATTCTTGGATTAGAGCGTCTTTATTTTGCTCATTAATCTTGAAGCTGTGAGAGCTCTTGATGCGTTGAACCAAGGCATCCATAACGATATTAAAACGCTCATTCTTGCGAATTTTATTTGTGAGCTCAGTTTTAGCTTCTTGATAAGTTGGGTTTTTTACGGCCTTCAAACGGCGGACAATATGCCAGCCAGAAGAGGTTTGTACAGGTGCGCTAAACTTCTTATCACCATCTAGTTTAAATAATGCTTCTTCGAAAGGCTTTGCATACTTATTAATACCAATCCAACCGATGATGCCACCACGTTTTTTAGTTTCTCGATCTTGCGAGAATTGAGTAGCTAATTCATCAAAAGTAGCACCACCTGATTTCAAAACACCATGTAGTGAATCAATCAATACCTTAGCACGTTCATTATTTTGGGTAGCTCCAGTTTTCGTTCTCAATAAGATATGTGCAGCTTGCACTTGACCATAAGCTGGACGAATCTCATCTACTTTGATTAAGTGGTAGCCATACTTAGTACGAATAATATCTGAAACTTCTCCTTTTGCTGTAGTATATGCAGCAGTTTCCATTTCGTAAGGTAACTGAAGAGCAGTGTAGAAGCCTAGATTTCCTCCTTGACTTTTGCTGTAGCCATCATCTGAATTTTCTTTTGCCAGCTTGGCAAAATTTCCAGCATTGACTTGCTTTTTAATATCTTGGATACGCTTGTAAGCATCTCTTTCTTCTTTTTCAGAAGCTGTTTCGCGAACTCTCACCATGATATGGCTAATCTTGCGATCTTCTTTAGAGCGGTCATAAGCTTCTTTTACCAACTTTTCGACTACTTCTCTATCTTCCAAAAAGGTTTTTGCTATTTGTTTTTTGTAAGCAGCTTGTTCTCTTTTCAACTCTGCCTTATCATTTAGCCCCATTTCATTTCCTTTTAGGACTTGAAGCTTAAAGTCTATATAAAGCCTTAGGTATTCATCAAGTGATTCCTTGCTGTAGGTAGCTTTTTCACCATTAGTTTTATTATAAATGTAAGAGAACTCCGAAACGGGAACGTTGATGTCTTTGATACTGAACAATACAGGATCATTCTGTGCTTGAACTGAACTTATCCCTAAAAATGCGATTAGCGCAAGATGAAATATTCGACTAAACATATGTTAAGAGGTATGTTTTTTTATTAATGAATTTTTATTTTTCTTAAAAAAAGTGATTCTTCCTAAATTATTGTGTAACAATTAGATAAGAAGATATATTAAACTGTAATAAATGGATTAGCAGATATTAATCTAATTGTGATAGATTGTTTTGTTTTTAATTGTTTGTAAATCAGTGTTTTATATTTGTTGTTTGCTGTTTTTTTTCAGTTTTGACAAAGAAAAACAAAAGAGAATACAACAGATGACAGGCAAATTTAGACATTTTCTCAAAAAGACTGTAATATTATGCAGAATCCGCTTTATCTTGTTTGCACTTATATCGTTCTGTTTGATAGACATATTCTGATGATTATATGGTTCTAAGTGAGCAGAAAAGAGCAATTAAACTATAGCTTTTTAACTATTTTCACAAATAGAAATCACCTAAAGGTAGAATTGAGAATATTTATTCAATCAATTACATTAAAATTATACTTAAGCTGATAGAGATCAATAGCTTTGAGCATCATCCTTCTTACAGCTTTACATTTCATCACAGTTGTTTATGACTAGCTTAATCTTACTGTACTTGAAGTATTCGCTCAAGGGCAAGCTTAAGTTTTATAAACTACAATTATTACAAAATAGGGTTTTATGTTTCATTCATTTACTTTTATCACTGTTTTACTATTGAGCTTAAGCGCTTGTAGCTCAGAGTCGTCTAAAAAATCACTAGAACCAGAAATAGCAACCTCAGAAGAGCAGTGGCCATTTCAAAAAATCAAATGCTACATTCGTTATGTAGAAGATGCTAAGCTCATACAGTCAGAGATTATGTTTGTAGATGCTGATGGTCAAGCCGTAGGCATTGAAGGTGGAGTGCTATTTAACGATAAACAAATGCGTTCAACCACGATACCCAAAGTTGGTATACGTTATCAAGGAGTCGTTAAGCGTGGAGTTGCTCATGGTACCTATCGTTTGACTTTTACAGATGTTAACAATAAAGATGTATTGCATGAGTTTGATTTTCCTCAATTTGATAGCTTGAGCTTTCCTGGTAATGGACTTAGCAAAGGGAATGGAGGAAGTTTTGTTTGGAAAGGAGAACCTTGTGCTCAAAACGATGTTCTATTAGTACGTTTGACTGATGCAACTGGAATTACCTATAAGTATAATCATATGACAGGTACACGGAGTACACAGTATGATATTATTCCACCTAGTTTGAAAGCTGTGGAGAAGGGAAAGGCAACTTTGGCAGCAACATTTAGAAGGAAAGCCACCATCCCTACTAAAAATTATAGTATAGAGCTCACAATGGAGCACTATTCCAAGGAATATGATTTGGTAGTTGGAGATTAGTCAACATAAAATTAAATAGCAAAGGGAATTAAAGCTAGGAACAAGATAATTGATTAAGGTAGGGAATACCTCAGAGCATATATGATAATCTTGTGCGGCATACATATATCCACTTTTGTTACCATATAATTGGTGGATCGCATAAAAGTAGTTAATATGATAATTATTGGAGATAAATTAATTGGAGATGGAGTGACTCGTAAGAGCTTTGTCTGTAATCTTGATGCCTGTAAGGGGGCTTGCTGTTGGGAAGGTGATTTTGGAGCACCTTTAGAGCAGGAGGAGATGGAGACCTTGGATAAGATTTATGATAAGGTAAAGCCTTTTTTGAGACCTGAGGGAATCAAAGCCATAGAAGAGCAAGGTACTTCTGTTTTTGTAGAGCAAGAGCGCATTCAAGCTACTACATTAGTTCCTCACAATGCAGCTTGTGCTTATCTGACTTATGAGGATAATGGCACTGCTAAATGTGGGATTGAAAAAGCTTATGAGGCAGGTGTAGTGGATTATCCTAAACCTATTTCTTGTCATCTTTATCCTATACGAGTGACCAAGTATCCTACACATGAGTTGCTGGAATACGATGAATGGGATATTTGTGCAGCAGCATGTACCAATGGCAAAAAACTTGATGTGCGTGTCTTTGAATTTTTAAAAGGTGCTTTGACTAGGGCTTATGGAGAGGAGTTTTATGAGCAACTAAAGCAAACAGTTATACATAGGGGAGGGGAATTACTGGATGAATAAGCTCTAGGCTTAAATTTCTAGTAGTTCGTTGATTTTTTAGTTTTATCTGGTTTAATCTTTTACTTATAAGGTGTTTGTGAGAAATCAACAAACTAAAGTACTCATCTAAGTAGAATGCATTTGTTTTAGTAACCACTCGTGTGCTGTATCCTTATTGGTAAATAGTTGGTTGGGATAGACTGGTTTATTGAACTTAATAAATAGGTTGCCAATCATTCGAGTAATAGCAGAGTTGGTATATATAGCATGTGCAGCACAAATAGTATCAACTACTTCTGAGGCTAAATATTCTCTTACTGGTTTCGATACGGACTTGACAGCTGTGATGTCTGACAAGAAGAAAAATTTTCCCTTACCTATATTCTGTTTTAAAACAAAGATATGATTCTTTACTTGCTCTAGACTATGATATTTCTTTAGCTTCCAGTTGGATACAATCAGTCGGTTAGGATAGAGTATATTATTTGTACAACTTGTTTCAAAATATTTTTCCATTGCTTTTGTTATGGCCGTTATTATAAATTGAAGATGATTTTTAAACAACTTCATTGGGATAATCTTACTTTGCTTGATTATTGACAGTTCGTTGCTTTGTTAGCTTCGCTGAGCACTTCGTGGTTCTTACTATTTGATAATTAGAATTTTTTGAAAATCAACCAATTTTGTACATCTTTTTCATTATCAATTAGTTGGTGGTCGATTGAGCAAACCATTTAGAACAGATCGCGTTGCCTTAATATAAGCAATATTATTGATTATCATAGTTCGTGAAGTTTTTGGAGACTCTAGTCTTTGTAGAAAACAGGAAGCTGTCTCAAACATAACTCCTTATGCTTGGTATTGTACTAAATAAAAATAAAATCTCAAAGCAGTGTTTGCTTTGATCGGCAAGTGTTTATCTGTTATTTTACAATGAATTCTCAAACAACTTCAATATTTGCTCTTATAGATAGATAGAATTCCGTAATTTTGCTATTCATTGATCTTAAACTTACATATTGGTAGAATAATATGAGCATACCTACTGAAAAATTACAAGTTGTTTCTTCCCGTTGGACATTTTTTTTAAAACTGGCTTTGCCAGTTTTTTGGACCTGCTTTTTTGGAACAGCAACTATTGCTATTCTCTTTTTCATTTCTTTAGATGGAATCGCAGAGCCTTTCACGCCTTTATCTGCACGCTTGTTGGTGGCTTCTTTCTTTGTGGCTACCATGGGTTTATTTTATTTATTGTTTATGCGCAATAAATGGGTGGGCTTGACACCTTCTCATATCTATGTATCCAATTTTATGAAGAGTCGGAAATATACTTATGATAGTTTGGTTAAGATAGAAGAATCTAAAGCTTTTTTCTTTTTCAAGCGAGTGACCTTACATTTTCGTGAACCTACTTTTTTTGGAAAAACCATCTTTTTTATGTCCAATTATTACTGGCATTATTTCCTCAATAAGCACCCTGAGGTATTGCAACAGATTTTGGATGCTACAGGTAGTTTGCCCAAGATTCCCGAGGAACTCAAAGAGGAAAAGAAGAAAAAATAAGTTAACTATTCTTTGTATAGGAGGAAAATCTGCTCTCCTGCTTCATTGACCCAATAATAATTATCCTCTTTTTCTACCAAAATCCAACTATTGCCTTCTAAGTCAATTCTGTGTTCATAAATATGAGCATACAACATGGGAAAAATAACTAGGCGATTTTGTGAGTTATTGTAAACCCAAGCTCCTTTCCAAACCCTATAATCTGAATCAAGTATGAAGAATGTGGAGGCTGAGTAAGTATTATCTTTATAAGAACGTATTGTCGGACTCACTCCTGTAGAACTTGATCGGGACACATCAAAAAGTCCAAGATCGCTTCCCTTTTTGAATAAACAGATTAATGAATTAGTTTCTCGGAATACCAAAATACAAGCCTCATCCCAGTTCTTATTCTTCATTAAGTAGTTACCTGTAGAATCTATTATATGGAAGCCATTTTCATCTTCATACAAGAGGTATTTGTGATGTGCCTGTGCTCGGTGATTAGGTGGGACTTCGATCCTCAATGTTGGATTAGAAGGAGGATAAAAAATAATAGGGTTGTCTTGTACTTCTTTTTTATAGGGTTTCAGTTCAGAAGCTCTAAATAAATGAGTCTGTTTTAATTGTCGTTGTTCAATCTCCCTAGTCAGTTCAGATTCGCTAGGAGAATTGGTAGATAATGGATCATAGTTCTCAATTAACCAACCTTTCTGATAAACAGGCAATTCACCTCCAGTTAGTGCTAAATCAGTCTTAAAAACTTGCTTTTGGGTATCATATAACATCCACATACCCAAACGTTTGAATGCTATTAGCCCACTACCCAAGCTCTCATAAGCATCAAACTCTATTTTTGACTTTTTTTCTGTCTGCAAGTTATATAAATAATAATATTTATCGGTTTGAATTATTGAATTTTGACTGTCTAAGAAATATATATATCTTGCTCCTTTTTCTTGAAGGTTGTGTATACTATCTTCTTCGATTTTCGCTAAGATCTTATTGTTATCTGTATTGGTCAACGCTAAATACTGTCCACCTGGATAAAATACTCTGTAATCCTTACAAGGAAGAATTTCTTTATCTGTTCGGACATTATAAATTCCATCTTTACCGTATCTCTGAGATTGCACTTTAAGTAGATGTGTATATTCTACCTGTGGATGTTGAGCTCTATGGATACTTATGGTTGGGTTATAAAAGAGATTGACTTTATTTTTAGATAGAATTTCAGCAGAAAAATGGGGGAGTGTTTTAATAACTATTCCTTTATCGTTTATTATCTTATATCCCTTCTTTTTATTAGGATTTGGATAGATCCATTGTCGATTGCCTAAGTATTCAAAAGAACTGCTTGGACATTTAACAGTAAAGAGTAGACTATCATTTTGCATATCAAATACAGCAGTTGTTCTACTAGAATCATTTTGAATCCAATAAAATCCATAATCAGTCAGTGTCAGATGGCTTTTTTCATCTTTATTACATCGTTTTAATATGTTGAAATCTTCTGTATATATAGTAATTTCATTTGCCGCATTTCGCGCCATGATGTATTGATATTTCCCCAAATTAATGATTTTAACCTCTGTAGCAATAATCAAGTGAAGTTTCTGATTGGTATACCAATAATAGGGTCGATTTTTTGGGCTTACTAAACCTATACTCGGTGGCTCAAATCTGTCTTCTTTTACACGATATAAATTATTGGCAATAGCTTGGAATTGTTGCTGAACATCCAAAGTGAGTAGATGCTTATGTTCTTGATTATAAATGAACTGTTGACCATGTTCACCATATCCAGTATACAACACAGAATCTATTTGTAGGTGTAGTTGATCATCTTTAGGATTCTGAGCAATGCTCGTTTCCAAGTTGATTAATAAACAGCAGCAGATAGATAGGAATAGATTAGTAGAAATGTTCATGTTATACATTTTTAAGGATTCTAACTACAGTATAAGTTTTCTAAAATAAGATGCCACAAATACAGAAACATTAGGAGTCCTGAAAGGATGACATATAAGTTAGCATTGTGATGTGAGCCCAATGCTTTCCAAAATACAGAAAAAAGCATGAAACTCACCTAGAGTTCCATGTTTCGTAATGAGAATTATAAAGATTGTGAAAATGTATGTTTGTTCTTAATTAATCGTAATTGTACTTGGAGTATCCCAATTTCTAAACTCATTGGTATAATACAAGAAGGCAGAAGAAGCAGGCGCTTCATAAGTACCTGGAATATCCGCTTTCAGATCGAACTCAACTGTACGAGTTTCAGATGGTTTCATTTGCTCATAGTGCAAGACCACATAACCATTGAATAACTCATAGTAGTCGAATACTTTTTTGTCTTGCAACTCCTTCAATTGCCAGTGCTGAACACTCAATCCTGCTGGAATACCAATCATTGCCATAGTCATAGCCTGACCTTTGTTTGTGGTGTTAATCACCTTGCTACTCAAGCGAACGGTCTCACCCATTTGGGTAGTAGATTTAGCCAAATTTGTTTCCAGTTTCAATACACATTCAGGTGCATTATCTGGTTGGCTAGTGCTATAATTGACTTCAATATCATAAGGTAAAATATCCTCTGTGTCTTCGTATTTAACTTCAATCTTTTGCTTACCACTGCTTAGATATTGCTCAAAACCATGCAACTTAATCTCTTTTTGATCAGCTTTGTAGCTTAAATCTGATACTTTTTTACCATTCACAAAAAGTGCTAAATTCCCATCAGTTGCCGCTTTCTTACCATCTTTGGCATAAGCCAATAAGGCTTTCAATGCTAATACAGTTCCTTGTGTAGAACCATAACCATAGTGTCCTTTCCCTTGTTGAATGAAACTAACTGCTTTGCGGATTTCTTGGTGATAACCTTTAGTTTTTAGCATGGCTAATGTGGTTAATCCAGTAGTTTCGATCTTCAAAGAATGTCCTCTAGAGTTGACTACTGAACTAGTCAATCCATTGAAACTTCCATCCTCAGCTTGCAATTTTACAATCTCTTTGAGTAAAACTTCAGCATCAGTCTTACGATTTACTGCATACATAGCATTAGACATCAATGCCATCATATACGCATCCTCACTCTTGATTGCATCTTGATAAGATTTCTCTAATTCCTTGGTGATCTGACTTCCATAACCTGATTCACATAGAGCATAAACCAAATAAGCATCTGTTACTTCAGAAACTGCCCAATTATGTGATGCATATGAATTTTTATTCCAACCACCTTTGCCATCTCGACGACTCAACAACCATTTTGCAGTACGATTAATCATATCCTGATCTACATCATAAACCGCTTTCATATCCACAAACTGCATCAATCCATAAGCAGTCAAGGCTTCATGACCTGGATCATATCCCCACCAATGGAAACCACCACTTGGAGATTCATAACCAGTTAGACGCTTATATCCTGTTGCTAAATATTGTTTAGCACGATCTTCCAATTTCTTGTTGCTTGTGCCCGTCTCACGCATATAATCCAAGGCTAATAAGTTTGGATAGTTAGAGCTAGAAGTTTGCTCAAAACAACCACTAGGCATACGCATCATACTCTCCATACTCGACATAGCTTCGTCAACTACGCTTGGATAAACCTTCACACGTGCAGTCATAGAACCTGCTACCAGGTGATCTATTTGTAATAAAAACTTAGCGTTTTTTTCTTGGCTTGCAAATACATGATTCACAGGAAACCCTCTTGGACGAGAAGCTACTTCTGTTTGGAAAACATCGCGCATACCTTGCGCTTTGAATGCGATTTCTAAATCACCTGAAGCTACTTTGTTCAATACTTTGTACTTTAAGTATAAGGTTTTGCTAGCTTTTGCAGGGATACTTACCGTAGAACTTGCGCCATCTACAGCTTGTAAATGCTTAGGAATTGTTAGTCTTAATTTTCCTGTTAAATCTCTATTTGTATTGTTGGTCAATGTCAATGGAATGTGTACCATATCGCCAGAAATTACTTCTGATGGGACTTTTGTAATCATTTCGAAAGGCATCTGTGTGAAATACTTGTAGCTATGTTGTGCAATTTTTCCGCTATTGCTAATCCCTTCAATACTTACTCTAAATTGAGTGATGGCGTCTGAATTACAGAAACTCAATTGTGCAATTCCCAATTTGTTTGTTTTTACGCTAGGATTCCAGTAAATAGTCGTTCTAAAATCATTACGTATATCAATTCTTTGTCCTTGTTTATACTTTTTCTCAGGGAATTGACGTGCTCTATAGTATTGTACCGATGGGTCAACTGGTTTTTTAGCTAATTCACCAGCTTTTACATCTTTATTGAATCCGCCAAAATCCATTTTCTTCTCGCCTAATACTACTTTATCTGCTTCATTTTTTAGAATAGGCTCATCTGTAGGAGCTTCTTCTACTACTACTGGTTCAGCATCTGGCTTAGGCATTGGCATTGGATCTAGCTCAGGTTCAGGTTCTGGGATAGCACCATCAGCGAAATTCATAGGTTCATCCATTTCAAAATCAACATCATCCACCTCCACATCAACTTCTCCAACTTCGTCAAACATTGGTGCAGGAACCGCTCTAAGAGCTCTGCCTTTTGGACGTAGAATTGGTCGTTGAGTATTTACACTAAAGTTAGCTTTGGTATTTTCTTGTTTGCCAACATAGAAGCCTTGCAAGTGAATTTTATTTCCAGACACATGAATATAATTATCATTTTCTGAAACCATCAGAGTAAATTCTCCTTTAGAATTCGTTTTTACTACTTCAGACTTTGTTTTACTTGCTTTAACGGTTAATCCAACCGCAGGCTTACCTTTTTCATTAGTTAGAACACCCGAAACTTTACGTTTGCCATACAAGGTCATATACAAACCTTCTGTGAAATGAGAAACGGAGGTAATCTGTTTTGCTTTACCTGCACTAGATGCTTCTAGCTGAACAGTTTTATATAAATCAACATTATTTAGAATGAAATAACCATTTTGATCTGTAGTTGCTGTTTGTGTTCCATCAACAACTTTTACAGTGGCATCTGCTAGTTTTTTTCCTTGTAGATCTTGTACATAACCTGCAATTACTGCACGCTCATTAGGATAATTTCTAGATCGCAAATTTTCTGCTTGAACAGCTTTCCATGTAAATCGTCTCCAACCCTCAGTCATTAGTAAATAGTCTAATGCTTTTTTACGGTCAACTTCTGGTTTTAAACGATTAGGATCAGTCTCATCATCAAAATAAAAGTTAGGTTCTTCAATTTTAGTATCCAAATCACCTTCTAATAATAATGATGCGAGAATCTGACCTTGCTTATCATCTGCAAAAGTCAATAATTTATCATCTACTACAGCAATAGAGAAATCACCTTCTACTGGATTATCATTTTCATCAGTTACCTTAATCGTCATATCTACTTTTTCTCTAGGTAGATACTTTTCTTTATCTGTTTTTACCTCAACTTTTAGATGTTTATGTTTATTAACAAAAACTAGGCGTTCTGCGCGAGCTATCTGCTTATTATCAAATAATGTAATTTGGGTAATTCCAATCGGGAAACCTTTGGTTGGAATACGAACAGAAGTGAAACCTTGAGTAGCTTGTATAGCTTCTGAATAATACATTTTACCACCTTGCTGAGCTACGATATATAGTTCCTCAGCAACAGGAGATAGAACATAAGCTTCTACATACTTATCAGTTTGTTTACCTAAGTTGATCGTGTAATTATTGGTGTAAGCCAAAGGTAATTTGATCGTATTTTTAGCATTGGAAGGCTTAGTGATTTTAGCTGTATATTGTTCTTTAGCCTGAGGTTTGAATGTGAAAGCTCCCATTCCTTGATGATAACTACCAAATTCTGCTACTTTGTTTCCTTTGCTATCCAAAATCTCACCTTCTACATCAGCAGGTTTTCCAAATTCATTGCTTGCTTTGAAAGCCACAGTTGAGTTTAAACCTGCAACCCACTCACCACCTTCAGGGAAGAATTGCATATCAATATCTCCCAATGTGATTGGAATACTTCTAGAAATAGATTCGGTCTGTCCTTTATATTTTAATAAGATGTTGACTAAACCATCATTAGAATTTAGTTGTTCTGGAAGTTCAAAAGCAACATAAGCACGACCACTTTCATTCGTTTTGCCTGTAGAGCGTCGTAGTTCTTTGCCCGCGACAGAAACCACAAAATTATAATCGTGATTAGCCAAAGCCTCTTTAGTCAAAGTGTTCAAATCTAAAATAGCTCTTACTTCATCCTTAGGTCCATAAGCCTTTTTCTCAAAGTTAAGCTGCATATTTAGGTTTGGTAATACTGCTTTTTGTATCGTGATTTCGCGCTCAAAGAAAGTGTTTTCATTCTTTTGCCAGTTGGTATAGGCCTTTATTTTATAGATACCTCCATTTAGGTTTGCACCTAATTCAAATTCACCTGCCGCTTTTCCATTGCGAATAATTAGGCAATGTTTTTGCAAGACACTTCCTTTTGGATTTAGTAATTCTACATACGCAATTCCACTTTTAGAACTTGGTTGCAATGATTGCGCATCACGAATATAAGCGGCAAACCAAACAGCTTCGCCTGGCTTGAAGAAAGTATTGTTTAAATGTACATGTACCTTATCGGGACTGTAGTGTTGTTGGAATTTATCTAGTTTTTCCTTTAATGATTTTAGAAAGGGATGATCCGAAAAAAGGTCAAATTGGTTGTAATCTGCATAGCCTATTAGTGCGCTTCCAAACAGAAGAAGTAGGATAGAGGTAACTTTTGATTTTAGCTGTGACATATGAGTATGGTGTCTTTTATTAGATAGTATGTCTAATCCTTTTTAGGAATGATGTGCTACATACTAAATGTGGGTCAGAAAAGTCAGTGAATAAAAAATATAAACTATTCGAATACTTATAAGTAGGTTTCAGAAAGTTAGATGCGAGGTGTTTTCATTTTGGTGCATTCTCTTGAGCTAATTGCACTTTTACATATTTGTTAACCTTAGGGAAAAGGCTGTTTCAAAAAAAAATATATCGAAATTAAACTTTATTTTGAAAATCTTCGTTAGAGCAAAATGAACAGTTAATACAAACCTTTCTAATTATGGTATATGTATACTTTATTGTAGATTATTAAAACATATGCTATTTTTGTAAAAATTTAAATATATCATGAGTAATAGACGTCGTTTTTTTTCCAATCCATTTTCTGATTCTTCACGTTTTGAGCGTTCTAGACAAGTGTCAGGAACGATAGTTTCGCAAGGTGGGGCTATAGCAATAGATCCTAGTAAAATAATGACCAAGAGCGGTGCAATTAATAAGACCTTCATTCTAACAGGGATTTTATTAATTACAGCCATTTATAGTTTCTTGAATCCTTCCATGACTTTGATGTGGGTTGGATTAATTGGTGGTTTAATTTCAGTATTTGTGGCTTCATTCAAACCTGAAACTTCTCCAATTTCAGCGCCTATTTATGCTGCATTTGAGGGATTATTTATTGGATCGATCACTATGCTCTATGCAATGATTGCAGGAGATGGTGTAACGCCAGACTATGGAATTATAGGAACAGCAGTTTTAGGAACCTTAGGTGTTTTGGTGGCTATGATTACAGCATACAAAACAGGTTTAATCAAACCAACAGCTAAATTGAGAGCTTTTGTGGTGACTGCAATTGGAGCTATTTTATTCATTTATATGGCTAATATCTTAATCAGTTTGTTTGGTTTTGGTGGAATTCCATATTTACATACAGCACATCCTATCGGAATTGTAATTACTTTAGTAGTGATTGGTATAGCTGCATTGAGCTTGATCTTTGATTTTGAGATCTATGAAAAAGGTGAGGCAATGATGGCTCCTAAATATATGGAGTGGTTTGCTGGATTAAGCTTATTGGTAACTCTAGTGTGGATCTATGTAGAGATTTTGAAATTAGCTGCAATCTTAAGCTCTGGTGACTAAATATAGTAGTCATATACTATCATAAAGTTTAAAACAAATTTTAGAAAGTCAGTTAACTATTATAATTTTATGAACCTGTTGAATTTTTTATTCAGCAGGTTTATGTTTTTTTAAGGTATTTTATTATCAATAGTTTGTGTATTTTTCGTAACTAATTGATAATCATAAGGATGTGTAAAATTAATTGAATTTTACAAAATCCTGATTATCAAGCAGTAAGAACCACGTAGTGCTCTGCAAAGCAAAAAAATCAACGAACTATCATTATTATACAATGGGATTTGTAATATTAATGTATGATGGAAGCGTGGCACTAAAGTAAGTAGATAGCCACAATTAATTTGTATTTAATTTAATCAGCCTTTTTGCGCTGCACTTTGTTAAAAAGCCTCGTGA
>JAKVCT010000200.1 GCA_022448995.1 Saprospiraceae bacterium
AAAGCTAGCTCCATTGGACTGTGCCCAAGTAGCAAAATAGAGATGGGCTTGAGTGATATCTGTTTTTTCAGTAGGATACTCAAAGCTATTTGGAAAATGCATTGCCCAAGGTAGATTATTATCAGTTTTGTAATATCTCCCTATACTTGGGTCAGAATCATCAGCACCTGTTCCAAAATAACTAGTGGATGCTAAATCCGTAGGTGCATAATCCGGTAAATGAATCTCTATATCCCTATTCTGGTTCTTCACAAGGAATGGATTGTAAGGAGGTAGAGTCAGAGTATTCTCATCTACAGGATTATTAAAGACAACATTAATTACCGTAGTATCAGGTGTTATATAAGGTTTGTCAGTCTCTGTATTTACCGTAAACCCAGTTGGAGGTGGCATCAAGCGGTGAGGATCATCAAAGACAAAAAATACAGCATTGGTTTGTCCAGATTCACAACCATTTGAGCCAAGCGTAATATAATTTTTATACAACTTATAACCTGTTACACTGAGTACATCAGCAGGGCTTACACCTAACTGAAAACCTAATGCATTGTGTTGTGCAGCACCAATTGCCTTGAGTACAAATGTATTTTCCATCTCTAGTACCTCATTATCTGCATTGGCAACATGCTTACACTGGTAGTCAACAACCAAGTCATTACAATCATAATCTCCCTTACTTGGCCATAAATCCTCAAAAGCCAAGGATCCGAAAGTACTCTGACTAGGATAATAATTATTGAAGGCTTTGTTCGCATCATTTGGATAATCATCATTATAATCGGGGACACCATCAGAATCTGCATCCGGGGCAGTATTGGTCACCTCCTTAAAACTGCTAGTATTGGCAATGGCTTCTTTGGGTGAGACCGTTGCATAAAATATAGCATCATTAAAGTCTTGATCACAAGCCGGATTCTCCCGATGAATATCCTCAAAACCAATCAAAAGTAGATCTCTATTTCGGTCATTCAGAATGACATTATGCTGACGTTTGTTAGGATCTATTTCAGGATTCAGTGTTTTTTCGGAGTAGAAGATATTATATCCAGGTCCTACAATTTGCTGATTATATTTCCATCCATTAGCAATCAAAGCCCAACCAACACCTGTTCCTGCAGAAAACTCTCCCAAATAGACCTTGTCTCCTGCCATCATATGTCCTCCACTACCGATCAAAGACATGTTGGGAAATACAATATTCAAAGTGTCTACATCATGAGAGGAAGCAGGAGGGGTATCCACGTCATAGGTATAATACGCCAAGGCATTGGCATATCCAGCCCCTTCGTGTATGAAAGTAACCCAAACCTCAGCATCTTGACTGAGTTCGATTGTTGTGTTATTTCCTGTATTTAAATAATCTGGATTGTGTGTAGGTACTGGAGCTCCCCCAGGTAGACTTGCATTGATGTCAGATATCAATGTAGCATCAATCACATCAGAAGTAGTTAGATAATAAGGAAGTCCAAGATAATTATAACTCCCCATATATTTGAACACTGGGATATGAGGAAATCGCTCCATACTTTGATATTCTGGGCGAGCAGCTTCTGAAACAGGATTCCTATACTTTTTTCCTCCAAACGTCACAACAGTAGTTTGGTTAGACTCTACGTTTACAAGCATTTCGTTAGCCATCCCAACAGTTGCTGCATATACATATAAACTCTCCCGATAGGTTGCTAAAGGTAAGTGCACATCAAACTCTCCATTCGTTAAAGTTTGGCCTTTTACGATCAACTCTCCACCATCTAATGGATCTTCTGTATATATACTTATCACAATATTACTCATGGGTTGATTCATGAGATCTAACACCTTAACTCTAAGACTAACGTCCTTGATCGTTGCATAATCAAAATCATATGCGATCACAAGCTCCTCTATAGAACTCACATCAAGAGGATCTTCCAATACAGTAGAATTAATAGAAGATAAGTCATCTTTCTTACACGCATTTAGTGCTAAAAAGAACACTAAAAACAAGAATCCGTATAGTTTGACTGCATTTTTCATAAGCTTATATTTTCGTTTGAATTTCGATTACTTATATATTACAGCAAAACCTTTACCTTATCATAAATAACTGATTACCAACAATATACAACCAAGTGTATTCCAAAGAAAGGAATAGTTCCATTCTATGGAACTATTCCACTTAAAAGAAATAATAAAAAAAAACTAAATACTTGTATCTTAACAACACAAAAATACAAATACAAAATATACAAAATTATATTTCGGTTAAAACAGTTGTTTATCTCTTTTTTTTATTAAAATTTGGTCTACTTAGCTTTTATCTTACTATAAATACTGTAAAAGTATAACCTACCTTTCTTCCTATCTATATACTCTGAATCTAGATATAACAATACATACTATACATAATTATATTTATCTATTTTAATCTATTTTTTTTACAGCAAGGTTCTAGTCTAATTAAAATCCTTGTCTTTATATTCATTTTAGTTCTACTTGGTTTTGGTACTTGGTGGGCTTGGAAAAAAATTTAATCTACTTTTTATATATTTTTATCCCAGTGAAGATTCTAGTTCCCAATTTGTTATATGGGATACCCTCTGAACAGGATTTTCGGGAAATATATTTACCTAGAGAAGCTGAAAATATAAGAAATCCACAAATCACTGATCCTCCAATATTAGAAACAAAGCAAAAAGAGAAGGAACGTTTATTGACAAAAGGTGAAATAAATAAACCATCTATTATGCTTTCCTTTTAAGATTTTGCCCTTTTTGTCATTCAATTTGGCAGTGGTCTTCTTGCCCTTTTTGCTTCTTTTTTTACTTATTTTGACGATTATTATTGTTACTTGACGATTATTATAATCGTCTGTAATTACCTGAAAATCAAAGATTAATACTTTTGAAATTCGTATATAGCTGTCAATGAGTAGCTTAGGTAGGGACATAATAAAAGGTTTGTTGTATTCACATACGACAAACCTTAATCACCAAAAAATCAATCAATTAAATTCTAAAAGAGATAAGTTTTATCTTAAAAACAGACAAGGACACTTAACTTTTATTAGTCCAAAAATAATAAAAAAAAACTATAAAATGACAAAAAGTTTATTTTAATTTCAAATTATTTTTTATGACATATTTTACAATGTCAAAAATGGATTGATATCTTAAGTAGATAGCCACAACTAATTTGTATTTAACCCCGAAGGGCTCAGTGAAACTAAAATAGCACTCATATCAAATACTAGTTCGTTGATTTCCAACTCACTAAAGCCTTTTATATTTCATACCTAATTGATTATCAAGAGCATACACAACACCAACAAAACTTTATAAAGCATTAATTATCAACCAGTAAGAACCACATAACACTCAGCAAAATTAAAAAATCAACAAACTATTAATGAACAATCTACACTAATTTTAAACATGCTCCTTTAACACCTACTACAATTAGCTTCCTCTCCCCCTTTTACAAGAGCTAGAAAACTCAAACTGAGCTTTACCTTGACGCCCAAACACTTATCTGCTACGAATTCTCAAACAACTTTATAGTCAAATAAAGCAAATACCTTACAACCTAAATGCAGGAATTGTACATTATTTGAATAAAATTTTACAAGCTTCTGCAAATACTTGCGTATATTAACATAAGAGTTATTTAAAAATTCTTAACTAATTGTTAGACAATCTATTGAAGGGGTAAATACTTCAACTATCTTTCATTTCTTTGCTTTCTCAGAAACTAAGAAAATCAAACTGAGTTTTAGGCTACCCCTATTAAGTACTCTTATTCAACTATTTACTAAATTCATTTTCTAAGATTTAATAAGCTCTATATTTATGCAAAAAAGTACGCTTACAGCTATTACATGTTTTCTATTCTGCATGCTTTTCTCCATTCATTCCCGTGCGGCGGAAGGCGATACTACAATGGTAAACGTCCACAATGCTGTGGATATGACATGGTATGGCAACTATGACCGAATAGGTGTTTTTCCAAATGATGCGAATAAGACCTATCGTAAAATTTTGATGAAATACACAATGGGATGTGCTACAGGTGGTTGTAGCGACTGGGATTATACTACCCGAATTCTATTGATGAACCCCTCAGGTATGATGGATTCTACCGTAACCAACTTAGATACCATCAGTACCAATCCGCTAGTAGTGGATACTACTTGGAATGTATTTGAAGTAATGACTCCTTTTGAATTGGGTCGTGTAATTACACCTTATGGTGGTAATCTGCCAAATAGTTGGACACGTGAATTTATTTTTGATGTAACAGACTATGTACATTTGTTGAAGGATTCCACCCAAATACGCGCGCATTACAGTGGCTGGAGTAGTGGATTTAGTGTAACCTTAGATTTTATGTTTATCGAAGGTACCCCTCCTAGAGACGTTATAGGTGTACATTCCTTGTATAGAGGAAGTAAAAATTATAGCTCCTCTGCCGACTTTGAATCTACCTATTTTACGAGTAAAGATATTGATATAGAATCCTCTACAATAGGTGCACGTATCTTTTCTACGATTACAGGACACGGTTTTGACAATAATGTCAATTGTGCAGAGTTTTGTCCACGTGATTATGATATGAAAGTGAATGGTTCGGTAGTAGGCTCACATACAATTTGGAACGATGAGTGTGGTTCTAACCCTCTATATCCACAGGCAGGAACCTGGTTATTAGATCGTGCGGGTTGGTGCCCTGGTGACAAGGGAGATATCCATGAACAGGAAGTAACCGTTAATGTAGGTACTAGTAATACAGTAGAGTTTGATATGGAAAGTTATACTTGGTCAGGTACACAAACCCCATCTTATACAGTTGATGCACACTTGGTAACCTATGGATCACCGAATTTCAACACCGATGTTTCTATCCTAAATATTCATGCTCCTAGTGATGAGTTTGAATATAGCCGTATCAACCCTATTTGTGGAGAGCCAATCATTGAAATACAAAATACAGGTGCGAATACGGTGACTTCTATCAACTTTGATTATGGTGTAATTGGTGGCAATACTTGTTCTCACACATGGACAGGTTCATTAGACTTCCTAGAAAAAGCTGAAATTACCTTACCTGCTATCAACTGGAGTGGTTTAGCGTCTAGTTCTAACCTAAAATTTGAAGTTTATGTAACGGGTGTGAATGGTACGACAGATGAGTATAGTCAGAATGATCGTTTAGAGAGCAACTTTGATTTACCAAATTTGATGATGTTCGATTCTTTGATTGTTAAATTGAGTACTAACCTAGCCAATGAGACATCTTATCAAATCAAAGATATTGATGGAAATGTAATCCATGAGCGTAGTACTGCTAGTATTTCAACGAGTTCTACCTATACAGATGTCGTACAGTTTACGCCAGGTTGTTATACAATTAGTGTTCAAGATAATGGTGGAGATGGTTTGAGCTATTGGGCTAATAATGATGGTTCTGGTTCATTGACGCTAAATAGAGATGTGCCTAATGTGGGTTTAATTCCTATTATTGGTTTTACTGATTTTGGTAATTTTATTGAATATTCTTTTGTAATTGGAAGCAGTCAAACACAGATTGGTGAGGGACAAAGTACAACTTGTTTCTTATCTGATGTGGCTAAAACTGAAAGTAAAGCTTTGGCTTCTTATCATTTCTATCCAAATCCAAATACAGGTGCATTTTCATTGGAATTGGATCTAGATCAAACACAAGATGTGAATTGTACGATCTATAATTCTTTAGGAAACAAAGTACATACAGAGCACTTCAATAGCATCCAAGCAGGTATCTTAGATTTTGATTTGGATGTTCCTACAGGTATTTATTTCTTACGTGTAGATAATGGTAACGAGAATTTGTTGACGCATAAATTTATTATTCAGAAATAATCTTTCAGACGATAAATTAACTACAATAAGTAGTGGAAAGGGCTGTCTAGACAGTATCCTCTCAACAGTTTTACAAATCTCAAGACACCTATATTTACAGTAAAATTTACTACAGTGTATGTGAATATGGAGATTCACCTTTATAGTAAATTTGTAGAATAAAAAAATCAGTGTAGAATTAAAGCTCTACACTGATTTTTATAATTTTTGTCTTGCATTCTAGTTGTTAACTTCCCCCACTCTCTGCTCTTTCCTGTAGCTCCTGCTCAAACCATAAACGATCAGGTACCGCCAGACAATCTTGTTCTAGAATTTTAGACAAATTCCCTGCAATAAGACATTTTAACCCTGTCACAAAAGACTGCAATGTTTGTAATTTCTGAGTCCCTTTTAATTCTTTCTTGTTTTGAATAAAACTCTTAAAGTTCTTTAGATACGCTTCAAAAGTATCATCAAATCCAGATTTATAAAGTAGCTTTAAGTGTAATTTTTGATACAGAATCTTATGATGCATATCAAAATCACGATAATCCATATTTCTTATTTTCTTGAAAGTATCGTTATAGCGTCCCATGCAGAAGAGCATATGTGCAAGATTCAAATCCCGAATACTCTTTACCAATTTGATAGGTAGGTAACTGGAATATTTACGAATAAAAGCCTCCGCAAATTGAAAGTCCTCCTGCCCTGGCAAAAGAGATATGGTTATGATATTTTTGTACCGAGAAGGAGCTAGCATATTATTTTCTAGCAATAGATCCTCTCGAATTAAAAATTCTACTAACTCTATGTATTGCCCAGCAAACAACTTATCTCCTCTATTGATCTTGCGCGCACAGTAATTCATCAAATAAGCACAAATTGTCTTTGATAAATATTTAGCTAAAGAAGAGCTAGAGTTAATTAGAATCTTCTTCAATTGACCAAAAGCAATTTGCTTTTCTTCAAGTTCTGTATGTTCAGGATCATTTAATAGAAAAATATACCTGTAAATCATCCCTAGACGTGTCTGAACCTTATCCAAGGGCATGCCCAAGTCCTGCACATCGTAATCTGCATTAATGATTTGTTTCTGATTACTCAACTCTGCACGTAAACGCAACAAATTCTCTAGAAAGAAGTGCTCTAGTTTATCATACATAGCTTTCAACTCAGGTGTTTGTTTTCGGTACAAGATAGCCTTATTCAATAAAATTTCATTGAGTTTGAACTCATGTAAACTTAGCTCATTGCTCAGTGGACTCTTCTTGATTTCTTTCTTAAGATTCTTGATCTTAGTATTAAAACTTTTCTGACTGTTGTGCTCACGATAGTACTTCAACAAATAAAACATTCCATCAATTGGTTCTGCTTTTTGAGCTTCTACCAATAAAAAATGCTCAATAAATGTAACTAATCTACTTTTTTGGTATTTGAAATTGACACCTTCATCAAGTCCCTGTTCTTTATAAATGGCATATCTGTTTTTAAAATTCTTTAGTAATTTCTCTAAGAACACTCGATCCGTATCTTTCAAATCCCAGTAAGGAGATTTGGATAATTCTATTAGTTGATTCCCTTGTTTACTATTTAAAGTTTCTAATATTTCTATGAGTAAAGACGATGTTTGCATATGTTGTAATGATTATTTGATATGCCAAGATACCACAAAATACTAATAATCAGCCAAGTAAACAAGTACATTTTTACTTTTTTGCTTGATTATACTATATTTTTATGATTTTTTTCTTTCCTAAAAAAGAGCGTCTTTTGTTATATCAGTTCATAAGAACAATCATATAACAAATAGCTTGGATAGCTAAATATATGATTATCAAAAGTTGAGAATAGATAATCCCTCAGAAAACCATGTGTAAAAACTTCTACAATACCTTTTCCAAAAACTGAAACCCAAACAATAAACGCATGATAAAAAAATAATTTATAGAGTTTTATATTCAGGCATCAGCCTTAAATTTCATATATTTCTACTCTCTCAATTGGCATCAATATATTAGTTATGTTTAAATAAACTATTTTCTACAACTAATTACCCTAAGTCTTAACTATAAATTACCTGTTATTAACAAAACACAGAATTTTCAGAACTCTAATCATTCTACTTGTTATACATTACATATAAAAATTAATGTAGAATAAAAACTTATAGAACAATAAAAACCAAACACTAGAAAAGTAAAACAACAATATATATATAAACACTAATTACATGTAATTCTTTATTAGGGAGGCCTCCATAATTTTTCATCAAAAAAAAAAATTATGGCAAAGTATATTATAATCCTATTGGTAGCAACATTGAGTTTTTCTGTAAATGCAGAATCTCTTTCTTCAGAAACAAATAACATCGTACTTAAGGACAAAGCACCTAACTCTACCCATAACTTTATTGTTATGGAAGAGGACATCTTGCGAGTAACTGTAGATACAGATGATGAAATCTCCAAGGTCTATATCTATCAAACATATGAATTGGTAGGAACAGAAAGTGGCTGCGGTAGTCATCAATGTGAATATAATTTATCCCAGTTACCCCATGGTATTTATCAGATTGTGGTAATCACCAAAAATCAAAATCAATATTCAGCACAAGTGATGCTTTGAATACTACACCAACTACACCCAAAGGAAGACTATGGTGAAAAAACAGACTTTCTCACCATAGTTTTCTCCAAAACTATGTGCAAATCATTCCAAGTCAACTTCCATATTTTAATCTAGTTTTTTACGTTTATTACATGGACAAAATAAAAATAGACTATAGATTTTGTACAAGTTTATTGAGTAAGTAGATGGATGTAATTATAGGATAAATTTTGAGTTGTATATGAGTATTATTAAGGTAGATACTCTGTCAAAACAACTCAAAATAGCTACAAAAATACTGCAATAACTGTCTAGCAACTGCCTAAATTTGGTGCTTCTAGATAGCCTACATTAGGTATAGAATTAACCATTTGCCGAAGTAAAAAAAGATAGAATCTTATCTTTTTCTTCCATGACACAGCTTATATTTCTTACCGCTTCCACAAGGACAAGGACTATTGCGAGCAACTTTTTTTGAATTAACAATCTTCTTTGGTTTAGGAGTAATTCCATCTACATAAAACCATTGCTTGTTTATTTTTACAAACCTAGATCGCTCGTGGTGACAATACTCCCTATTATCTTGAGTGTAATAGGCCTTGAACTCTACGATACCACTAGAGTCATGAGATAAGCCCTTGGTAGACTCTAAAACTTCTAATCTTTTCCAAGTCACATTATTTGCCCAATCCTGTAAATCTTCAGGATTAATATTCTTTCTAATAGAAGCTTCTGTAGTTTCTAGGATATAATCTATATCTCCCAATACATAAGCTGTATAGCGCGAGCGCATCAAAGCTTCAGCAGAAGGAGGAAGCTGTTGTTTGGTATGAAACGGTTGGCAACAACCCTCATACGATTTATGAGATTGACAAGGACAAGATTTCATTTCTAATGACATTAATACAGCCTAACAAAGATTTGCTAAGCTCCTTGAGTTTAATAAAGCTTATTCAAGTAGTTTTTTAGGCGATAAATTGCCTTTTATTCAATCTAACTGTGTTAAAGAACCAACCA
>JAKVCT010000201.1 GCA_022448995.1 Saprospiraceae bacterium
TAACAATGTAAGTGCCGGGAGTAAGTCCAGCAATATCTTGTGTAGTGGCTCCATTAGACCAATTGATAACATAGGGAGCTGTTCCTCCTGCAATACTAATATCCAAACTTCCATCACCAGCACTATTACAACTAATATTTGTTTGCAGATCTAGATTAATATCCAAAACATCAGGTTCAGTAATAATATAAGTTTGTATATCTTGACAGCCACTTGCATCGGTAACCGTTATATTATAATTGCCAGGAGATAAACCTGTAATATCTTGAGTAGTAGCTCCATTGGACCATAAATAGGTATAAGGAGGAACACTACCAGAAACACTAATACTAATGGCACCATCATCATCACCATTACAAGTAATATTGCTCAAGCTATCTAATGTAGTTAGGATAGGAGTAGGAGCAGTGAGTGTATAGGTAGCAGAGTCTTGACAGCCATTAATATCGGTTACCGTAACAGAGTAGGAACCCTCAGCAAGGTTATTGAGATCCTCTGAAGTAGCTCCATTTGACCAATTGAAAAAATAGGGAATAGTTCCACCCGTGACATTGATATCTATGGTACCATCATTGGATAGATTACAGGTTAGGTTTGTAAGTCCAACTAAAGCTATTTCTAAGCTATCTGGTTGAGTAATGACAAAAGTATCCAGTTCGGTACAGCCATTGGCATCCACTACAGTGACACTATAGGTTCCAGGAGTAAGTCCAGAAATATCTTGAGTGGTAGCGCCATTAGACCAAGTATAGGTGTATGGAGGTACACTGCCAAATACATTGATATCAATACTACCATCATTAGCCCCATTACAAGATATATTGATAAGGGTATCTAAATCTATTCTTAAATCACTAGGTTGGATGATTGTAAATATTCGGCTATCAGTACAACCATTAGAATCGGTAACTATTAAGGTATAATTCCCCTGAGCTAAGCCAGAAACGTCTTGAGTAGTAGCTCCATTGGACCAAGTATAAACATAGGGAGCAGTTCCACCTAAGATACTTACATCAATTGTTCCATCATCTGTATCAAAACAAGTTTCATTAGTTAAGGTATCTAATTGAATTTGTAAGCTATCAGGTTCACTAATGAAAAAGCTTACAGAATCTTGACAGCCATTAAGATCTGTAACAATAACTGTATAAAAACCAGAAGTAATTCCAGAAACATTTTGTGTAGTAGAATCATTAGACCAATCATAAAAATAAGGAGCTGTTCCACCAGTTACATTAATATTAACCCCAGCACCAGCTTGTCCATAACAATTAATAGTACTTGTTGCACTATCCGTCACCACGAGAGGATCTGGTTCATTGATGATATAGGTCTCAATATCTATACAGCCATTGGCATCTACTACCGTAATTGTATAAGAACCAGGACTCAAGTTGGCAATATCATCAGTAGTAGCCCCATTAGACCAGTTGATTGTAAATGGAGCGGTTCCACCATTGATTGTTGTATTAATAAAACCATTATTTTGCCCATTACAGACCACGTTTCTTAGATTATCCAGTTCTATTTCCAAGACAGGAGGCTCCAAAATAGCATAAGTCTCTAACTGTTCACAACCAGTAGCATCCGTTACAGTTACCGTATAATTACCTGGGCCAAGATTAGAAATATCATCAGTAGTAGCCCCATTAGACCATAGATAGGTATAAGGAGCAAAACCGCCTGTAACACTAATCTCAATACTACCATCATTATCCCCATTACAAGTAATATTTGTAATATTGTCCAAGGTAACAATAATTGCAGGAGGTTGAATTAGAGTGAAAGTATCTGCATCCGTACAGCCTCTATCATCTGTAACTGTCACACTAAATGTACCCGCACTAAGATTATTGACATTTTGAGAAGTAGCTCCATTCGACCACAGATAAGAATAAGAAGGAGTTCCTCCAACAACAGAAATATCTATAGTTCCATCATTAGAGTTATTACAGGTTAAGTTGCTAAGAGCATCCAAGCTTAGCACCAAAACAGGAGGCTCTACAATCGTATAGGTTTCAACATCCGTACAGCCATTGGCATCCACAACCGTTATGGTATAATTACCTTGAGTTAGATTAGAAATATCTTGAGTAGTGGCTCCATTCGACCAGTTGACGGAGTAAGGAGTAGTACCACCCGTAATATTGATATCAATAAAACCATCCACCAAACCATTACAACTAATATCGCTAAGTATATCTAAATTGATAGAAAGGATATCAGGTTCAGCAATAACATAGGTTCTAATTTCCTCACAAGCATTAGCATCGGTGACCGTAACGGTATAAGAGCCAGGACTTAAGTTAGCAATATCTTGAGTCGTAGCGCCATTCGACCATGTGTAAACATAAGGTAGAATTCCACCAGATACATCTAAGTCAATGCTACCATCATTGTCTCCATTACAGGTAATATTTGTTAAATCGACTAAGGTTATATCAATAGGTGTTGGTCCGTTGATTACATAAGTTGCACTAGCAACACAACCATTGTTATCTGTAACAGTGACCGTAAAGTTTCCAATAAATAGATTGACAAGATCTTCAGTCGTAGCTCCATTGGACCAAACAAAGGTATAGGGAGCAGTCCCACCTGTAACATCTATATCAATAGCCCCATTACTAATGTTATTACAATCTAAAGAAACCAAATTACCTAAGTTGACCTCTAAGACATCAGGTTCGTCAATGATGAAGGTTTCAGTATCTATACAAGCATTAGCATCAGTTATGGTGAGCGTATAAGTTCCAGGAGCCAGCCCTGCGAGATCTTCAGTAGTTTCGCCATTGGACCATAAATAAGAATAGGGAGCAGTCCCCCCCGAGATCGTTAAGTCAATGCTACCGTCGTTATCTCCGTTACAGGTAATATTATTGAGTAAATCAAGGTTGATCTCTAAAATATCAGGTTGAGTAATTGTGTAAATATCTACATCTGTACAACCATTAGCATCCGTTACGGTTACTGTGTAGTTGGCAGGAGCTAGACCTGTTATATCTTCAGTAGTTTCGCCATTGGACCAAACAAAAGAATAAGGAGCAGTTCCTCCAATCACAGCAATATCAATACTCCCATCATTGTTACCATTACAAGTAATATTATTGAGTAAATTAAGGTTGATTTCTAAAACATCAGGCTCTGTGATGGTATAGGTATCTGTAATTGTACAAGCATTATTATCTGTAACGGTCAAGGTATAGGTTCCAGCAGGAAGTGTACTGATATCTTCGGTAGTGGCTCCTGTAGACCAAGAGAAGATATATGGTGCAATACCACCAGAGATATCAATATCAATACTCCCATCTGCTAAGCCATTACAAGATACATTAGTAATAGTGTTGGAGCTCAAGTTTAGTGCAGGAGGTTCTGTGAGGGTATAGGTATCCGTCAAGGTACAATTATTTGCATCCGTTACCGTAACAATATAGGTTCCAGCAGGAATACTGCTGAGGTCTTGAGTTGACTGACCATTAGACCAATTATATGTATAAGGTGCTGTCCCACCTGAAACACTAATATCCAGTTCTCCGGTCTCTGCGGCATTACAGAGAATATCTACTTGGTTATCTAAAGTAACTACTAATGGACTAGGCTCAGTAATATTAAATGTATTTGTAGCAGAACAGGTATTGTTATCTGATACTGTGATCGTATAGGTATTAGGAGAAAGCCCAGAAACATCTTCAGTAGTTGCCCCATTCGACCATAGATAGGTATAAGGAGCTGTACCATTTGGTATACTGATATCAATAGTCCCATCATTTGCAGCATTACAACTTACATTGACCAAAGCATCTAAATTAATACTCAAGTTGAAGCTTTCAGAAAGTGTTACAGAAAAAGTAGTTGTACAAGTATTGGCATCTGTTGCAGTGATGGTATAAGTGCCTGCAGAGAGCCCAGAAATATCTTCGGTGGTTGCCCCATTGGACCAATTATAGGTGTAAGGAGCCGTACCATTAGAAACTGTGACATCAATACTCCCATTATTGACGGTGTTACAGAGAGGATCTACAGCATTTGCAAGAAGAATACTTAAGGTTAAGGGTTCAGTAATCGTATAATTGTCTATAAAAGTACAGGAATTAGCATCTGTAAGCGTGACAGTGTAAGTACCTACAGAGAGCCCAGAAATATCTTCGGTAGTTGCCCCATTGGACCAATTATAGGTATAGGGAAGAGTTCCTCCGGTTGGATTAATATCAATAGCCCCATCATTTCCCCCGTTACAACTCACATTGGTAGAAGCATTGAGCGTTAGGGCGAGAACATCAGGTTCGGTAATCGTGTAATTGTCTACAAAAGTACAGGAATTAGCATCTGTGATTGTAACGGTATAAGTTCCTATTCCTAAGCTACTAATGTCTTCGGTAGTTGCCCCATTGGACCATGCATAAGTGTAGGGAGCTGTCCCTCCTGTTCCACTAATATCAATAGCCCCATCAACTAATCCATTACAACTAATATTAACGAGAGCATCAAGATTAATTCCCAAAGGATCTGGCTGTGTAATGCTAAAGTCTCCAACAACGGTACAACCTATATCATCTGTAATAGTCACAGAGTAATTTCCTGCACTCAAGCCACTAATATCTTGCGTAATAGCTCCATTGGACCATGCATAAGTATAGGGAGGTATACCATTACTGACTTCCATATCTAGGCTACCATTACTTCCTCCGTTACAAAAAACATTTATTTGTCCAGTAATTGTTGGTGTAATTGGAGCGGGTTCTGTGACAAGAATACCAGTACTAGTTGCTGTACAACCATTTGCATCTGTTACAGTAATATCATAGGAACCTGCTGGAATATTAGTAATATCTTCAGTAGTTGCCCCATTGGACCATAAGAACGAGTAAGGAGCTGTTCCTTCAATCACAGTCGTACTAATAGCCCCATCACTTCCTCCATTACAAGTTACATTGGTGATAAGATCTACTGTAATATCAATAGGAGTAGGTGCAAAAAATTCTATCGGTCCCTCTGTTGCAGTACAGCCATTGGCATCCGTAATAGTAACCATATAAGCTCCTGCACCTACACCAACTAAATCTTCTGCAGTGCTACCATCTGACCATAGAAAAGAATAAGGAGGTGTACCACCTGCAGCACTGATAAAGATAGCTCCATCATTGGAGTAAGAACAATTAATAGATTGTATACTATCAATAATAGCAGCTACAGGATTCGCAATATTTACGATGGCAAATGCTGTTCCTGTAGAACCTAGTGCATCGGTTACGGTAACACTGTAAGCACCTACTGACAAGTTTGTAATATCTGGAGTTGTGGCACCATTAGACCATATATATGTGTACGGCCCTGTACCTCCTGTTGCCACTGTACTAATAGCCCCATCTCCTCCAGGATTACAAGAGGCATCAGTTATGTTTAGAATGAGAGATTGCGCCGTAGACGACTGATATTGATACAATGAAAATAGAATAGTCAAGAAATAAAAAAAACGCTTGGGAGTGTAAATAAGTCTTTTCATGCTTGAACAGGTTGTAAGTTATCAATTTGTAGATAGAACTTTCCTTTATGGAAGCTCATAGTCTAGGTTTAAGTACTTAACTGTCAGTACGATGAGTAAAGCATTAAGCAACTGCAAGAGAAAAATTAACTTTACGCTTGGTAAAATTTTTTATAAAAAATAATGCATTTTGTGCATAGTTTGAGTTCCGTAAACATACTCGTAATACAAATTATACTACTATATAGGCTATTATTTTTATAATAAATCTGTTTTATAGGATATATGGAGGGGTAGATTGTTTTGTGCTACTTTATTTCTATATAAGATGATCTTCAATAATTATTCTCTAATTTTAAGTAAGTCTCATAGCAAATTTGTAGGGAAAGATTTAATTATATCTTTGGAGTATCACTTAATAGTTGTTGCTTTATTGTATAGTCTTGCTTTTACTATTTTCAGAATAGTCACTGCTATTTTTGAGGTGATTTTTTGAATATTTCATAAACATAAGAATAAAAAAATTATTAAGGATTAATTCTATATTATTTTTTTATTATTGAAGTGCTCTGCTGTATTTTTTGTTCACTATTTATATATTCTAATCTTTATTTATAGTCTTGTATACTATATAAACGAAAGAAGTTGCTATTTTGATATCTAATTTACAAAAAAACCTTTTATATGTTGATAGAGTGGGCTTTGATTTTGTCAAGTTGCTAAAAAAAAGCGAACTAGTCCTGTTTTTTAACTTAAAAGTATCTTTTTGTTGAAATTCAGATGTTTATACATTTATCTGCTATCTGTTTTTTATAACTTTTAGTAAGAAATTCGAGTTTGAGGTAGAAGATTTTGCAATTCCTGCAAGGCTTTAGGGGATATCCAATTCTTGGATAAATTGAGATACTCTAATTGTTTTAACTGTTTGAGTGATTGGGGAAGGATAGTCAATTGGTTATAACTTAGGTTGAGAGACTTCAACCCTCTTAATTGCTGGAAAGAAGTAGGAAGCCTTTGTAACTGGTTGTGACTAAGGTCTAGCACCTCTAGTTTTTGCAAGCTTTGGATATTGGAGTCAATTTGTGAGATTTGGTTATAAGCCAGATCTAATTCAGCCAATTCATGCATATGAAAAATTGCTGAGGGAAATACTTGCAAAGTATTTATACTTAGATCTATCTTAGTTATATTTGAGGGGAGTACTGGACAGTTTTGGATATAATTGTTGGCCAGATTCAGTTCTTGTAGTTGACTGAGTTGTTCTAAGGAAGTTTGAGTATTTTGGATTAAATTCCCTGAAAGATTCAATTGTTTTAAGTTAGGCAGAAGAGCAAGAGGTTTAGGTATGGTGGTTAATCTATTATTTTGTAAATCTAGGTTTTCTAATTGCTTGAGTTCTTTAAAAGCATCAGGAAGATTTTGTAATTTGAAATATAATAATTTCTGAATTTCTTTTTGAGGAAGGCAAGAATCCTGACGTATCCGTTCAAATTCCTTAGCTGCTAGCCAATTTCCATTTAAACTAAGCGAACGCAGATTGGTACAATGCAATACCTCAGCCGGAATTTCAACAAAAGGAAGATGTGTCAAATCTAGGTGCATGATATGTGTCGGATTCTCCTGAATAGCTTTGAGTGAATAATACGTAGTTTGCTCAGCCTTTTGTTTTTGGCTTTGAGTTTGATTAATCCAAAAAACAATAGGTAAGGATAATGTTATAGCGAGAATAATCCATGTTTTAGACATAAATCCAAGATTTTTGTTCTTCTAATAAGATAGGTTTCATACGTTTTAGGATTTCTCTAGAATTGACATTTTGCCAAGTATATTTTTGTTCCATCTTTAGGTAAAAGTTTCGAGCTTTGGCATGAAAAGGGTCTTGACCCTGTAGCCCTATTCGTCGATTTTCCAATTTGGCTGCCACATCAAAAAAATAACTCCATCGAGAAGCTTTATTATTTCTAGGATGAAAATAATCTGCAAATTGACAAAAATCACCATGTGATTTTTCAATTTCTTGAGCTGACCAAGTTCTTGTATTAATTTTGGCTAAGTCTCCAGCTTGATGCAGTTCCCTAATCGTATTAGGCGATTGTATAGATCCCTTGCCTCTTTGCGTATGCTTATCAATTGCATAAGAGGGCATTTTAAATTTTCGTCTTTCTTGAATGGTCAGAGCTGAGTTATAGAAAAAGAGCTGAGTGGATTCATCTGCTTCTAACAACGAAATTTCCTCGAAGTTTAATTTTGATTTTAGTACAGAAAGAATGATAGCTTGGATTAGATGTAATCTAGGTGTACCTACCTTGTATATATAATAAATATATAAGGTTTTGAGCAAGGAAAATAAGGTAGTTTTTTCTTCAGCCATCTTTAGTAATAAATACCAAGTATACAAATCTGCTTGTTGTCCCAATTCCTTGGATGAATCCTTAATTCCTATCTTGAGATAATTAGCTAGCAAGTTTCTATTATCTTGGATAGGTGCCGCGTGACTGATCCAATTGCCAAAGAATAGACTATTTTCTAAATCACCTTGTTCGATACAAGCTGCCAAACGAACTAGAGCAGAGGATAAATCCACATCATTGCTATCTTGAATAGTATTACTAAAGAGGTCAGTTTGGAAATTTTGCGAGATGAATTTTAAAATATTATCCGCTGGCAAGTATTCTTTAGACCAATCTGTATTAGGTTGCTTCATAAACTGTATAGCACAAATGGCACTATCTGCCAATCTGTTTTTATGTGCCTTTGCTAAGGTATAAACGACATTAAGTGTAAGCCGTTTACTAAGATCAGATTCTTTCTTTTTTTTATCCAATTTCCATATTCGGAATAATTCCCACAGACTAAGCGGCAACATAGGTTCTGCAATGCCTATATCTTCAACTAAAATAGTAAATAAACGACTATATAGCAAAGGTGTTAGCCCAGTATTATATAATTCACCTGCCCAAAATAAGGCTTGTTGAGGATTAGATCGTCGAATACTTTTTTGGAGTGCAGAAATCACTTCATCTGCTTTGTAAAGATTGACTGTATGGAGATTGCTAAACATATTGAAATATTATTATTAGGATTGCAGATTAAATAGTAGATGAAAAATAATGCTTCGCCAATAATACAGTATTTAGATGTTGTTTTGATTTTAGTCTGAGTATTCTATAGAGAAAGGTATTTCTCTAAACTTGACTCCTGAAAGCTTTTGATTTTGAATTTCACTTTTAAGTCTTTGAGAAACAATTATACCTAGTTTAGGAACATAGAATAAATCCAATTCACCTAAACTTTTACTAATTACAAGATTTTCAAAGTTCCAGTTAAATTTCCAGTTTTGTTTCTGATAAAGCTTCATTTCTCCAAACGAATTAAACTTTTTAATCACCTTACTAGATTGGCGAAGTTTTCTAGTTGAGGATAAGTTATTAAAATAGGTTTTCTTATAGTTAATTTTATCTACAATTGAATCAATTAGAATTTGTAATAAAAAGTAATTATGTTTTACTCCTTTAAATAAAACTTTAGCTGGATAAAATCTTGTAGCATACAGATTAAACGATACAAGAAGTGATTTAAAATTTTCTGAAATAGGGATGAACCTACCATTTATAGGACTTTCTCCGAACCATTGATGCATGTCACAGATAAATTCAGCTTCAGTGTCTATATTCCATTCACCAAAGTTATGTGGTACCAAGTAATCAAAAAAGGTATCTTTAGGAAAAAATCTATTTACACCAGCCTTGTTTCCTTTGAAAAGTTCTTCTTTATTGTGAACAAATTGTCCATCCAAGCCAGGAGGAACTTTATTAAATACTTGTTGAGAGGGTAGTAATTGAAAGAACATACAATAATCTATTATGATTTGCTTTAATAAAGCTTATTTAAGTAGTTTTTTAGGCGATAAATTGCCTTTTATTCAATTTAACTGTGTTAGAGAACCTACC
>JAKVCT010000202.1 GCA_022448995.1 Saprospiraceae bacterium
TATTTACCAAAACAGGATTCTAGAGTTCTTAAATCATATATCTAATTAAAAACTGGATCTATTTTATAAATGGTTTTTTTGTTATTAATTCTATTGAATATATACACAAATCCGCTAAATATTTATTATCACTATTTACATATTGCATTAATATTGGTTTTGCGCTTTCACCTATATCGGCTAAAGCCTCGGCGGCGGTATTATGAGTTCTTGAATTCTTATCTTTATAGGTCATCATCTTTATTAAAGAAGGTATAGCCTCTTTTGCATTTTCGCCTCTTAATCCTAATTGGATGGCTGCCTTTACCATGAGAGCTCCATGAGTGCCTTGTTCTTCAATAAGAGCTATGAGTCCATTTGTTTCGCCAGCCCGTAATAAAGCATTAGTTGCAAAATATCTAACCTTTCTATTTTTATGACCCAATAAAGGAATTACTTTTTTTGAGAATCCTTTTGGAAATTTATTTTTTTTCGAAAAAAAATAAATAATTAAACATAGTAAAAAGTAATCTTCCTCCTCAAAAAAAAGATTATTTATATCTTCTAAATCCAACTCTTTGATTTCGTTAAATTTTAATCTGCTTATTGCTACCAATAATTCATCTTCAGATGCGGTGAGACCTCTAATGTGAGAATAATACCAAGAAGAAAATGACCTACCCCCAATTTCTCTTTTTCTCCTAAAAAGATCTAAGATTCTATTAATCATAATAATTTAATTATTTATTATGGACTAAAATTTTATTTGCAAAGTAATTATTGAAAGGATTAACTCCTAATAAATTATAGACTTTAGTCTCTTTTATTTCTAGCTTAATATCTTTTATTTTAACATAAATTACCTTCTGTCCATCATATTTTAAACATACATCACCTTTCTCTAGGTTAGCTAGTTTTTTATTATCTATTTCAATCGCAGTTGGATTTACAGCACTCCACCCCTTATCAATAACCCAATAAGGGTGTTCTGTAGTGGATTCTATAATAGATCCATCATCAAACGTTATTACACTGGTGGTACATTTAGTTTCATAAATTTTAATTTCAGAAATAACAGAGATACCATATTTTTGATTTTTTAAATCAAATGATAAGACTTTGTCATTACTTTTTAAATCTTCAATATCAATTAAAGAATCTGTCCCTACTGATATTTTTGTTCCCTCGACAAAACAGAACCCAGTACCATTTCCATCGGTTTGTCTGGCATCTTGGAGTGATGTTGGCGGTGTAAATTCGATATTTAATGATTCTACTCCTTCTTCACCCAAAAGTCCTCCTCCAATACCTCCAACTGCTGTTCCTATGCCAGCACCCCAAGGTCCAAATCTTGACCCCCAAGAAAAACCAAGTTTTGATCCTGTATAAGCTCCTCCCCATATACCTGATTGTCTTACTGTTTCTTTTAAAATAGGATTAGCAGAACCAGTATCCCACGACTTTTTTCCTGCAGTACCCATCTCATATACAGACATTGCAGTCCCATATAATTGTAACCCTTTCATTCCATATTTACCAGATAAAGTCCAAACATTATCAACAGCATCCGCAGGAATTTTTCCCTTTATCAAAAATTCAGCTTCGGCTTTTAGATCATTTGATCTATTACGTGCAACCCTTCTTTCACGACTATGTCTAAGATCAGGATCTGGTTCCGCAGCAATAAATTGATCAAGACTATTTTTAATATCTTTGGCATCAAACACCTCATTATCCAATTTATCCAAATCAATCCAATATCTACTTCCCTTAAAGTCAGCCCCAAAAAAGAATTTTGATGCAGAGGTATATGGACTTTTTGTTTTCCCTTCATGTTGTCCCAAAACATGTTCTCCTGGTGTTAAGTTGGGATTTTCTGGGAGGTTGATATAACCATCGTTTATCCATTTGAAAGAAGGGTCAAAACCTCTACTAACAGGATTAGGAGAAACTCCATCTCTTCTTGTGACTGTATTCTTTGGCAGTTTTTCTGGTTGTACTCCTACAATTGCTCTTCCACCTCCTGAATTATCAGATTGTGTTGTTCCACCATCACCTCCTGGATCATTGAATTGTGCAGGTTCTGCACCTTCAAGTTCAATAGCATCTATAACCCTATTACCAGAAAATTGGTAAGAAGAATAATAAGGATACTTCGCGTCCAATGGATCAACAGAGAAGAATCTTCCCGTACGAGGGTTGTGCATACGGTATTTATAGTTGGTAGCACCTTCCCAGAGTTCGGGATCTTCTTCTTGGGCTTGGAAGCCAAACCTATTTTCAGTACTGGAATAGTTATGATCGGGCATTATCCATCCAAAGCAATTACTCGCCTAAAAAACTACTTGAATAAGCTTTATTGCATTAAGCTATTGAATTCCCTTTTAATGTTTGATACAGCTAGAGACTTTTGCTTTGCTGAGCACTTCGTGATTAACTTCGTTGAGCTCTTCGGTTTTTTTGGTCACCTTTTATTTTGCTCTGCCTTTGTGCCACTGGCACAAGCTCTCCCAGAATGGCAAAAGGTGAGAAAAGAAACATGCTTAATACTGAACCACGAAGTGCTCTGCGAAGCAAATCTCCCTACATCTATATATTCCTCAGTCAATGATGTCTAGAAAACAAAGCTCTATCATTAATAGAACTCCGTTTCTTTACATCAACCCCATCTTCCTCTGATTATTCTTTAACCAGCTTAAAACTATCTACCTCTTCAAGTGTATCTGGATTTAACACTTGAACATTGATCACTTTGCCTTTGACATTAAATAAGACCAAGGCATTTTGTGTAGTAAACCCAGCAACTTGGTTGCTCCAAGGAGTTTGCTGTTGTCCATAGTATGGAGCGCCTGCTGCACCATTATTTATTTGCCAGATAGTACGCGAAAGTTTTATTTTGTTTTCCTTGTAATCTGCAGGATATATAGTTGTTTCTGGCCCCACTTTGGTGCGACAATAATTATGTTCATCTCCTGTAAGAATAGCGCAGACTTTCTTTGTTTTATTAACTAATAAATCAAGTAAATCATCCCGACGCTGGAGAATACCCTTTTTTACTTTTTGGCCTGCTACAGTAGGACGAATTTGATTATTTCCATTATACCACATATCATCACCAACATGTCCACCATTAGGGAAAAAAGGAGTATGCAAAGTGATAAATATATGATCTATACGTTTATCCGATTCTAATTTTTTCAAGACAGACTTTAACCAAAGTAACTGATTATCCATAATATAGGCATGTGTATTTCCTCCTACTGCTTCAGAACCACGCGGTGCAAACCAATAGTTGGAATTTAGAACGACCATAGCTACATTATCATAGGTATAATAGAATACATTTTCTTTGTAAGAAGGAAAGTCTATCTTGGTCAAGTCAGGATCATAAGAACTTCCATCTTCACTCTTGGGACCATTACTAGGGTTGACAAACTCTTGACCAAAAATAGCTTCAGCAGAAGAGGTAGCATATGGAAATTTATCTAGATAGAATTTCTTCTGGTTGACCGAATCTGCAGGTTGTTGAAATGCACGAACAAGGGCTTCGTGATTTCCCATTGTGGCAACAACAGGCATATAGTGCGCAAAGGGTTGAATGGCGTGTTTCCAGTTAACATACTCCAAACGAGCTTCCTCTTCGTGTAGCCTGTAGCCAGAAATTAAATCTCCAGAAAATTGCATAAACCGCGTCTTTTGCTGCATATTAAGCGCCATAATTTTCTTCATAATGTAGGCATTTACCCCAAAGAAACTGCGTTCTCCTCCCCCTGTTCCTGTTCGTGAGTCGCTAGCATAGCTAAAGGTAAAAGCATTTCTTGAACCTTTGCGTGGAGCTGTCCTAAAAGCATAACTCTGCTCATTATCTCCATAAATTACAGTATAGGTATATTCTGTATCAGGTTTTAATCCACTTAGTAAAACTTCGTGTTCTGTACCCTTTGGACTTTCAAATGTTTTGTTACCAACCAGTACTTTGCAATTTATAGCATGATTGGTTTTGAAAGAAATGGTAGCCCCCTCAGCAGTCAACATATTGACCAGTGGTCCTTCCCAAATAGTGTGGTCTATAGTGAAGGGCCCCTTACCTGCAAAGGAAACAATACCATCATACAATATACGACCTGTTACTGTACGTACTCGATATCCCAGTGTACCTTTTTCTTCTTTTTCCCAGCCAATCATGTCATATGTTCCTCTAAACTTATCGAAATCCACTAAAGCTTTTCCACGTTTTATGGGAGTTCCTGTTCGGTAAACAGGCATGGGATGTTTGGAATCTCCATAGGGAATTAAACCAAAATAAAGTATACCTTTCATGGTTGAATCTTGAAAATCAAAAAGAATTCCCTTTTCTGTACCAGTAGGATTACCAATCATTTGTTGGAGGGTGTAAGAGGGTTTTTTGATAATTTCGGGGTAAATAGTCTTTCCTATTTGGATGTAATAATTATTTGCTGTATCTACTTTTATATTTGAATGCGTAGAAGGAATAGTACCATTTTCTTCCTGTGTGTAAGCAATTAAACTCAGTAGCATTAAGGCTAGAATTATCGGTAGTGTTGGTTTCATTTTTATGGATTATTATTCTAATTTTCACAAATCAAAAAAAACACTTTTCTACTCCAAGAACCCCCGTTACTTATTGAATATTAACATTTTACAAAAAAAATATAAATGATTAATAATCGGTTGTTAAAGAAGTTTACAAAGCAAAAATCATTGAACATCGCTAATTTAAGCTTTTTCTACATAGGGAGGTTCAGTATTATGGATGTTTCTTTTCTCACCTTTTGCCATTGCGCAAAAGGTGACCAAACCATGAAGAGTTCAACTTAAACTTTGTATTAAAAAAGTCCACTTAATTTACTTATTTGCTCCATTCGCTACAGGATGATATACCTTAACCGCACTCTTCATCACCTCCTCCTTATCCAAAGACATTGTTTTGAGCTCTCTATTATTAAACATTTGTAGCTCATCCTCATAATCCTCACTCGTTACAGTAGCCTCAAAAGGAAGCAAGGTTTCGATCTGTTCTGAACCATCCTGCCCAAATTTCACAAAGTGGATATAAGTATCGCCATACATCGCTCTAAATCTTCCATCTTCTTGTGGTTCACCATAAAAAGGGCTCATAGCATCCGGAAAACCAGCAGCTTGATACATTTTACCACTACGTTCGTGACAATTGATCTTGGCCAAAGGTACTTCAATACTCTCATGATGTTTGGTCAAATACTTAGTAGCTTTTTCAATACACTCAATATATGTCTCTTCATCTACAGAAACTCCCAAAACAAACTGAGCATCGTCATAGTTTTTCTTTTTGAATATATAATGTAAAGTAACCATAAATAAAGCAGCCGTTGTATTCTCCAAACTAGCATCACCATCCCAAGCTTGTAAAAGCTTAATGGCCTCTTCTAAATCCGGATAATCCTTAGGTTCAATAGCGTGTAAATTCTTTAGGGATTTAAAAAAGTTGCTGTTCTTTGTGATTTTAGTGTCAAACTTAATTGCCTTAAATTCTTCAAATGAAAAGGACTCTTTTTCTTCCAATATTTCCATAAATCGAGTAGAACGATTATTCTCCCCAGGTCTTAGATCTGCATATTCGATGATACTTGGGTTCTCATAATTTTCACCATCACAAGAAGCATTGGTTGGTGTATTATTCATATTGAAAACATAACCACAATTAGGATTTTCAACATGAGGTAACTCATCAACACTATAGTACTCTGTCCAAAGACTTTCCGAAGAATTTCCAATTACATTCTTACTATAATCAAAATCTGCATTTCGTTTAGGCAAAGCTCCATTACAGAGATAATAAATATTATCCTTCTTATCTGCATAAACCAAATTGAACATGGATAGTCCTTGTATATTTAGTGCAGTCTTGAACTCTTCAAAATTTGTTGCCTTATTCATTCTATAAAATTGCTCTCCTGCTTTTAGATTGAAAAAAGCACCTGAACGAACTGCATAAAATCGTTTTCGTTTTTTGGGAGATCTAAGAGTAGGCCCATACTTAGACCAATAGGTCATTTTTTTGACAGGAAGGATAATCTTTCCCAAACGTACCTTAAGCCATATAGGGCGTTTTTCTAATTTGATGTACTCTCCATCAAATTCATACCATAATTTCTTAGAAGGATGCATTTTTAACTCAAAAACATCGGTTAAGTCCATATGATTGTACGTATGTCCCCATCCCAAGTGTTCATTGTTACCCATAAACACACAACTCCCTGCTTGAAAGAGAGCTCCAACAATGTTCAAGCCTTCTTCACTACACAAATGAGCATCATAAAAAGAGAAAGCACCATCAATCTTGAAATGTGGATTGATAGCCAGATAAGTTTTTCCATCAGTTGTCTTAGAAACATTGAAAGCATAAGCATTAGATCCTGCAGGTGTTGATTTAGGTTCTTTGTCATATTCCCCTTTCATAATACTTTCCACCCGATCTGATCCTCCTGATAATGCAGAAAAAGCAATAATGTAGGTCATAAACACATCTTTTGGTACAACAGGAAAAGCCCTTTTCTCAATCACTTGCTCAGGATGTGCTGCCGCATAAGCATTGATGCCTTGACAATAACCATCCAAGTAGCTTAGATACTCGTCAGAAATCTCATTGATATGTTCATTATAAGTCTTTTCTGTTCCAATTGCATGTGAGAAAAAATCATAAGCTGCTCCTTCCTTACCTTTCCATCTTCCCATCAGTCCTTTACCAATCAGCAGAAACTCTTGCATTCTATCAAATGCATCTTCAGCATTTGACCAAGCCAAACCATAAGCTACTTCCGCATCTGTTTTGGCAAAAATATGAGGGGTCCCCCACTTATCTCGCGCAATGGTGATTTTACTTGGGTCTATGGGTTCTTGCGCCAGACACCAGTTCACGTTTATCACAATAAAAAAAAAGCATATTAATTTAAACAACGTTATATTCATTTTTGATAAAGAATTAAATAAGTAGTTAACAAAATACTGCTAGTTAGAGCTGTTTTCAAACCGCTTCAATTATATAAAAATTAGAGTATATTTTTTAGTATAGTCTATAAAAGTTTTCAACCAATTGATAATCAAAACATAGCACTTTAGCACTTTCTATAAAAATTGGCTACCTATTACTACAATCTCCCGAAAGTAGCTCTTTGGGGTAGTTTCACTGAGCTCTTAGAGCTTAGCATTTCGCTAAATACTATTTTCATTAGGAAAATCAATTTTACTTTTTTAGACAGTACCCAACTCGTACTTCATCAAAAAAATTATATTACACACTATTCAATAAATTATAAGCAAAGATATCCCTCAAAAGGACTAAAATCCAAACAATTCTACTACCTTTGGAGCATTTTACACGCAATACATGATTTTTAAAGACTTAAAAATAACAACTCCTATCCTAAAGGCACTCGAAGCCAAAGGCTATACCCATCCTACTCCGATTCAGGAACAATCTATTCCTATACTCTTAAAGGGTAGAGATTTATTGGGGTGTGCACAAACAGGAACAGGTAAAACAGCAGCCTTTGCTATTCCCATTGTGCAGCATCTTCATCTTGATCAGCAACGAAGCCGAAGTAATGGTGTTCGCAAAATAAAGGCACTTATTGTTACTCCTACAAGAGAATTGGCTATCCAAATAGCAGATAATTTTACTGAATATGCAAAGTTTACCAAAATTAGAAATACTGTTATTTTTGGAGGAGTAAAGCAAGGTGCTCAAACGCAGGCTCTTCAAAGAGGTGTTGATATACTGATAGCAACACCTGGAAGATTACTAGATCTTATAGGCCAGGGATTTATTAGTCTAAAAAATATAAAATACTTTGTTCTGGATGAAGCAGACCATATGCTTGATATGGGGTTTATTCATGATATTCGGAAGATCATTGACAAACTCCCAGCAAAGCGCCAATCCTTGTTTTTCTCAGCTACCATGCCTCCCAAAATTGTTGACCTCTCTCAAAAGATATTGGGTAATCCAGAAAAGGTGACTATAAAACCTAAGCAGGCAACTGCTGAACGAGTGGAACAGGCCATATATTTTGTACATAAGAAAAGTAAAACTAAATTACTCATTCATCTACTCAATACAATAGAAGAAATGAGTACTGCCTTGGTCTTTTCACGAACTAAATACGGTGCCGACAAAATTGTTAAGCTTTTGAGAAGGGCTGATATTCATGCTGAAGCTATTCATGGTAATAAATCTCAAGGAGCTCGACAACGAGCACTAGGTAACTTTAAGAAAGGTGATACAAGCGTTTTGGTAGCAACAGATATTGCAGCTCGTGGCATTGATGTAGAGGAGTTACCTTATGTGATTAACTATGATTTGCCAAATGTCCCTGAAACCTATGTACATCGAATTGGCAGAACGGGAAGGGCTAAAGCTAGTGGTATTGCTATCTCGTTTTGTGATGTAGAAGAAAGACCTTACTTAGATAGTATCCAAAAACTGATTAATCAGAGCGTTCCAATTGTGGCTGACCATCCATTTGTGGATACAACTGATGCCCCCCCAAAACCCAAAACTGAGAAATCTGAAAAAGGAAAGAATAACCGTAAGAAAAAGAAGCGTAGACCTTATTACAGAGGAAAACGCTAGATCTTGATATAAATGATAGGTCCTCAAGTCTAGAACAAGGTCTATATGCGGAAGATTCCTTACCTTGGTTGCTATTCTGCCCTATCTATTCGACTTGTTTAGTAAATTTAGAGCTATGAAGGGACTGTCTAAAAAGTAAAACTAATTGTTTACAGTTTATCTCATTAGACAGCCCTCATGAAAATCCATATCACTCTGTTCTAAGATATTTTTCATCCCACATTTAGGATTTAGCAAGTGCATTAACAATTGGTAAATCGGCCGCAGCCCAATCTAATTGATACAACTCCTCTTTGAGCAACCATTTATACGAAATATGCTCTGATAATTTCACTTCTGTAGTTTTTGTTGAACAAATATAAGAATGCATTCTGAGGTGGAAATCAGGATAGCTGTGTTCAACTATTATATATTCTTTCTCTACTAAAATTGTCATATCAAGCTCTTCGCGAATTTCTCTAACGACAGTTTCAGAGGGTAATTCTCCAGGCTCTATTTTTCCTCCTGGAAATTCAAATTTCTTAGAAATGTATTCTAGATTGTTATCTCCTCGTTGGACACACAAAATCCTATTGTCATTTATAATAATTGCTGCTGCTACATTAACTTTTTTCATATTCTCTCTCCTTATTTAAATGCAAAAACGCTATGGCTTCTTATAGCCTTAATTATTAATAATTGTGGCTATCTAAGTAGATAGCCACAATTAATTTGTATTTAATTCAATCAGCCTTTTTGTACTGCACTTCGTTAAAAAGCCTCGTCA
>JAKVCT010000203.1:0-7085 GCA_022448995.1 Saprospiraceae bacterium
ATATGTTCTTTTTTCATATTGAGTATTTTTACTCAATATACAAAATATAAATTTATTTATTTTACATTGTACTTAGTCTATTTAGCACTTTAGGTTCATTATTCCCAAATAGAGAAAAAAATCCAATAAAGGGATTATATTAGTTTTTAAAAATTTTATAAAAAAATGATAATCAAATACTTAAAACTTAGGCAAGATTATCTCATATGTTATATTGATTTAAGTATAATTTTGAAAGTCTTAATAGATAAATTTGACACGGTTTTAAAATTGTTCTGAAAATCAAAAAATAATTATATCCTCTTTTCGTTCTGAAGATAAAAAAATAAAGTACTTCTCTCTCTGTTAAAATTAAGAATCATGTGAATAGTACGGTTTACTTGGGTAGTAGATTGTGCTATCGTTGATATCCCGACAAAGTTTTAATTAAGCATTATAAGGAAAAGGTTGTCAAAAACTCAAGTTTTTGACAACCTTTATTTTTTTAAGTAATAGGAAGTTAACCTTCTCAAAACACTTCATTTCGTGGTTAAAAAATGCTTGAAAGCCAAGGGTTTTAACTAAGCTTTCAAGCACTAACTAACAAGGCTGTTTCAGTATTAAGTAAAACAACTGATAACCAATTAGTATACATAAAACTGACTAAATTCGATAAAATTTGAATGATCAATTCGTAAAAACCACAAAGGGATTAACGAAGTTAAAATTCAAAAATCAACTAACGTAAAAACAGTAATTCTCTATATTTTGGTAGAGCCCACAAGCGATCGTCAATCATAGGTTCTAATTCATCAGCGTGCTCTCTAACAACTTCCATAAGTGGCTTCACATTTTGGCAATAAGCAATTGCACACTCTCTAGAATCTAACTCATTAGCTAAATCACGCTCTTTTTTCATCTTATAACAAGCATCTTTAATTGCATTGATATGCTTAGCAATACGCTGAACCAAATCTAACTGCGCAGCATAAGCATCTTCACCCAAACCTAGATTTTTTAAGTTGAGGACATTCTCTGCTAATGTATTTTGATACTGAACAGCAGCCGGTAAAACCTGATTCATTGCCATTTCAGCTAAAGTTCTAGATTCAATTTGAAGTTTTAGTGTATAATTTTCAATACGAACCTCATAATGTGCATGAATCTCACGCTCAGAAAGGACACGGCTCTCTACAAAAAGCTCACAAGCTTTTTCCCCTAAATAGGCGTCTAAAGCAGAAGGTGTATCTACAAAATTATTCAATCCTCTACGTGCAGCTTCTTCTTTCCAAGCTTCACTATAGTTGTCCCCTTCAAATCGGATAGCCTTAGATTCGGTAATATAACGTTTAATAACGGTAAGGATTGCCTGATCCTTGGATACTCCATCTAATTCTATAATGCGTACGTCCTGTAGAAATGATCTTAATTGCTTTCCAACAATCATATTTAGTACAGTCATTGGAGCAGCACAGTTCACTGTAGATCCAGCCATGCGAATTTCAAACTTATTTCCTGTAAAAGCAAAAGGTGAAGTTCGATTACGATCTGTATTATCTTGTTCTAGATTAGGAATTTTACCTAGAAGCTTCATTACCTCTTTCACACCAGTACTGTTAAGTGGTGTCCCCTCTTCGATCTCGTTTAAGACACGTGTTAGAGTCTCTCCAATAAAGATAGAAATAATGGCAGGAGGTGCTTCATTAGCTCCCAAACGATGATCATTAGAAGCAGAAGTTACACTAGCTCTTAATAAATCAGCATATTGATGTACAGCCTTGATAGTACTTACAAAGAAAGTTAAGAACTGTAAGTTCTTAGCAGGATCCTTACCAGGAGAAAGTAAATTGACTCCTGTATCTGTAGCCATAGACCAGTTATTATGTTTTCCTGACCCATTCACACCAGCATAAGGCTTCTCGTGCAACAACACACGCAATTTATGACGACGAGCAATTCTATCCATCAGATCCATCAATAATTGATTGTGATCAACAGCAACATTAACTTCCTCAAAAATTGGTGCTAACTCATATTGGCAAGGTGCAACCTCGTTGTGACGCGTACGAACAGGTATTCCTAATTTGTGAGACTCATTCTCTAAATCACGCATATAGGCATATACACGCTCAGGAATAGATCCAAAGTAATGATCATCTAACTGCTGTCCTTTTGGTGCATATTTACCCAACAAGGTACGATCACACATAATTAAATCAGGACGTGCATTGTACAAAGCCTCATCTAATAAGAAATATTCTTGTTCCCAACCTAAGGTTGCATGTACTTTATTGACTTGTTCGTCAAACAAGTTGCAAACTTCAATAGCTGCTTCTTCTAGATAGCTTTGTGATTTTAACAAGGGCAGTTTATAATCCAAAGCTTGTCCCCCATAGGTTACAAAAATAGTTGGTACACAAAGTGTTTTTTCACCACTCACCTCAAAGATAAAAGCTGGAGAAGTTGGATCCCAAGCAGTATATCCTCTTGCCTCAAAAGTAGAACGTAACCCTCCACCCGGAAAACTAGATCCATCAGGTTCTTGCTGGACTAGTGCATCGCCATTGAATTTCTCAATAGCTGCTCCAGAAGAATCTAAGGTAAAAAATGAATCATGCTTTTCTGCAGTATGTCCTGTCAGAGGTTGAAACCAATGAGCATAGTGTGTAGCTCCTTTTTCCATTGCCCAATTACGCATTGCTTCAGCAATGTAATCCGCTAAATCTCTATCTAACGTCTTACCTTTAGCAATATTTTGTTGGATCTTTTTATAGACTTTTGGTGCCATATGCGTTTTCATAGCTTGGTCACCAAATACATTACATGCAAAAAATTCAGAGATTTTTCCCTCGACTTTTTCTAATGGAATATTCTGTCTGTTTTGTACACTTTTGATTGCATCTAAACGAATGTCATTGCTCATGATGATACGTGTTATTTCTGCGGTTAGTGAGTGAAGAGTATGTTAAATACATGCTCTAAATTAAATAAAGGTGCAAAGATATGTATTTTTTTCAGATCTCATGACGTTTAGATTCCTTCTTTTATTAAGTTTATGTTATCTATTTTGAATTATCCAAGACTTTTTTAATTTTTAAATACAGAAATTAGTTACCCCTATTAGTTACCCCTCTTCATCACATCAACTTCATGGAGTAGAGGTTAGTCCCTTATGAATAGCTTTATAAAAAACTAAGTCTCCAACTATTTTAAGGCAACAGAATGACTTATTTCTGAAATCATTTTAAAAATAAAAAAGCTACAAGGTATTTTTAAACAACTTCTTATGCAAAAAACAAAACTCCTATTCTTTTTAGTTGCCTTAATTGTCGGTTATCACAATCTCACACAAGCTCAAACACTTGCAGATAGTAGAAGAGTAGAATGGCACTTGGCGGGCTACAGAGGTCAACTTCCCAACTTCAATACTACTGTCAACATAAATACATTTGGTGCTCTTGGTGATGGTCTCGCAGTAAATGATACTTGTATTCAACAAGCAATAGCAGCTTTGGGAGGTAATCCTGGTATTATAGAAATTCCCGCAGGAAACTTCCTGTTTAACAATACGATCAATCTACCCTCTAATACTATTCTGAAAGGTGCTGGTGCAGAAAATACTGTCCTAACCATGGACTTAGGAGGCAGTGGTCATAGTATTACCATAAATGGCTCCTTGGGGTCAGCTACAGATACTACCAGTTTTACACAAGACCAGAGCAAAGGGGACTCTCTTATCATGGTCATGGATGCTGCAAATTATGCAGTTGGTGATTGGTGCAAAATCTTTCAGAATGATTCTAGCTTTGTGGATTGGTCACAATGGTCTTGGGGACTAAATAATGTAGGGCAGCTTGTGCAAATCAAGGCAATTAGTGGAAATCAAATCACCTTGAGTTCTCCCCTACGTATGGATTACCCAATTAGTCGAACGCCTTATTTGCACAAACTAAATATGGCAGAAAATGTAGGAATTGAATGTCTAAAAATTCACCGCTTAGACAATACTGCTCCTCAACAGAGTTCTAATATCCTGTTTGATTATGCTTGTAATTCTTGGGTATCGGGTATAGAAACCCATTTGTGTACCTTCTCGCACCTACAAATGCGTAATTCCTCAAATATTTATGTAAACCGTTCCTATTTTCACCATGCCCATGAGTATGGAGGCGGAGGCCGAGCATATGGAGTAATGCTTCAAGCAACTTCGGGAGAGTGTCTGATTGAAAATAATATTTTTCAGCATTTACGTCACTCTATGATTACACAGCAAGGAGCTAATGGAAATGTTTTTGCTTATAATTATTCTTTTGAGGCTTATTGGGATGGAGGTTTCTTAAATGATAGTTTGGCTGGTGATGCTGTTTTTCATGGTACCTACACATATGCAAATTTATTTGAAGGTAATCTCTTACGCAATATCGTAGTTGATAATTCTCATGCAAGTAATGGACCGTATGGAACCTTTTTGCGCAATCGTGCAGACTATGCTGGTATCTTCAATGATGCAACAACTCCTAGTCAAAATTATTTAGGGAATGAGATCACCTTTACAGGTTCGGGATTAGGGCTAGGATTATATTTATTGTTGGGTACAGATCATTTTGAGTATGGCAATAATCATCAAGGTACAATCAAACCTTCGGGCACCACTGCCCTTGCTGATGTTTCCTATACTTATGATAGCAAACCAGATTTCTTGCGACCTGCTCATTTTGGTAAAATTGGTACACCAAACACAATAAATAGTGGGACTATCCCAGCGTATGAACGTTATATAACGGGTAATATATTTAGAAATGCTTGTGGTAATTTGACTCTCCCAGAAGTCCAATTTGATAGCTCATCAATTACTGTTAACGAAGGAGATGGAACCATTACTATTTATATACAGATTGATTATACCAATCAATTTCTATCTACCTCAGAAGTTGCTCCTGTTTTGGTAGCTTCACCACAAATAGGCGAAGTAGGAAGTGACGATTTTGTAGCGAATGCACTCAACCCTATCAATATTAATTTTCCTCCCAATGATGATAGTCCTCTTGCTATTACTTTTGATATAGTAGATGATACTTTGGTAGAAGGTACTGAAATTTTAAGTATAGATTTATCAGCATTGAGTAACTGTAGCTTGGGAAGCAATAGTACATTGACACTATATATTGAGGATAATGATCTCACGAGTCCTGTCTCCCAACTATTAGAAAAAGATTATACCATTGAGATTTTTCCAAACCCTAGTCAACATGTCTTCAATTTAAGCTCCTCTTGTCCACTACAGAAGATAGAGGTTTGGGATCTTATGGGAAGATTAGTCTATGAGTATGAGTCAGATAAAATTATGCAGCATCAGCTTCCTAGCCATAACTGGTGGAGTGGCAGTTATTATATCCGAACATTGTCTCTAGATAATAAATGGAAGCAACAGATATTACTCAAAAAGTAAAAGTGTATATGGGCTGCCTAAAAGTAGGCTGTTTCAGTATTAAGCATATTTCTTCTCTCACCTTTTGCCATTCTGCGAGAGCTTGTACCAAGAGGTACAAAGGCAGAGCAAAAAGAAAAGGTGACCAAAAACCCCGAAGGGCTCAGTGAAACTAAACCCCGAAGGGCTCTACGAAGTAAATTTCTTTCTTAGAACTACCTATAATTTATTGATTATCAAACGTATTTTAAATACTGAATCACCCTAACTACTGCTAAGCTTTATGCCTTGTGGTAACGTTTCACAACCATTTTCGATAAGAAAGAAACTTGCATTTGCACCATCTTTTTCTTGTAGATTGGGCTAGTTTCCCTAGGTATATCAGCTTGTCTCTTACGATCTAATGCTTTTCCCACCCATTTATTGACCCAAACATAAGGATTTTTACCTTCTTTGGGTTCGGGATGTGTAGAATTTGTAGAAAGCACTAACTTTTGTATATTTTTTTTCATCAATTGTTGTTTTTAGTTAGGAATATCAAAACAGAATAGAGAATCACTTAATAATATACGGTTTTATGCTCTAAAAAACAAGTTGATGTAAGCCTTTCTAATTGAAGTTATTTCAGAATTCATTGAATAGTCAGGGGAGATGAGCCCTAGAATAAATTTAGACATACTTTAATGTATTAATAGTCCGTGACTTTTTATCCTTTTTTATAAAAAGTTAAAAAGCTTTGTTTTTTACTAATTGATAATCAGCAATTTACGGAATTCTATATTAAAAGTAACAAAATTATTATGTTCTGATTATCAATTAGTTGAAAAACCTTCACGTACTATAGATGTATTAGAATCGTAGGTTATATCCAATATTTGGAAGAATTGGATAATTGTAATAATAAGCAGGACGTCCTATACTGTGATTGTAATAATGCCCATAAATATTATTATAATTAGAAACATTAATCACTTCGATATTCAATCGGTGTGAAAGCTTCAGTTTTTGCTTGGAAGTATTAAATAGAAAAGTAAATTTGATATCACTTCTTAGATTGAAAGGCAACTGTGTACGATAGCCTTGTGTATCATCATAGATCGTAAAATACAAGCTATTAGCCGATTCTGCTTCTAAAATAGGACGCACACGTTGGCCTTCAACAAAAGCAATTTTTGCATTAATAGAAAAACGATTTTGTCGTTTTTTACCAATCCTAAATTCCTTTCCTCCAAATAGGTGAATTACCCAAGTATTGTCAAAAGCAGAACGATATCGAGTATTTGGACTATTTTGAGACCAATAAGCTACATTTACATAAGACGCTGCTACATTAAAGTAATACCCCTTACTGAAAAATTTTTCTACGGAAATTTCCCCGCCAAAATTCAAGGCTCTCCCATCACTATTCATATTGGGACTTGGGCGCCAATCCTCTACTCCTCCATAATTCATAAAACTGTGTGCTGGATTAAGAGAATCTACGGGAACATTACGATAATACTGCAAATATCCATCTATCTTCAGGCGCCAGTCTTCTGCTAAAATAAACAGATAACCTAAATTGGTATTTATTGATTTTACACCAAATAGTCTATTATAATTTCTTGAGGGATCTGAATGATTATAGGTATAGAGCATCATAGGAAGTAATTGAGTATAAGTACCTCCTCCTAGATAT
>JAKVCT010000203.1:7095-9353 GCA_022448995.1 Saprospiraceae bacterium
AATTGATGTCGATTGTGAGGTTTGTATCGTATATTCAAACGATAATCAAAGTCATAAAAGTTATTGAAAGAAAAAAGACAAGCAGTAGCGCCTCCTGTAATTGTCCAAGCTCGATTAGGAGTATAATGTGCTTGAATAAATCCTTGTATAAGATGTGCCCCTCCATTATAAAAATGTGACCAATCGCTCCGAGTATAATAATTCTGACGAATCTGATGAATATCATATCTATAGTTGACTCCTCCTCGAATAGAAAAGTCTTCAGAAAAATGCTTGTTTACATAAGAAACCAACAATAATGAGGAATGATTATTACGAAGCCGCACAATACTATCTCCATCAGCAGATATAGCATTATGAAATCTTCTAAAATCAGATCCACCAAGTACAGTTTTCCAGTATAAGCTCTTGTCTGCACCAATGTATACTTGATGTTTTATCCCTACAGTGCCGTTAGTTGTCATTATCCCCTCATCCAAATTTCTAATTACAAACTGGTCTCTACCCGCCTTATTGAGATCTGTCCCAAAACGATTAACTCTACCAAATCCTCCAACTGCAAAAAAATCTAAAGCTCCGATACTTGTTTTGGGTAAAGAGATTTTCAGAGCAAGGTCATAAATTGTAGACGCATTCTGAATAAAGATCTGGTTTCGGTTGGTAAGTCTTGTAGCCAATGAATTAAGAGCATTTGCAGGTTTGGCTCGAACAGAAAACAAGAATGAAGAGGGCTTTTTTTTCCGATTGAGAGGTCCCTCAAGTAAAAATACTCCTCCTTGCAAGGTATTGTAGCCGACTATCCCTTCTATTTTCTGTAAGGAACCACTCCTCAAACGAGCATCAAAAACTCCAGCAATCGAATTACCATAATGTGGAGCCGTAGTTGTCATAATGATATCAGAATTTGATAATATATTAGGATTCAAAGCATTATATTCTCCTCCTGTTGTTCCTATCCGACCTAATTGATTGGGATTATTGATGGGCAAATCTTCTAAGCGCCACTGCATAAAATATGGAGAATTTCCTCGAATAACTTCCCCATTATACCAGTCATTTTGCGTAAAAATGCCTGCATAATTCCCTGCTAAACGTGCTGGATCTAACTGATCTCCAGCAAAACGATTGATTTCTTCCACATCTAAGACTCTAAATGTCCCTGTGCTCATCTCATCCAAAGGATAATCTTTATTGGTTAAGACAAGATTATTCTCCAATTTCTGAGCAATAATCGTTTCATCTATCTCCTCATCTTTTGACTTTCGTCGTTTGTGCATAGGTAACGACAAAATAGATTGACGTCCTGCTGTTACTTCAAAACCAGGCACCATTAGATCATCATATCCTTCTTTGGTCATTAGCAATTTATGTCGTCCCAAGGGCACACCTATTAGTTTGAAACGACCTTCTGAATCTGTACGAGTGGTTTTTCTTGGATAATAATTTTGGAGTTCTACAAGGACATCTGCCAAAGGTGCTTGAGTAGCTTGATCAAAAATTTTCCCTCTAATTGTTTGAGTATCATAATCATCATTCCAAGCCAAAATTGTAGCACTATGTCCACAAAGGAATAGAATAATGAATCCTAAAATCTTCATAAATTTATTATTTTATTGCAGAAATTCTTTTGAGAACTTCATAGAAGCCATTGCTGGGTTAATATTTTTTTGGTCTTTAGATTTATGCAAATATCATAAGTAGCATAAAAATAATTACTACGAAAAAACTCCAAAAAAGATATATTATTACATCTACATAAGTCGGTATAATATCTTAAAAAAAATGAGAAAAAGGAAAGTTTTGTATTCCTTTTTCTCATTGGCGATTTACAAATCTGATGCTTATTTGTGAGGAAAATAGTTCTGATTAACGAAATATTTTACCTATTATCCTTTGAAATAATGATTTATCTACAATTCGATTGCGTCTAAAAAACGCCAAAGTTGTAGGAAACTCTTCTGTTTTCTGGATTTTCAGAAATTCCATCCTGTTTTGATCTTAGTAAAACTTCTAATTTTGCGAATCGTTCTTAAAGCTTACTTCGTTTCTCATGACCACTTGCATCTAAATCAAACATACACATTAAAATATCTTCTCAATTTAAATACTGAGGATTGAATTCATAGTTATCTACATGATTTTCTCCCTTATAGTATAACCCTCTATATAAGTATTTCTGTTAATGGGGCTGTCCAAAAAGGTAAATTTCGAAAAATGAAACCAAATAAAATTTTGGATTTTATTTTTTCTTTGTTGCG
>JAKVCT010000204.1 GCA_022448995.1 Saprospiraceae bacterium
GCTCATACTTGGTTAAGTTTGCATTATTTAGCATTTATAGTCATGTTCACCAGAAAGTATTTTTAAACAACTTCTATAACTAATTATGTCCACCTACTTACCCTTATTTTTTTATTTAGTACTTTTCTTATATTAAATTTTACTAAGACATAAATTTATGCAAGTTCGTTTCTATGTCTGATTATAAAATTATTTACTTCCTATTGTTTCATCCAAATTTGATTGAAATGATAGCCAACATGTGAAAGTTCTAAATGATAAGCTCCTTGTGGTAGATCTTGAACAGGAATAGTAATGATATTTTTCCCTGCGTGTATGATATAATTAGTATGCTTAATTCTTTTACCCAATGGTGTATATAAATTGATTGTTCCGTCAGCATCATAATCACATTCAATCACTACGTTTACAGCATTTTGAGCAGGATTAGGATAAATATTTACAATAGGTTCATCACTAGGAATGCTTACAGAAGCAATTGAAGATTTCAAATGAATTGAATTAAGACCAACTGAGGTAATTCTATAATAATAAGTCCCTGCAGGTAAAATCTCATCTTGAAAGCTGTAGTTAAATTGATCCGTAGAGGCTGCAACTTGAGCAATAGTTTCAAAATCAAAATTATTATCGCTGCGTTCTATCAACCAATTTTGGACATTCTCAGGGTGGTCAACTCCCCAACGGAGTTGAATCTTAGGTTCTAGCCACTCAGCTTTGAAACTCAACCATTGCACAGGCAAAGAAATTGGATGATGTATTATTTCCAAATCAGCTATGACTGGCAAATGATCGGACATATAGAATAAAGCATCTAAGATATCTGTGGGCACAGCAGTCCCATTACTTGGATCATTAATCGCGTCATTAAACAGCCAACCATCATTCCCCAAAGCTTGATAAGTATTTGGGAGATAACGTACTTGATCCAAATTATTCATAATATTGTTAGATAGTAAGATAAAATCAAATCGATCATCTAATCCACCCAAGGCACCACAATCCATAGAGGGACTGCTACTAGCACGAGTAGATTGTGTATGTATTGTATCAAAATTGAAGTTATTGGTCCATTCACCAGGGGCATTAATGGGATCATAAAAAGGATGCACACCGGACAATAACCTTTGATAACCAGATTCACTACTTCTGTAAAAATTAAAATCTCCTGCAATAACTGAGTTTCTAGCAATCATACTTGTATCCACATATTTGCGAATGGTATCACAAGCTCTAGATCTGCGCATAGAATCTCCCTGACTTGCCTTGAGATGTGTTACATAAAAATCTATAAAAGTAGTATCTCTGTGAAGATGTAGATAAGGATCTCGGTGAAATAAGGTGTATTTACTTACATCTCGTAGATCGGTGAGGAGTATTTCCTGTTTGGCTAGACCAACTTTAGCATTGTTATAATATAACATGTTGTTCAATGCATCATTTATTGTGGACTGGTTGACTATAAAATTAGCTGCACGATAATTAGAATTTCCACTCAAGGATTGATTTAGAATGCTATCTGCACCAGCTTGGTTCTGCAATTCGCAAACCATAAAAACATCAGGTTGTACATAATCTATAATTTTTTGCAAGGTATCCCACCGTGCCGATATTGTGGTAGTACTTCCACAAATGCTACTGCCATTCGGAAAGTTGAGCAGGTTATATGCCATAATTTTTAGGGTATCTTTATGCTGTGCTTTAGTGGGCGAGGAGAGCATAAGCATTATACCAGAAAGAAGTGCAAGAAAAAAGTGGTGCATAATGTCGCAAAAAGATGACTGTGGTAAAAAATACTATGAAGTTGTTTCAGAATTAGATTTAATGCAGAAAATCAGATGATTTTTTAACAACTTCTATATCAAATTAATACAGATGTCTTCCAAAAGACTGAAGAACATGTAAAGATTAGCCTATTTTTCATCATTTGAAAATGATTTAGAGCATATCTATAAAAAGTACTCGAAAAAAGCTGTCTTTTATCAAAAAAATCATGTATTTTTGTTTCCCCAATTGAATACTTTGTTAGAAGCTGTTTTTTTTTTAAATCGGTTTCTTATCTATTACTTACTCTCCCCTAAAGATTCAACTAATTACTCTTTATTTCAATTAACTTATATTTTCACTAAGAGTAAATAAATTATTTTAGTATAGTCTATTTTTTAATACAAATTAATTTAAAAAACATATGTTGTTGCTAATATCACCTGCAAAAACATTGGATTTATCCACGTCAAAGCAAACTACATTCACGCAACCTAACTTGTTAGAGCAGAGTGAAGTTTTGGTAGAAATCTTAAAGGATTATACCTCAGAAGATTTAGGAAAGCTAATGAAGGTGAGTGAAAAGATTGCGGATCTAAATGTGGAAAGATATAAGGCATTTCAAACGCCTTTTACCTTGAAAAACTCTAAACAAGCATTATTAGCGTTTAAGGGTGATGTCTACAAAGGAATCAATGTAGAAACTTTCTCAGAAGATGATTTTGCTTATGCTCAAGAACATTTGGGGATCTTATCGGGTTTATATGGTTTTCTGCGTCCAATGGATCTAATTCAAGCATATCGTCTAGAAATGGGTACAAGATTAGCTACGGAGAAAGGCAAGAACTTATATGAGTTTTGGGATAATTTAGTTAATGAAAAGATTCAGGCATATTTGGATGATAAAAATTATACAACAGTCGTAAATTTAGCTTCTAAGGAATATTCAAAAGTGATAGATCCTAAGCAACTCAAGACAGATTGGTACAATGTAGATTTCAAGGAGAAAAAGGGCGATTCTTACCGAACAATTGCAATTTATGCTAAAAAAGCTAGAGGATTGATGTGCCAATTTGTGATTAAGAACCGTTTAAGTAATATAGAAGAACTCAAGAAGTTTGATTTTGAAGAGTATGCGTACAATTCGGCACTTTCTACAGAAAAAAACTTAGTCTTTTCACGATAGTGTTAAACAGAGAACTGGAATAGCAGAGCTTTTTGATTTTTTTATCATTATAAACTAAAGAGTGATCACGGAACAAACCATCAGATCATTCTGGGTAAAAGTAGCATTCATGCGTATTTTACAACTTTGTAAGAAATTTCCATATCCATTAAAGGACGGAGAAGTCATTGCAATTCATAACCTAACCAAAGCATTTTATCAACTAGGTCACGAAGTGACGGTGTTGGCAATCAATACTAAAAAGCATTTTTTTGATCGAGCTTTGAATAAATTACCTCAAGAGTTCGAGCAAACTGCAGATTATTATGACGTTTACGTAGATACGGATATACGTCCAAAGGATGCTTTAATCAATCTTTTCTCCAAACACTCCTACAATATCAAACGTTTCGAGTCAGAGGAATATCAAGACAAGCTTGTTACTTTGCTCAAACAGCAAAAATTCGATTTAATTCAACTCGAAGGGGTTTATCTAGCACCCTACATTGATACGATCCGAGCGTATTCAGATGCGCCTGTAGTGATGCGTGCACATAATGTAGAGTTTGAGATTTGGGATAGGCTAGCAAAGGTAGAGAAAAATGTGCTCAAGAAAAGTTATTTGCATCTATTGGCTAAGCGCCTCAGAAATTTTGAGCTGGATCAGCTTAATGCCTATGATGCTATGGTGCCAATTACTCAAAAAGATGCAGACTATTTTAGAAGCCTAGGAGCTAATATTCCTATGTTTGTAAGCCCTACAGGTATTGATTTTCAGCGTTTGCTACGTCAGGATAGTGATCAGGTTTACCCTTCTCTCTTTCATATCGGTTCTTTGGACTGGTTACCTAATCAAGAAGGATTATTATGGTTTTTGGATAAGGTTTGGATGCGTATTCATGAAGAATATCCCAAGTTAAAGTTTTATATAGCAGGACGGAATATGCCAGCATATTTTGGTAAACTAGATTATCCAAATGTTGAGATTTTGGGAGAAGTAGAGAGTGCGATTGATTTTATGAACGAACATACCATTATGCTTGTGCCTTTACGTTCAGGAAGTGGGATGCGTATCAAGATTATTGAGGCTCTAGCTTTGGGTAAAACAGTAGTTAGTACAAGGCTGGGAACAGAGGGGATCTATGCAGAGAACGAGAATGAGATCCTAATTGCAGATGAAGAGGAAGATTTTTATCAACAGATTAAAAAATGCTTAGATCATCCTGACTTTTGTGAACAGATTGGTAATAATGCTTTTGAGTTTGCACAAGAAAATTTTAATAACATACAGATTGCAGAACGCTTGATCGAATTTTATACCAAGCTACATAAAAGATCAAAAGTTTTTCATTAAATTTGCGCAACTTTAGCAACTGTAATAGTGCATGATTTTAGGTGGATTGATGAGGTCTACCAAGCAAACTTTAAGCGCTATTATAAATTAGTCAGTGAGGCAAACTATATGATATTTCTGCAAATAATATTTTGGCTATCTGTATTTTGTATAATACACTCTTATGTGTTTTATGCTTGGATACTCAAGTGGTTTGCACGAAACAAACAGGCAAATCATCTACAATATACACTAGGAAATCCTGAAGAACTTCCACATATTACTATCATCATGGCAGTATATAATGAGGAAAAAGTCTTAGAGGAGAAGATCAGTAGTATATTTAATACTAATTATCCTCTAGACAAACTAGAATGTTTAATTGGTTCAGATAGCTCTACTGATCAAACCCACCAAATCCTTCAGGAAGCTCAGCAAAAATATCCACAATTAGAATACGAAGTCTTCAGCAGGCGTGGCAAGCCCAATATTCTCAATAGCTTGCAGCCTAAGGCAAAAGGCGAAATCTATATTTTTACGGATGCTAATGTCTTTTTTGAGCCCAATACACTTTATGAATTGGTGAAGCATTTCAAAAATGAACAGATCAGCCAAGTAGGAGCGAACTTCTTGGACAAAAGTCTCAGAGAAAAGGGGATTGCTCTACAAGAAAAATCATATATCCAGCGGGAAACACTTATTAAGTACAATGAAGGATTGATTTGGGGAACCATGATGGGCGTTTTTGGAGGTGCTTATGCTCTGAGAGCAAGCAGTTTTGTCCCTAATCCACCCAACTTTATTGTAGAGGATTTTTACATTAGTATGAAAGTTCTGGGAAGTGGTCAACAGGCCATTCTAGAACCCAAGGCTATTGTTTATGAAGATGTTTCTACCAATATCCGCGAAGAGTTTCGGCGCAAAATCCGAATCTCGGCAGGAAATTTCCAAAACCTAAAGGTTTTTTATCCTTTATTGTCCCCTCCATTCACTGGTCTAGCATTTTGTTTCTTGTCTCACAAGATTTTACGTTGGTTAGGGCCTTTCTTTATTCTTATTGCTTTGGTCGCTAGTGGTGTATTAGCTTGGGGAATGACAAACATAATGTATTTAATTTTGTTTTTATTACAAATCTTCGGTTTATTAGGGATTCCTCTATTGGACTACATCCTACAGAAGATGCAAATCAATATTAGCCTGATTCGGTATGTGGCGTATTTCAATGCAATGAATTTGGCACTACTAGCAGGTTTTTTCAAATATCTAAAAGGAGTCAAAACAAATGTCTGGCAACCAACTAAACGAAACACTTGATCGCAATCATTTAGATCCGATTGAGGCAGCAATTGAAGATATTCGCGCAGGAAAATTAGTCATCGTAGTGGATGACGAAGATCGCGAAAATGAGGGAGATTTTATCTGTGCTGCTGAACGAATCACTCCACAATTAGTCAACTTTATGGCAACACATGGTCGTGGATTGATTTGTACGCCACTGACAGCCAAGCGTTGTCAGGAGTTGAACCTGCCTCTTATGGCACAGGATAATACCGCATTACACCAAACTGCTTTTACGGTTTCTATCGATTTGATTGGTTATGGATGTTCCACTGGAATTTCTGCTTATGACCGTGCTACTGGAATCAAGAAGTTGACACAACCTGACACAATACCTACAGATTATGCTCGCCCAGGACATATCTTTCCATTGATTGCTAAGGATGGAGGTGTATTACGCCGCTCTGGACATACTGAAGCAGCTGTAGACTTGGCTCGTTTGGCAGGTTTGTACCCTGCTGGTGTATTGGTAGAGATTTTGAACGAAGATGGAACAATGGCTCGCCTACCAGACTTGTTTAAAATTGCAGAGAAACATGACTTGAAGATCATCTCTATTGAGGATTTGATTGAGTATCGATTCAAGAAAGAGCGCTTGATTGAACGCAAAATGCAAGTTCCTTTCCAAACCAAGTGGGGAACATTTGATTTGATTGCTTATGAAGATAAAACTTCTTCTAGAACACATTTAGTATTCAAAAAAGGAGATTGGGTAGAAGACGAATCTGTATTAGTGCGTGTACATGCATCTTCAATGGGGAACGATATCTTAGATTCATTCCGCAAGGGAGACAAGACTTCTTTACATGCTATCTTGAGACAAATCTCTAATGAAGAGAAAGGAATGTTGCTTTACATTCAAAAAGAGACTGAGGATGAGTTACTTGACGAACTTAATGCTCTACGCTTGCAAGAGAAGGGATATGAAATTAAGTCTAAAAAAACAGGAACTAAGACCGATCAACGAGAGTTTGGAATTGGTGCACAGATTCTAAGAGACATGAATGTATCTAAGATTCGATTATTAACAAATAGTCCTAAACGTAGAATTGGTCTTATTGGTTATGGGTTGGAAATTGTAGAGAATGTACCTATTCAAAACAAATGGACAGAAGAAACCATAGCTACATCCACAGATAAGGTAGAGCAAGCTTAGTAGGAATACAATGAACTTGTATGTAGAGGTGCAAATTAGCTCTGCAGAGCTAATTTGTTCCCCTGTTGATAAATATTGAGCTTACTAGGCGATCCAGATCATATTAAGAATGATAGATTATATAATATAATAGTTAGAAATTATGCAACGTACTGTCTCTGAGCAATTGTATGCAGAAGCAAAACAATATTTTCCAGGTGGTGTAAGCTCACCTGTGCGTGCTTTCAAATCAGTTAAAGGAGTTCCTTTGTTTATCAAGAAAGGAGATGGCTGTCATGTTTGGGATGAGGATGACAATGAGTTTATTGACTTTTGTTGTTCTTGGGGACCTTTGATTTTAGGGCACAATAATGCCAAAATCCGAGAGGCTATTTGTGATACTGTAGCACACGGAACTTCCTTTGGAACACCTACTAGATGGGAAAATAAATTAGGTGAAACTATCTTAGCTAATAATAAATATATAGACAAGGTTCGGTTTGTATCCTCTGGTACAGAAGCCGTTATGTCGGCAATTCGATTGGCTAGGGGGTATACCAAAAAGGATAAAATTGTCAAGTTTGAAGGCTGTTATCATGGGCATGTAGATTCTTTATTAGTCAAAGCAGGCTCTGGTTTAGTAACTTTTGGAGTGAGTACTTCTGCTGGGATTCCTCAAGGCTTTGTACAAGAAACATTAGTGCTACCATTGAATGATTTGGAAGCAACAGAAAAAATGTTTAAAGAACAGGGGGATGAGATTGCAGCAGCGATTATTGAGCCTGTTCCTGCCAATAATGGTTTATTATTACAAGATAAATCTTACTTGGAAGGCTTGCGTCAATTGTGTACTCAATACAATATATTATTGATCTTTGATGAGGTGATCTCTGGGTTTAGAGTGGGTTTTGAGGGAGCTGCAGGCTATTATGATATCCAACCTGATATTGTTACTTATGGTAAAATTATTGGTGGTGGAATGCCTGTAGGAGCCTATGGTGCTAGTGGTACTATTATGGGAAGTGTAGCACCGGATGGTCCTGTATACCAAGCCGGAACGCTTTCTGGAAATCCAGTGGCAATGACTGCAGGATATACAGCTGCCATTCAGCTTTTGGAACCTAATTTTTATGAGGACATGGAAGCCAAAACACAGGCTTTTGTAGCTAAGTTACAAGAGCACTGCGATGCTAAGGGCTATCCTGTTCGTATTTCGACAATTGGCTCTATTTTTTGGATTGCTTTTAGCAAAGATCGAATCCAACGTGCTGATCAGATAGACCCTGCAAGTATGGATTATTTCAAAACCTTACATGCTGACTTACTAGACCGAGGAATTTATCTAGGGCCTTCTGGTTATGAAGTTGGTTTTGTGTCAGCGGCGCATACACCAGAAGTACTGGATCATGCAGCAAATGTAATTTGCGAATGTATGGATCGTATAGTTTGGTAATAACTAAGCTGTTGTTAATGATCAATAGCTTGTAGAGCTCAGCGAATCATCCTAAATAAATAAGGGTATCTAAATTAGTAAATATCGCAATTTTAGATAAGCTCTAAGTTAAATCGTATGAGGTGACTTTTCTTCTGATAAGTCACCTCATTTGTTTGTATATACCTCTAGGTGATAGCTCGTTGATTTTTTAATTTTAGCATTACAGTGTGTTACAATGCAGAGGCCTATATAGAACGAAGGGCTCAAAGTATATTGGCTCAGCAAAGTACACTGTACTAATATCGAGTATTCAATTGTAGATGGTGTCTCAAAGGATGGAACTTTAGATATCCTATCGAAATATGAAGCATAATTTTCTAATTATAACTTCAAAATTGAATCAGATAAGAATTTATACGATGCCACGAACAAGGGAATTCAGGGAGCAACAGGCGATTATACTGTATTGATTAATGCTGGTGCTTAATGATGATATTTGTAAAAAGAATTTTATCTTTTACTCAGCCTTGACACAGCAGCTTAAAATTATGTTGGGAGTGGTTGAATAACCTAGAGGAAAATTAAAATAAGCCTTTGTATAAGTCATTATAAGTTAGTAAATTGCAAGTCACTTGTTTTTTGTATTCAAGACCTTGTTTTAAAAGGAGCATTATACTATTACACTATATTTATTGAACACCTAGTTGGAAGAGAGAAAGAGAGAGAACAAAGTTGAAAATTATATAAGTTAGCTAAAACCGTGTTTAGACATACTCTTATAAAATAGCATGGTGAAGTTGTTTGAAAATAGATGGTAGAAAACTAGATAAGTCCTAGGGAGCCAAGACGAAATTACTTGAGTTTTGTAGTGGAGCTAGTAGAAGGTAGAAAGAGCTAGGAGCCTTGGCCTTAAGGTACTTGTACAGCAATGAATTAGCTATTTTAAGCAGCTCGGGTAACTGTTTACTAAAATCCCTTAACTAGATGAAAACAAATCTACTTTTACTTTATTTATTTCTAGGCTTATATGTCCAGCTCAGTGCCCAAACTTGGGAATTGAAGCTGCACAATAATTACGAGGCCTATTTTCAAGAAGCATATCAGACCTATCCTGCAATTCCCAAGGGAATTCT
>JAKVCT010000205.1 GCA_022448995.1 Saprospiraceae bacterium
AGGGATAGCCGCTCTGCGGTCAGAGGCGGAGCCGACTAGTGGCGAGCTATGCTGCCACCACCGCTATCACGAGGCTTTTTAACGAAGTGCAGCGCAAAAAGGCTGATTGAATTAAATACAAATTAATTGTGGCTATCTACTTAGCTATGGTGGCAGCAAAGCTTGCCACAGTCGGCTTTATCGCCGAATCTTTTCAAGGCTATTAGACAGAATCTTTACCTTGTTAAATTAGAAAAGTGCTAATTTCTTACCCTACAAAAATACTTAAGTAATCTTTATTGGTCTAGGTAAAAAGGATAAATTTTTATTGTAGATGCAGTGGGCAGAGGCTCCTAAGATTAGTAAGAGCTTTGAGATACTGCTAAACGTCCCAAACTCGTCTGAGTCTGTGTTTGCGTTTGTGGTTGTGGTGATAATGCAGAAATGCAAGGGATCATAAAATTGCTCATTGGCAATTCTTCAATGATGGACATGATCTCAAATTCTGAGCTAGCTTTCATGATTGCCCAAAACTTGGCTTGACTATGTGCCATACAGTAAGTCTCTAAAATACCCTCTTGTTTCCATTTCTCAATAACTAGATCGTGTGCCTGCATTTGCTCTGTAAATTCTTTAGTAGCAAACTTTGGCAATTCAAACTCGATCATGTAACAGTGTTTCATTGCTTTAATAGATATTTAAATTATAAAATAAATCGACCTCAGATGTTGATCTATAGTGTATGAAAATGTGAATTCTGTATATTAATCTTTAAAAATATATTCAATTGACACATTAGAATATAAGAGGGGAGGGTTGAGTAATAATAAATCTAAAAATCTGTGTATTTACTCAAAAAATTTAGAGGGGAGTTGATCTCACATATCAAAGGTAAGAGAGTTTTATTAAAAAATGAAAAAAACTTAATAAAAAATTAGCTTATTAAGTCTAATAATTTTTTAAGAAAGAGTTAGATGTTAATTTTTGCGTACAAAAATCAAGAGAAACGTACTTAATTTAAGCACGTTTCTCTTAGAGGATTAGAATACATTTAGACATGTTCTTAGTTGAAAATGAATCTTTTTATGTTTTTTGATGAAAAAAAACTTATCGATTACTATGAATTAGTGCGAGGGAATTATTCAGTGGATTTTTGTATTTTACATCCAAGACCATAAATTATATCTACCTCAATAAAAGAATACTATCTGTTGATTATTAGGTGGGTATACTTGTATAGTCTAACGATTAGAGGCTTAACCAATTTGTAAGATTATTTCTATATAAAGAGGATCTTAATGGAGATTTAACATCTGATTAATACCATTTTAGGAATAAAAAGTTTAGTTTTGTAACAAACTAATTGAACGTTTATGGAAAAAAAAATAATTGAAACTACTCAAGGATTAGATATCAGTGAAAACTTCGTTGATATAGAGAAGATTTTCCATAATAAAAATCCCAAACTTGCTCGATGGATCCCTAAGTTTGTATTTAGGTATATCAGACGTATAGCACATGAGAAAGATGCTAACCGAGTGTTTTACGCACAGAAGAATACCTTGGGATTAGATTTTATTGATGTTGTTCTAAACGAAGAATTTGATCTAAAGATTAATGTACGAGGTCTGGAGAATATCAATGCTACAGATCGCTTTCTTTTAGCGGCAAATCATCCTTTGGGGGGCTTAGATGGTATGGCTTTGATGAAGGTTGTTGGTCAAGTGCGCAAGGATATTTTATTCCCTGTCAATGATGTGTTAATGAACATCCCTCACTTGAAGCCTTTGTTTATTCCAGTGAATAAACATGGATCAAATAAAGATAATATTCGTTTGATTAACCAGGCATTTGCTTCTGATAAGGTTATGTTGTTTTTTCCAGCAGGTTTGGTGTCACGTAAACAAAAAGGAAAAATTGAAGATTTGGCTTGGCAAAAGACATTTATTGTCAAGGCAAAAAAATACAAGCGAGCTATTGTACCTGTGTACATTAGTGGTCAGAATTCAAATTTCTTTTACCGTTTGGCTAATATTCGTAAGTTTTTGGGAATTAAAGCTAAGGTAGAAATGTTTTATTTGGTGGAGGAAATGTATAAATTGAAAGGTAAAGAAATTGAAATTACAATAGGGAAACCAATTGATCCAGATCGTTTTGATAAATCAAGGCGGATGAATGATTGGGCTACATCTGTAAAGGAACATGTTTATCGATTATCTGTACAGCCCGATGCTGAGTTTTAGGATCGGAGCATTTGTGATAGAAACTAGAGGAACACAATTTTAGCTTTTTCCCTTAGCTTATGATCAAAAAATATCATCATTAAGCTAATGTTATCAAAAACGAGTTTGCCAGGAGCTATCTAACTAAATAATTATACACATCAGTAGACTGCACTAGTGCAAACTTTATTAATCCTAATGTTTATGATAAGGACCAATAGAATCACCAAGCAGGAGCAAGCCATTATTGCACCTATTGATCGAGAGATACTAGAAGCAGAGTTGACAAAAGACAAGTTTGTCCGTAATACTAACTATGGCGGACGTCAAATTTATGTAATTACTCACCAAAACGCACCAAATATTCTGAGAGAATTAGGTCGTCTGCGTGAAATTAGTTTCCGAAAAGGTGGAGGAGGAACAGGGAAGGAAATAGATGTTGATGCTTATGATTTAGATCCTCAAAATCCCTTTAAACAGTTGATTGTTTGGTGCCCAGAAGATCGTGAAATTGTTGGTGGGTATCGCTTTCTGGAAGGATACAACATCGAGACAAACTGGCATGGGAAGGTCAAAAGCCCCACTTCAAAATTATTTGACTTCTCTGACAGATTTATCCAAGATTACTTACCCTATACTATTGAGTTAGGTCGTTCTTTTATTCAGCCTAAATATCAGTTTGGGGCAGTTTCTGCCAAGAAAAGTTTATACTCTTTGGATAATTTGTGGGATGGTCTAGGTGCTTTGATTGCTGAAGACGATCAGATCAGATATTATTTTGGTAAAGTGACTATGTATCCTAGATTCAATGTGCAAGCACGTGATTTTATTTTGCATTTCATACGGACTTATTTTCCCGATAATGAAAATCTAATGACTCCAATCTGTTCCGTTAATAATCAAGTACCACAGAGCGAAATGGAAGCTTTGTTCACAGGAGAATCTTATCGTCAGAACTATAAGTTTTTGACACAAAAACTACGGTCTTATAATGAGAGTATTCCTCCTTTGATAAATGCTTATATGAATCTTTCGCCTACAATGAAGAGTTTTGGAACTGCTATTAATAAAGGTTTTGGAAATGTGGAAGAGACAGGGATCCTGATTACGATTGAAGATATTTATGATGCAAAGAAGAATAGGCATTTGTCTATACATAAGTAAAAAAAATGGGTTGAGCTATCGGCTCAAGGATTTGGAAAGCAGTTTATCTCTAATTTCGGATAAACTGCTTTTTTATATTTATAATAATTAATTTAGTTTTGTAGCTCACTAATTTCTTAAGCAACACTATGTTATTCAACTCTCTTGAATTCTTATTTTTTGCCATCTTTTTTTTCTTAATTTGGCCATTGTGTCGTAAGCAAAATACCTTACGTTGGTTATGGATTATCATAGGGAGTTTTACCTTTTATGCTTGGTGGGATTGGCGTTTTTTGTTTCTCATTATAACAAGTGGTTGTATTGATTATTTGAGTGCTTGGGGAATGGTGAAAGCCCCAAAATGGCGGCGTACCTTGCTGTTAACTTCATTGGTAGGGAACTTAGGTTTATTGTCAATATTCAAATACAGCAAATTTTTTGCAGGAATTTTAGATTCCTGTTTTGAGTATTTGGGAATGACGATGCGCCTAACAGATAATATTCCTGAGTTTGTATTGATTTTACCTGTGGGGATTAGTTTCTACACTTTTCAGTCACTGAGCTATACCATAGATGTTTACCGAGGTAAGTTAAGAATAACCAAGAATATCTTACATTTCTTCAGTTATTTAGTGATGTTTCCACAGCTAGTTGCAGGACCTATTGTGCGTGCAAAAGATTTATTGCATCAGTTATCTACTTATCGAATTCCAAGCGCTTTGGAAAAGTGGAATGCGTTTAAGCTGATTATTTATGGTTTAACACAAAAAATGTTGATTGCCGATAACCTAGCTTATTTTATTGATTCAGCATTTGAAGGTAAGACCGAGTTTGCTGGAAGTCCTTATTGGTGGTTAGTAATTATTGCTTTTTCTTTCCAAATTTATTATGATTTTAGCGGTTATAGCTTGGTAGCCAAAGGTTTAGCTAAATATATGGGCTATCATTTTAGATCTAATTTTAATCATCCTTATTTAGCGCATAGTTTAAGGAATTTTTGGAGAAGGTGGCATATTTCTTTGTCTACTTGGTTTCGTGATTATGTTTATATTCCAATGGGAGGTTCTCGGAAAGGGCAGATTCGTTTGGTGGTAGCTTTAGCAACGACTATGTTATTGTCAGGATTATGGCACGGAGCAAACTTTACATTTTTGATGTGGGCAAGTATACACATCGCATTTCTATTGTTTGAAAAATTTACTAAGTGGTATAGGTTTACACCTAAATTGATTGCCATTTTATTCGTTTATTTTCAAGTTTTAATTGCTTGGGTATACTTTCGAGCAGAGAATATTGAGCAGGGAAATACAATAGTTAGTTACTTATTTAGTTTTGACTCTAGTGACTTAAACTTCTTTAGTTTTTACTACGATAATCTTATCTTTCTATATTTAGCGGTTGTACTAGAGTGTTTAATAGGACTAAAACTATATGGTCGATTAAAGGGAATTTGGCGTTTTTATAAACGTTACGATTTAGATGTTGTGGTAATGATTTTATGCTTATTAGGAATTGTTTTTTTCAGAGGAGAAGGGCAACAGTTTATTTATTTTCAATTTTAACCTTAGTTCGTAGGGTTGGCTAGAAAATTAAAAAATCAACGAACTATTATTTAAAAATAACTGATTATTATGAAAGTAAACTATAAACTTCCATTCACTTTAGTGTCCTTTATCTGCATTACACTATTAATCAAATTTAGTTTACCTGATTACAAAAACTACAAACAGCAAAAGAAAGAGTTTTGGATTAAAAAAACACATGATGGGACTCGAAAAAATATCATTGTAGCAGGTGATTCACGAACATATAGAGGTGTATCTACTGCCAAGATTTTAGCAGAACTAGGAGAGAAGGGCAAAGAGTTGAGTGCAGCTAATTTGGGTTATTCTTCAGCAGGTTTTGGTGATAATTATCTTGATTATATTGATCAGAGAATCCAAAAAAATACAGCCGAAAAACGGCTGATTATACTAGGATTAACTCCTTGGTCACTTACAGCCAAAGCTTGTATAAATGAGCAATATGAGCAGTACAAGGCAGCAACTTATATAGAACAATTCAAGGCATTCTATCTAAATAATTACATTAATTTTGAGCCTTATAAACCCACAGAGTTTTGGGAAATCTCTCAGCATCCTTCTACTAGTGATTTTTATAATAATCAAGAATATTATGAGCAGTTTCATACAGATGGTTGGATTGCATCTTACCGTTTACCTTTAGATTCTATGCGTGCAGTAGGTGATTATACCAAAGTTTTTACTGAATCAAAAATTGATCCGGCACGTTTAGAAGCAGTATTTCAAAAAGTGGAAACTTGGATTGGGCAAGGAATAAAGGTAATTGCATTTAGACCACCAACGACTTATGCTATGGAAAACTTAGAGGATAGTTTGAGTGGTTATGATGAACAAACAACCATAAGAAAATTAAGAAAATTAGGGGTAGATTATTTAGAGACAAATAATGAAGATTTTTTATCTTATGATGGAAGTCATTTACATTATGAGTCTGCTGAAAGCTTATCTAAACAATTAGGGATTTTGAGTAAAAAAACTCTTAATTGATTGATTAGTAGTGGTTTGTAGGGTGTGGATTTTGGGCAATAAAAAAACCCTTCCTCAGCTCACGCCGAGAAAGAGCCCTAAAAACCCAAACAAATAAACACAAAGATTAGCTCTAATATACAAAAAAATGTTGAAAGAATCTTCCTTTGTCTATAAAAAGCTAAACTTTATCGAATTTTTTTATCAAAATTCCTTTTGTCTTCATTTCTTCAACTGCTTTACTAACATCTCCTTCTTGGAGATTCACCCCTCGACAAGCGTCCTCTACTAATGTTGTTCTAAAGCCTAGTTCTAGGGCATCTATAGCAGTGAACTTGACACAATAGTCTGTTGCTAGGCCTAAAACATAGACTTCTTCCACACCTTTTTCTTTTAAATATTCTCCCATACCTGTTGACTTGCGCTTACCATTGTCAAAAAAACCACTGTAGCTATCAATTTCTGGATCTGTTCCCTTCTGGAAAACCTTAGTGATTTTAGAAGTATCTAATTCGTCTACAAAATCAGCACCTAAGCTATTTTGAACACAGTGAATAGGCCAAAGGATCTGATCTAATCCATTGAGGTCAATGACCTGACCTGGTTTGCGCCAAGGGTGGTTGGCTGCAAAACTTTTGTGGTTGGCAGGGTGCCAATCTTGTGTGGCAACCACGAGATCAAACTGTTCCATCAGTTGATTGGCAATAGGGATGACAGCGTTGCCATCAGGAACTTCTAGAGCTCCATTTTTACAAAAATCGTTTTGTAAGTCAACTAAAATTAAAGCTTTCATTATATTTATTGTGTTTAACTGTAGTCTATGAGTCTGAGGCCCTTAGTTACTATGTCTTTTTTATTGAAACTCTTCAAAATAATTCAGAATCTATTCTACTATTACCTTCGTCCACTTAATTAAGATGAAAAAATCTGACATTACAGGGTATCTAAGAGCTTTATAGACTACTCATTTAATGTAATGATGGTTGTTGATAAAACCCAAACGAAGAGTACTCTTCTATATACTTGACTGTTTACAACTCTAAACAGTTATTTTAATGCAAAATAATAAGTATAGCCTATGAGTAGTGTCCAAATCTGATGAGTGATCCTACTATTAGTTGAGGGGGCTCCTTGTAGGAGAGAACTCAGTTGAGGATTACTCAGATCCGTAAATTGCTCTACATTATTACGAATACCTAAACCATAATCAATCCCGAAGCTAACCAAACTTGCACGACGTGTCATGGAAATACCTAGAGAAGAATGATATAAATCCATACTTGGAGCCAAGAAGATATTTTTTTGTGTAGATTGATTCTTGGGATCTACAAATTTATTCAAGAACTGATGAGGACTATACCGATAAGAAAAATCAGTGCGGAACCCTATGTGTAGTCTAAAAAGCTTGCTTAGTTTTTGTTCAAAACCGATGGCACCATTCAAGACAGGATTCGCGAAATTGTAAATACTCAAGAAATCAATCAAACCATCATTTAGGTACTCAGGTACAATGACTGCTCTAGGCTCTGCCTTTATCATCTGATAGCTACGTATACCCATAAAAAGCTCCGTACTTAGTCCAATTAAGGTATTAGGCGTTATATAAGCCACTCCACTAGCTACAGATAGCGGATACTTATAGTTAGTTTTCAAGCGTTTTTGCTGATCAGAGTATAGTACATCTGAGCTGTTTTCAATATTTTGTAAGGCAATTTCTCGATCGACCTTAGAAGCTCCCCAAAAACTAATAGATGGTGCAGTGACTGTCATTCCCCAACGCCATTTTCCCCAACGACCATGTAGTCCTAATTTGGGAATGAGTTTAATATTATTTAACCGAATATACTGACAACACAGAAACACCATTTTCCTCAAAAGAGGTTCTTGTAAAAATAGAGGAACGATATCGCTGATTTCGATAGCTAACAAACCAACTTGTCCCAATAGATAAATGTTCTGAGATCCGATAGCCAATGCCTAGCCCCATCCAAGTATCAGAGAATGTATTCTGCAATTCAACAGCACCTACATAATACTCCTTGCCAGGATGTTGCGGAATAATATTATAGTATCCTTCATGTCTTTGATTTGCATCAAAGTTATTTTGGTAACGAGATAACACACAAAACCCCAATCTAAGCCGACGATCTGGATTCTTAGTTAATAAGCCAGAACTCATCTGTGGATATAACCGCGCACGTCTTGAGAAGAGGTCAATTCCTTGTCCCGCACCATTATGATGATAGGTCTCTGCATATTGGTAGGCGCTAGTATTCAAGGATAGATTAGATGTTTTGATAAAACTAATCGCAGCAGGATTATAATATAAGGCACTGTTATCTTCCAAGCCAGCTACTACGGCTCCTCCAAGCATATTTGATCGAGCTCCATATTGTTGTGTCCAATAGTTACTTTCTTGTGCATTGATCGACAAAGCATGTGCTATTAGACAAAACCAAGTCAAGATATATCTCATAAAAAATCCTTTAGGTAATAAAAGTCTCTATTTAGGTTGCTTAGATTAAATGATTTTTAAACAACTTCTAAGTATTAAATTTCAAAAACAAATCCTTCCTTCGTTAATTGAGCATATTTCTTTTTATTAAATCGGTACAAATATGCAGGGCGATGTGGGACATCTTTTTGCTGCTCGACTTGTTCTAGAATATCCATACTCATAATTTTGGATCTGAAATTTCGCTTATTTAGGGCTTTCCCTAAAATCGTTTCATAGAGTTCTCTGAGTTGGCTAAGCGTGAATTTCTCAGGTAATAGTTCAAAACCAATAGGTTGATAACGTATCTTGGTGGTTAACCGCTCTATAGCTGTATCCATGATCAACTGGTGATCAAAAGCCAACTTAGGTAATTCTTTGGTTTTAAACCATTCTGCACGCTTTGCATCTGAGGCTGCCGTTACAGGATGATCCTTTAAGTTAACTAAGGCATAATAAGCAACACTAACTACTCTACCTCTAGGATCTCGTTTTGGCGCACCAAATGTATATAATTGTTCAATAAAGACATTCCGAATACCGGTTTCTTCTTCTAGTTCTCTGGCTGCTGCCGAATACAAATCTTCGTGCATATCAACAAAACCTCCAGGCAATGCCCAACAATCTGCATAAGGATCATGTGCACGTTCGATCAGAAGCACACGCAATTCGTGGCTATCATCTAAACCAAAAATGACACAATCTACAGTAAGAGATGGACGTGGATATTCATAAGTATAAGACATGATTGATAAACTTATTTTGGATCTAATTCTTAAACAACATTGATCGTTTTACACGATCGTGTTTAGCAATAGTTCGTAAGTTTTAGAATTTTAGTGCTTGTAAATGATTGATGATCAAAAGGCTGTGTGAAATTATTGGGTTTGTGT
>JAKVCT010000206.1 GCA_022448995.1 Saprospiraceae bacterium
AAGGCTGCTTGAATTAAATACAAATTAATTGTGGCTATCTACTTAAGTAGGTGGACATAATTAATTTTATGATAACCCCGAAGGGCTCTGCGAAGCAAACCTATCTACAAAAAGGCTGATTAACCATAAATTAATTATGTCCACCTACTTACTTACTTATCTTTGTCATGGCTCATCGTTTTTTAGTTTTTGTAAAGTTTGGTAGCTTCTAAACTAATAACTTTGAACCATTTTTTTCTCTTTTTGATTTTTTTAAAATCACTTCATTGTCTAAATGGGTTTATAAGTAATTGATAGTTAATTGTTTAATAGGTTACTTATAAGGGGATCCCATACACAATATATGGATTTATAATGCTAAATTGAGGTTTAGCAGGGAGGAAAATAGAACGTACAATATACAGATTAATAATGAGAATCCACAGAAAATATAAGATCCTCAAAGTGTTTTGTGCACCTTAAGGATTTTATATTTATAGACAGATCCAAATTATTGTTGTTTACAAACCATATTTTTTGAAGTCTATGCCTAAATTTAAGGCTTCATTTCTTTTTTTTGCTTTGGCGATAAGTTCATGTTTCTCATTAATTACAGAGGCATCTAAATTATCTTCTTTAGTAAACATCCTTGGCCAAGCAAAAACAACTCCTTTAAATTCAAACATAGCTTCTAGATATTGGTCTAAACTCAGATTCAATACACAAGGACCGTGTTCCCATACAATATATAACTCATCATATTGCTCCGTTTCTGCATGATCTAATTTATACAAGGTATAAGAAAGTAAGTCTGTGCTAAAACATTCTAATAAAATGCAATTCTCCATAAGACCATCTATACCAACAGCTTCTACATCCTTAAACCCAAACTCAAGTCCACTTTCAAAAAGCTCAGGATCAAGCAATGGATAGGCTAAAAGTTGTTCTAGATCATCAATATCATACTTCAAATCAAAAGCACCTTGAATAGGTAGTAAGCCAAAAGATAGACGTATATTATCTACAAGAAAACTAGTGTAGAAACCATTTTGTTCTAACCACAAATCTCGTAGTAGATTAGGAATTTTGAAGGAACACTTAGCTTGAACTTTCTCAAAAACAGCAGGAGATAAAGCAGAATTGATATAATAACCTTTCTCCTCTATCTCATTTCCATCTCGGTTGTAGGCATACATTCTCAAATGGTGATTCCAATTTTCAGGATCATAAGTAGCTACAGGTTGGGTTGTACCAAGTTGGTTATAAAGGTTCTTTATTTGTTTTTGAATATTTGTTTCACGCATATTTTACCTGAGTTGAGTAATGATAGTAATCTGTGATTTTTTATACTTTTCTACAAACTCCGAAAGTCTCAGTAAACCCCACCTTTTACAGACTATTTTGACTACAGAAATAGCAATATTATACTGTTTCTTTCTCTTCGATCTTTTTGGGGATTAATCTCTTGTATAGTTTAGAACGACCCAATCCCAATCTATTGAAGAAATGTACCCAAGATACACGCAAAACACCAAAACCATATTTCATACTACGTCTTAGGTTGATAGAAGAAGCTTCTTCAAAATATTTAGTAGGGCAGGTCACCTCACCAATATCAAATTTAGCATAAATGATTTGAGATAACATTTCGTTATCAAAAACAAAGTCATCTGAATTCTCATTGAAGTTAATTGTCTCTAAAACCTCACGACTAAAAGCACGGTAACCTGTATGATATTCCGAAAGTTTATAATTGACGAGTAAGTTTTGAGAAAAGGTCAAAAAGCGGTTGGCAATGTACTTATACAATGGCATTCCTCCACTCAAAGCACCTTTACCTAAGATTCTAGAACCTAAAACTACAGGATATAAGTCTTCTCCAATGATATTAACCATCGAAGGAATTAACTTAGGAGTGTATTGATAATCAGGGTGTAACATGATTACAATATCGGCACCAACTTCTAGAGCTTTATTATACAACGATTTTTGATTTCCTCCATATCCTTTATTCTGCTCATGTCGAATAATATGTTGTATACCTAGCTGTTTACCAACCTTGACAGTATCATCCTTGCTGGCATCATCACATAGTATAACCTCATCAACTAAGTCAAATGGTATTTCATTGTATGTCATTTCTAGTGTCTGTGCAGCATTATAAGCAGGGAGCACGACAACTACTTTTTTTCCTTTATACATAATAGCTTAAGACGATTTGTCTGTTATAGTTTGAAATTTGAATACAAAACTAAAAAAAGCTCAAGATTAAACAAAGCAACAAACCAATGATTACTAAATATTGGTATTAATGTTTGGGCAGCTCCTTGAAGGTTTTACTCTTTTTAATAAAATGCCACCAAACGATACTTTTAGGATAACGTCCCTTCAGGTTGGGTTCGCTGTCTGGATAACGATAATTTTCAATGAGTTTTTTCAATTCGCGTCTTTGTCTTCCGTATGTACCCAACTGACCAAAAAAGCTCCAATGGGCTTTGATAATAGCTCCAATGTGTTTGAATTTTCCCCCAAAAAGAAATCGTAGTCCCGCAACACCGTCCAAGAGAAGACGAGCCAAGATGACCCGAAAAGGACGCTCATCATTTTTGAGTATTGTAAACAAGCTATTGCGAAAGTTGAGATAGTCTTTGCGTGGATTCTCAGGAGGGAGAGTACCGCCACCCACATGCCAAATCACAGATTCAGGGCAATACATGATTTTATAGCCAGCTCGTTTCAGTCGCCAACACAAATCAATTTCTTCCATATGAGCAAAATAATTAGCATCTAAACCACCCAGCTGATGATATAAGTTTGCACGTATAAACATCGCTGCACCAGTAGCCCAAAAAACTTCTGCAACATCATCATACTGACCTTGGTCTTCTTCTAACTCCCCAAAGATTCTACCTCTACAAAAAGGATAACCCCATTTATCTATCCAGCCACCACCCGCTCCAGCATGCTCAAATAACTCTTTCTGTGCAAACATCCGCACCTTAGGTTGGCAAGCGGCAACCTGAGGATCATTTTCCATGAGTTCTATGATAGGCCGGATCCAATCAGCACTAACTTCAACATCAGAATTGAGCAAAACATAATAATCTGCATGAATTTGGCGCAAAGCTATATTATATCCATCTGCAAAACCTGAATTCTCGTGCATTTTTAGCAAAAAACCCTTACTATTTGTAGGAAGCTTAGTCTCAGAGTTAAGATATAGACTAAACCCTTCGCTCAAAAGATAATCTACAGACTGATCTGTTGATCCATTATCAGCAATATAGACAGTTGTATTTGGAAAATTGGAACATTGACATACCGTAGGTACAAAACGTTCTAAATATCGCTCTTTCATTCCATTGTAATTCAAAATAACAACGGCTACAGAAGGACTAGATTGGGACATAGTATATGTATACAGGTCTAGGAATATAAATTAAAGAGCCGCTAATGCAGCTTGTTTGTCTTGATATAGTTGTGCTTTGAGTTCGTCTAGGGTATCAAACTTGATATCTCCCCTCAAGTACTGAATAAACTCAACTTGTAAGTCTTGTTCATAAATCGCACGATCAAAATTAAAGATATTAACTTCTATCGTTTTCTCTAGATTCTGATCAACTGTAGGACGACTCCCTATATACAACATACCCTTATATCTATTTGCCTGATGAATTACCTGTACTGCATATATACCCTCAGGAGGAATAATTTTGTTAGGATCAGTGACATGGATATTAGCTGTTGGAAAACCAATCTTACTACCAATTTGTTGTCCTCGGACTACTGTACCACTTAGGACAAAAGGATGTCCTAGGAGCTGTGCGGCTTTGGCGACCTGTCCTGCCTGTATAGCTCTACGCACTTTGGTAGAACTAACGGCTATGTCTGATACTTCTTGTTTTGAGATTTCTTCTACACGATACTGATGCTTATCAGCTAGCTTTTTTAGGTAGTTAATATCACCTGTACGACCTTTGCCATATTTGTGGTCATAACCAATAATTATACATTTGGGCTGAAAATAACGCACCAAGAATTGTTCTATATATTCATCTGCACTTTGTTCGGCAAATGCTTTAGTAAACGGTACAACAACTAATTCTTCTACACCATATTGAGCTAAGAGCTGTGCTTTTTCTTCTAGTGTATTTAGTAGTTTTACCTTAGACTGGCTTACAACCAATCTTGGATGTGGATAGAAGGTGATTAAGATACTCTGTCCATTTTCTTCTTTTGCTCGTTGGCACAAATGTTTAATCAGTTGTTGATGACCAATATGTACACCATCAAATGACCCAATAGTGAGTACTGCATTACGAAATGAAGGAAGTGAGACTAGATCTCTGTATATATTCATGATTCTCAATTAAGTTTAGATCAAATAGATAAGTAGCTAGCCAAAATTTTGTGTATTGAACCTCGAAGCTAAAAAATGTTTTTCAATGAAGTTGTTCAAGAATTAGATTTAATACAAAAAATCAGAGGATTTAGCTTCGTTCGTTGAGCTCTTTGTGGTTTGATCAATTTGAGCCTGTTTCTTAGTACTATCGAGGAGAACCACGAAGAGCTCAACGAAGTTAAATCAATGGATTTGGTGTGATGAAGATAGTTTTTAAATAACTTCAATTTTTGACGAAACCCCCAAAATGCTCAACACAGTTCAAATTAACAAACTAACAAACTATCAAGTTTTATAATGGTATATAAAGCATTTAGTACAGAATTGTTTAAGAATTAACAACAATCTAAGTACTCTGTAATATAAATAAGTGAAACTAGAAGATTCGATTGAACTTATTTGAAAATCTATATTACAAGCTATGAAGTAAGTAGGTGGACATGATTAAATTAAATATAAATTAATTGTGGCTATCTACTTAGGATTTATCAATTGTTATTGACTACAGTACTATCTACATCTGTGTTACCATTATTACTATTTCCAGAGTTGTTATTTGTAGGTGTTTGATTATCGGGAGACTCTACAGGATCTTCATCAGGCATAGGATCTTTTGATTTATAAAATTCTAGACCCGCTGCAAAAACCCATCCTTCATTTCCTGACTTAGTTTTTACCTTAACCCAAGGTGCAGTTTTGGGGCGTAACCCTTGTTTGATTTTGAAGGTCTCTTCTTTGTCTGTGCGTTGTTTCAGGTCAATAACCTCTTGGCCTATACGAAGATATTCTATAATAGTATCTCTAATATCTGGACCTTTTCTTAGCTTAAAACTATCAATCACTACATATAAAAAACTAGTTTTCTCGCGCAAAGGAACCTCCGAACCTTGTGTATACATTACCGTATCTTTATTCGGGATTGGAGTAGCTGGTAGACTATTATTGGTAGAAGTTGGATTTGCAGCATTATTATTAACCGTATTCTCGTTGGTGTTCCCACCACCACATTTAGAGACAGCAAATAATAACCCTGCTATACAAAAACAAGTGATTGCAATAAGCTCAACAGGACGCAAGCCACCCTTTTTTTGCTTTTTAGGTTCTTCTTTCGATTGCTTTTCTCTTCTTCTTGAGTTAGCAGAGGAGTTTTTTCGATTATTTTGTTTCGCCATAATTATAATTTATCTTCTACAATAATTTGTCGATTTTTAGTTTTACCAAGTACTTATTGCTTAGCTTTTTTGAGTTATCAATTATTTGTAAATAATTGACGGTTAATAGTATATATGAGTTTATGAAGTCTTGTGGAATTCTACTTATCAAGTAGTAAGAACCCCAAAGTGCCTAACGAAGCTAAAAATCAACGAACTATCATTCTAATGATTATGCGTTCAACCATAGATTAGCGTATAATACAAGATATATTTCACGACAGTTGCCCGTATAGTTTTGCAAAAATAGCAACTAATTTCATCCAAGCCATCAAAATATTGGACTTTATCATAATTTTTTGACCATTTGTATCATATCTCCAGTGAATATACTGACTCCAAAGTATTTTCTTTGATTTTTCTTTTGTTTTTGGATCACTTGTCTATAACTTAGATTTTTAGAGCATAAAGCTGTTGAAAAATAGCTAGTAGGTTGGTATATAATAATCTCTAATTGCTTGGAAGTTAGGATAGAGCTTCTGCTTCGTTTCGTAGTAGTGTTATGAGAGTGTATGAAGTGTTAAAGTGTTGTTTTTTAGTATATTATGTTATGTCGGATTAGCTGTGTTTTAAACACTTTCATATGTGAAACTTATTCTAAATTTATAATGTGAGTGCTCTTTTTAGACTCACTGAACCTTTCGAGGTTTGTATAAAAGTATAAAAAGTAATAGACTATCATAAATAATTAAATTATGATCAAAAAAATACTCTGTTTTTGTTGCTTTGTTTTTGTTTTAGCTTGTGCTAATGAGGAGAATTCTACTAGAGAAGAAGCTAATTTGAGTCAAATAGATACGCTCAAGCAAGATACTATTGCTCAGCTAGATACTGCATTCTCAGAGGTAGTATTGCCTCCTCCCAACCTATATTACACTCAATCAGAATTGGATTCTATTTTTGAGCTACATGACACAACCTGGGTAGATATCTCTAAACTGAGTTCAAACTTTATCATGGATATTCGCTATGCTACTACCAATAACTTCATGGAGTTACAAATCTATGATTGTCCAGGTTGTTACTTGCGCAAACCTATTGCAAAGATCTTCTTGGAGATGAGTGAAGAACTCAAAGAAACGTATAATCTTCGATTCAAAATGTTTGATTGTTATCGGCCAAGTCGTGCCCAATGGGCTTTGTGGAAAGATACTCCTAATCCAACTTATGTAGCTGACCCGCGCAAGGGATCTATGCACAGTCGAGGTGCAACTGCTGATTTGACCTTGGTAGATAGTCTGGGGAATGATTTAGATATGGGAACGCCTTTTGACTTTTTTGGAAAAAAGGCACATACTTATTACCGCAAACTACCAAAGGAAGTTTTGGAAAATCGAAAAATCCTAATTGGAATGATGAAAAAGTACGGATTCAAACCAGCCAATTCAGAATGGTGGCATTACACTTACCTAAAACGTCGTTTCAAGCTCTCTTCCTGGGAATGGCCTTGTGTTAGCGATACTACCAAGCTACAGGACTAGCTTGTGCTATCTAGACCATAGGTTTAGATACTTGACAAATATCTTAGCAAGATTGAGTGCATCACTAATAGCCCGGTGATGTGCTCCTTCAAAATCAAAACCCTCATTCTCTACGGCTCTTTTTAGCCCAATTTCTCTCCGTATACCTTTGATCCTAGGATACTGAAACTTTAGGTTGATATATTCCTCTGTCCAGTCATAGTCCAAATCATGTAGCTTACAGTTCTTTTTTAGAATTTTTTGATCGAAGTTCCCCCAAGAACACAGCAGATAATCCTCATCGTCATATACACCAATCCAATCCAAAAAATCATCAATCACAATAGGATAAGGATCTGCTTGATTCACATCAACTTGAGTAATAGAAGTAAGTTGTGTACAGAAGTCAGAGAGTGTAGGGTGTACATTAGGTTTAACAAAGCTGCTAAATTCACTCAAAACCTCGCCATTTGTGTCTAGCTTTAAAGCACCAATTTCAATGACCTCACGCGTTTTTCTTTCCATTTCTCTAGGGCTAGACCAGCAGGTAGCTTCTATGTCGTATATAATGAAATGCATAAAAAATAATAATGAACTATCTGAATAAAAATTTTGTTTATGATTAGGCTAAGTTTCAATATTGAGATTTAATTCTTTGTATCTTATTTTTTTGAAATTAAATTTCATTTTACTCAAACTAATCAAACGAAAGTAAACTTGCCTTTTTTTTTGTAAAATATAATGCGGTTCGTGACTGATATACAAAAAAAAGTAGTGCTTAAAAATAAGAAAAAAAGCTGTATGTTTGTGGCGTTAAACCCAACCATTTACATTTTTGAAACGTTTAACATATATAGAAACAAAAACACAATATAATTTAGATATAAACATACTATATGTAGATAAGATTTCAAACTACACAAAAAATATTATTATGAAAATCTTTATAGCACTTTTTACATTGATTTTTTCCTTTTCAATAGGTGCTAGTGCTCAAGCGGAAAAAACACTAGTCAAATCATTGCCTATTGAAACATCTACAATCGCATTGAGTTTACCAGGTAAAGTAACTATCTCCGAATGGGATAAAGATTTTGCCCGTTTAACTACAAGCGTTCAGCTTAAGAATTTTAATGAAACTATTTTGAAACGGTTGACAGAAGTAGGACGTTACGAATTGATTTCTAATACAGAAAACGGACAACTATTATTGACAATGCCTAAGGTTGCTAAGCAAGTAACCATTAAAGAGGTTAAGCTGAAAGAGGTCTTTGAGTTTACAATTATGGTTCCCAAGGGAGTCACTGTAGAGTTTTTAGATCAAGAAGGAACAGGTAGCTCCCTATAATGAAGCATATCTGGACAATATGATGAATCGAAAATCACCAATAAATCACATATTAAAATTAAGGGGTACCACAAGATGGTTCCCCTTTTTTTTATGACTTTATACTAATCCACCGTTAAGGTTAATGCTGATTTTGATTATGAATGGATTCGTCTTATGTTTGGTTCTGAAAAAGAAAAGCCTCGCAAAACCTTGCGAAGCAAAATCAATAAGTGCTTTTATGCACTTTCTGTCTTCAATTCTTGTGAGAATTGAGAATAATCAATTGGGTTTTTATGTTTAAGCTTATAGAGGTTATTATGAATAGTTTTGTATGCAAAATCGCTTCTTGCACTGCTATCCTGCGTTATGTACTCGACTACAAGTCTCCATGCAACCTTGACTAGCCGGCACAAGCTAGTAATTTATGCTCTACACAACTCCATTCGTAATAACCTCTTATGTACACAAATATATTGCACATTACTTGCCAAATCCAACCTCTCTTTATCTTTTTATTAAAAATTCAAAAGCGTTTTTATGTTTTAAATTATTGATTATTAGGTTTTTATAGTTTTTTTTGACTTGCCGATACAATTTTTTTTTTGTATAAAAAATAGTAGTTGCCAAATACTAGAGTAGTCAACCACATACTCAAACATAGAGGGGGTTTCTTGATAATTTGTCCTAAAGGGCGGTATATTTGCTTTATACCAAACTTATTATTCTGTAAAATATTCACTTGTTTAGGTTACAGAGTATTTAGTACGTTATCAAAACCAAATACTCCATGATTATAAAATTGATCAAAAAGATAGGAAGAGGAATTCAGAAACACAAAAAGAAGCTTTTGTGCTTATTTATAGTATTAGGTATAGCTTATTATTTTTGCTT
>JAKVCT010000207.1 GCA_022448995.1 Saprospiraceae bacterium
GCTTCGCGGCTATCCCTACGTTTAGCTTCGCTGAGCCCTTCGGGGTTTTCGCCTCGTTCAGCATCAAAAAATCTTGTAAATTATTATAAAATTAATTACGTCCACCTACTTACATTAATTTTAAACATGTTCTAAAGATCATATCTGTTTGTATGGTACAACAATGCTTTTTCATATTATTATTTTTGTGTTGTGGGATTTCTTTGTTGGCACAACAAAATTCTACACAAGACACATCTAGCCAAGACACTTCAACAATTGAGATTATTCATATTAATGCATTAGAGTATGAAGAAACAGCGAATGGTCCTGTCAGACGTTTGTTTGGAGATGTACACCTAAAGCAAGGTAACGCACATGTTTGGTGCGATACGGGATATATTTATCCAAATAAAGAAATAGTGGCGTTTGGGAATGTACAAATGATGCAAGATGATAGTATTCGTATTTTTTCAGATTCTCTGTTTTATGATGGAATGACTCGAAAAGCACGACTCCAACAAGATGTAGTCTTACAGGATAGCAGTACAACAATGTTTACAGATATTTTATATTACGATTTGAATACCAAAATTGCACGTTATCCAACAGGTACATTAATTGAAAGTGATTCGGCTAAGTTAGTGAGTAAGTCAGGGTATTATAATGCAAATACAAATCTTGCGTATTTTAATGATTCTGTAGCGGTGACTCACCCAAAGTATAAGCTTCATGCTGTAGATACCTTATCGTTTGATACTCAACGTGAAATAGCCTACTTTCACGGTCCAACAACCATCTACAACACTGAAAGAGTAATTTATTGTGAGCGAGGTTATTATGATAGTCAAAACAATCAGGCAGAGTTTTCACAAAATGCGTTTTATTCTAGTAATTCAGATGGTAAGCAAGAAAATGCGGAAGCTGATCGGATTATTTATGATGGAAGTACAGAAAGCTATCAACTCTTGGGTAATGCTTATTTCAAGGACGAGGCTCAAGAGGGCACTGCAGATAGTATTCTGTATGATGGGCGGACAGAGCAATATGATTTTAGAGGAAATCCTAGATTTTTTAATTCCTCAGATACAACAAGTAATCAATCTATTGAGTCTAAGCAGACCAGCTATGATCCTGAAACTAAGGTAATAAGTTTTGAGGGAGATGTTCGGGTAGAAGATAAGGGACAACTATTGTTATCAGATAGTCTTAATTATAACAAGGATAGCAAACAAGGAACTGCGATAGGTAATGTGATTTGGCAAGATTCTACTTCTGGTACGAATATTTTTAGTGGCAAGGCTTATTATGACAATAAAAACGATATTTTGATTGCAGATCAACATCCTGTTTTGGTTACTCCAATTGACAAAGATAGTTTATGGATAACTTCCGATACGTTATATTCTATTGCTGATACTATTGGTAAAGATGCTCGACAACTTCGTGCATATCACCAAGTACGTATCTTCAAGGAAGACATGCAAGGGATTTGTGATTCTCTGGTCTATTCAGATGCAGATTCTATTTTTCATATGTATGGTAATCCAGTTTTGTGGGTAGATTCTGTTCAATTTACAGCAGACACGATTCGGATCCATCTAAGAAATAAGAAGATTCATCGGGTAGATATGCGTCAAAAATCGTTTATTACAAATACAGATGATAATGTCTATTTCAATCAGATAAAAGGAAAGGATGTCACTGCTTATTTTAGGAATAATCGCTTGGCTACTATGCGAATAGACGGGAACGGAGAAACAGTTTATTATGCAAAAGATGGCGAGAATCGTTTTATGGGGGTCAATGATATTGATTGTAGCAGAATGGTAATGTATTTCAAGGAGAATCAGATTCAGCAGATTAAATTTATTGGCGCACCTAAGGCAGTTTTACATCCTATGGGACAAGTTGATCATAAAAAATTGCGTTTAGAGGGGTTTAAATGGTTTGAAAATAAACGTCCAAAATCAAAGCGTGAAATATTGGGTAAATTCATGAAACTGTCCTCTTCTTTATTAACGATGCAGGAGTAATTGTAGACTGGGACTGTTTGAGGAGTCATAGTCCCTGATTAGGGAGGGAGCTAAGCTCGAAGAGCTCTTCGAGCTTAGCCCTTTACCAAATAACATATTGATTTAAAAAATCAATTTTACCTTCTTAGACAGTTTTCTGCAAAGTAAGTCACTCTCCCTAGACTGATATTTTCAAGTAACAAGGACAATGATCCGAGTGTACAGCAGTATTGATCAGATCTGCTTCCAGAATTTGACTTTTGATAGGATTACTAACAGCTTGATAATCAATTCTCCATCCCTTATTGTTCGCTCTAGCAGTCTTTGAGCGCATTGTCCACCAACTATATTTAGTTTGTTCAGGATGTTGATATCTAAAACTATCCACAAAGTCTAGTTCACCAAACCATTTACTCAACCATTCTCGTTCTTGGGGCAAAAAGCCAGAGGTTTTTTTATTGGTTTTAGGATTATGAATATCATTTTCTGTGTGTGCGATATTATAATCACCTTGAACAATAAGATTAGGACGCTCTTTTTTGAGCTTGGCTATAAAATCTTCCATTGCAGCCAAGAATTCATATTTAGCGGTTTGACGAATCTCTCCCGAAGTACCTGAAGGAAAATAACAATTCAGTAGAGTTAGGTCGCCAAAATCGGCACGAATCACTCGCCCTTCCTTATCAAACTTTTCAACTCCCATTCCATAGACTACTTTTTCAGGTTTTAGCTTAGAAAAAATACAGACACCACTATATCCTTTTTTTTCGGCTGAAAACCAGTAATCATGATAACCGAGATCTTTTAGTGCTTGAATATCTACTTGTTCTTTTTGAGCTTTAGTTTCTTGAATACCAATTATATCGAAATCTCCAGTTTGGATCCAGTCCAAAAGTCCTTTTCGAATTCCTGCTCGAATACCATTAATATTGTAAGAAATAAAACTTAGAGAATTACTCATACTCATGTAAATAGTTTTAGTAGTGTATAATATGAATTAATTAGCTGAATCTTTTATTGGCGCAGAGCTAACCTCGAAGAGCTCTACGAATTAAGGCTACTTAAGGTTGTGATTTAAAAATAGTGAATCGTCCGCAAAAGTATGCAATTATCTGAAAGTCCTTGAATATAAGATTTATTTCTTTGGATAATAAGTCAAGGGTGGTCTGTGTTTTAGGAGTTGTTAGAAGATGGTTTTGTGTTGTTAGTATTAGATTATCAGTTTTTTATAAATTAGGAGGTACTCTGTGGATCTAGCCCTTTATAGACTACTGGAAAAAGTAAAAGTAGTTGTGTGTCAAGTCCAATGACTTGTTTATGCATCTACTATCAATTCTTAGACAACTTCAATTTATTCATGTATTTGTGGCACAATTTCTAGATTATTTTGTATTATGGCTAGCTCTAAAATAATGATCATCGAATTTATTTACTTTGGTTTATTAGAGGCATTATATAGAAACACATTTTAAGATAAGGGTTTTATACCGGCTCTCTTTTTAAAAACAGCTGATTATCAGTGTTTAGTAGTCTTTTGTAGGGTTGGGAGTTTTCCTGTTTACTACTCTTTTATTTTACGTAAAATTCTTAACAATGTTTGTTTCAAACCTAGAAGTTCTAAAAAAATAGTTAAGCAGCTAGACCGAATTTTTTATCTTAGATAATTATGTCCACCTACTTACTTACTAATTGAGAATCCAACTTCTTATGGAGAGTTGTTGTAGGATGAAAAATGCTATATGACGATTACCAATTAGTTGCAAGCCTTGAAAGGCTCTGCAAAGCAAACCACATAATGCTCAGCAAAGCTAAAATGAAAAATCAACGAACTATCAATTTTTGATACACAAAATCAATCCCAATAGTGGCGAGTTTACAAAGTCTTTTATTCAAATATACCACAGATGCTTCACGCTTCTTAGTCATTGATAATATGCTAATTCATTATCGAGACGAAGGAGAAGGGGAACCCCTATTATTATTACATGGAGCTTTTTCATCATTGCATACATTCAATGCCTGGACACGTTATTTGAAAAAACAATACAGAATAATACGTTTAGATTTGATGGGTTTTGGACTCACAGGACCCAATAGTACAGGAGACTATTCTATGAGAAATCACATGCGTATTTTGCGAACTTTTTTGAATATTTTAAATATTGATTCCTGTCATATTGCAGGAAATTCCTTGGGCGGTTGGTTGGCTTGGGAGTTTGCCGTTCGTTATCCTGAACGTGTACACAAGCTAATCCTAATAGATGCAGCTGGTTTTTTAGAAGAAGAGAATATCCCCTTACCATTTAGGCTTGCTCGGACACCTGTTTTTGGTCGAGTGATTCGTTATGTTGTGCGGCGTCCTATTCTAGAGCAATTTGTTCGACAGGTGTATCATGATTCTAATAAGGTGACCAACAAACTGATTAATCGTTATTATGAATTATTTACTAGAGAAGGAAATACTCAAGCATTTCTAAAGCTAGTGAACACAAAGCCCTACGATAATACACATAATCTAAAGAATATACAACAAGCTACTCTAGTGATGTGGGGGAGCCAAGATGCTTGGATCCCTGTTCATAATGCTTATCGTTTTCATCATTTGATTCCGAATTCTTTCTTGAAAGTTTACCAAGACATTGGGCATATTCCAATGGAAGAGATGCCTGAGCAAACAGCTGTAGATTTAGTAAATTTTTTGGAAGAAAAAGGAGAATTTAGATCTGTAAATAAGCAATTGGGAGCACCGAATTGATTTAGGACAAATAATTCTACTATTTTCACCTTATTATCAGTTTCTCTTTTTTAAGTTGGACTAAACTTAAAAAAGTATTTTTGTTTGTTGGTTGATTATCAGTTGTTTGTGGGTGTTAATGGATTTGTGGTTCTTCCAAAGTCTAATTGATAATTTTTGGTTGTGCATTTTTTTTGCGATCTTAGCTATTCTTACAAAAAATATCTCTATGAATGTTTTTCCATAAGTAAGTGATTGGAATAAAGAATAGAAGAATTCACGAGTATTTAAACAAAGCAAAAAACGGATTGACTTACTTTTAATACGTTTGTAATCAGTTGTTTATATCAATAGAGTTTTGAAATTGTATAACCCCTTAAGGGGAACCAGTTGATAAACAGTATTCATTGTAGTATTCTTGTAAAAATGGAGGAGCTGTAAGTCATTGATTATTTTATCTGTACAGAGTATTAAGTCTTAATCAAGTGGATGATTTTCTTTCAGAGAACAGGACGATTTTATTATGCAGATAATTCTACTTATGAGACAAGTTATACAAAGTATACTTCATTTCTTAGAGATCTAAATTGGATCAGACACTTAAGGCTAATCTATTTGTAGCTGAGTCAATAAAATAGGCTACTTTAAAAATTGCTAAATGCACAAAATGACAAAGGATCATACTTCAGTTTGGAATAATTGTATCAAGGTAATTGAAGGACTTGTTTCTCCGCAGAGTTTCAAGACTTGGTTTCAGCCTATACAGCCTGTTCGCTTAGAAGGACAAGCACTTACCATACAAGTTCCTAATAAGTTTTTTTATGAATGGTTGGAAGAACATTATGTTCATATCCTTCAGAAAACGCTTCAAGAAGAATTAGGTCCAAATGCACGTTTAGAATATTTGATCCCACGTAAGACTACTGCACCAGCAGCGTATAAAGGGCCTACACTTTCTAAAGACTTAGAAAAAAACTATGGTCAGGTACCCTTGCGCACTGAGAAGATTAAAAATCCTTTTGTAATTCCTGGTATCAAAAAAGTAAAGGTAGATTCTCAGTTGAATTCCGAGTATACTTTCGATTCGTTTGTAGAGGGAGATTGTAATCAGCTGGCACGTTCTGCAGGTTGGGCGGTTGCCAAGCGTCCTGGTCAAACTGCATTTAATCCATTGATGATTTTTGGAAATGTGGGACTGGGAAAAACACATTTAGCACATGCTATTGGAAATGAGGTGTTAAATGGCTTTTCAGATAAAACGGTTTTATATGTTTCTTCAGAACGTTTTACCAATCAGTTTATTGAGGCTTTGAGAAGTAATGCAATTAGTGACTTTGTCAATTTCTATCAGTTGGTAGATTTACTAATTGTAGATGATATTCAGTTTTTAGCCAACAAACAGAAAACGCAAGATATTTTCTTCCATATTTTTAATCATTTACATCAGAAAGGAAAACAATTAATCTTGACCTCTGACCGTCCTCCAAAGGAGTTGCAAGGGATGGAAGAACGTCTAATTTCTAGATTCAAATGGGGCTTATCTGCAGATTTACAGGTACCTTCTTTGGAGACTAGAATGGCAATTATCCAGCAAAAAATGGAGAATGATGGGGTAGATTTAGCACATGATGTTGCAGAGTATATTTCTCACAATGTAAGAACAAATGTGCGTGAGTTAGAGGGAATACTTGTTTCTCTCATTGCACAAGCAGCTTTGAATAGAAGAGAGATCGATATTAGCTTGGCAAGGGAGGTGATTTCTAATTTCGTAGAAGATATTACAACACCAAAAGAGGTTTCTGTAGAGCAAATTCAGGAAATTGTGGCTAAGCATTATAGCTTATCTTTAGAGGATTTGACAGGAAAGTCTCGCAAGCGTTATATTGTTATTGCACGTAAGTTATCCATGTATTTAATGAAGCAATACAGTGATATGTCACTCAAGAATATCGGATTAGCTTTTGGTGGTCGAGATCATACTACAGTAATGCATGCTTGTCGTTCTATCGAAGATATGCTGAACGAGAAACCTCAGTTTAGACAGGTTGTGGAGCAAATTCAAGAGAAATTGAGACGATAGTTTTAGATAAGACTTTATATATAGAAATAGGCTATCTAAAAAGGTAAAATTCGAAAAATGAAACCAAATTAAATTTTGAGTTTCATTTTTTTATTGGCGCAGAGCTAAACCCGAATGGTTCAGTGAAACTAACCCCGAAGGGCTCTACGAAGTAATTTTCTTTTTAAATTTATCTTTTAAGTTGATGATTATCAAGTACTTATTTAATAATGATATTCCCTGTCTAAGCATACGATTGATTCGTTTTTCTTTTTTAATAGAACTGCACTGTATACTGAACATTACCAAAGCAGAGGAATTAAAGAAACAATAAGGTAGAGTTGTTGCATAACCTTATCTGTGAGTGAACTATGGATGTAATAACTATAATTAACGCAGGCTTGGATCTAATTTAATAGCAATACGCTCGTATTTTTCTGCCTCTACATATTTATAAATTCTCTTATAACAATGTGCCATTAATAGATAAGCTTTTGCATAACCTTCATCTGCTTTTATGATCTTTTCTCCCTCTTTGATTGCCAATTCATATTCGTTCATTTCAGCATAGTTTACTCCAATATGATAGCGCGCATCTAGATAATCAGGATCAATTTTCAGCGCTTCTTCAAATGATTTGACAGACTTTTGATTTTCTTTAGTTTTGATGTAGACCAAGCCTAAACTAAAATGAAAGTGTTTTTCCTTTGGATTGCGTTCAATAGCACTTGCATACGCCTTAATTGCTTGTTGAAAACGACTAAGATTCACATAGCAGTTTCCCAGTTTGTAATGAACTAGCTCATCATCTTTTCCCGCTTGAAGTGTTTTTTGATAATAGCCAGCAGCTTCGCTGTATTCTTGGCGTTCGTAGTGAATAATTGCACGTCCTTGCCATGCTTTTGCATGAGCAGGGTCTAGTTCTGTCGCACGCTTAAAGGACAACAAAGCTTTTACACTATTCCCAACTTTTTGATAATTTAGCCCTAGGTTAAAGTGCAATCTAGCTTCTTTAGGATGCTCTTTAGTACAAGTTTCAAGAAGAATAATTGCTTTTTCGTATTGCCCTTTGGAGGTGTAGCCAGCAGCTTCATTTCCACAAGCTGCGATATCATTCCCCAAATCAATTTCTATATTATCTTGATCTCCGCCATTTTTACGAGCTAAATCAAAGTATTTATTTGCCTTTTTACTTTGTCCTTCTGCTTTGCAAGCTTTCGCTAAATAGTAATAAACAGATCCATTTTTAGTATCCAAGGCAACATATTTTTCGAGTAAGCTAATGGCAGGAGTATAGTCTTCTGCAAAGTAATGTGCTGTTGCTAGATTATATAATAACCCTCGATCATTTTTACGTCGTTCATAGGCAGTTTCAAATAAAATAGCTGCTTCTGAAAAGTTATGATCATTGTAGAATATAATTCCCAAGTTTTTGTTTGCATCAAAATGACGATCATCTATTTCTAAGGTGCGTTCATAAGCCCTAATAGCATTGTCTTGTTCCTTAAGTTGTTGGTAGCTAATAGCCATTAAATAAAAATAATTAGCCTTACTGGCATTATGTTTTTGGCCATTCAAGAACTTGATGGCATTTTTATATTCCTTTTTTCTATATTCTTCTAGCGCCTTATTGTAAGCAATATCTTCAGGAACTATTACTTTTTCTTTGACTTGTCCCGTACTATTATCATCAGAATTTGCTAGGTTCTGCTTTTTTAGATACGTTTCTATTTCTTCCAGCTTTTTGACAGCTTTACTATAGGTAGGATCTACATCTACTGCTTTCTGTAGATATAACTTACATTTCTCATATTGTTTCAGTCCTAAATACAACATTGCAAAATTATAAATCAGAGCTCGGTCACTTGGAGTTAACTCAATTGTTTTCTCATAATATGGGATTACATCTTCCCATAGTCCTTGTTGCTCATAACAACTGATGAGTGTTCGGTAAGCATGAACAAACTTAGGATCTTCTTTGATTGCAGCTTTAAAAAAAGGAATAGCTTTATCATAATTCTTTAATTTATAATATTCTACCCCAGCCTGATACTCACGGATTGCATCAGGGTCTTGTGCCAAAGACCAATCTGAATTGGATACCAATAGGATTGTTAAAAAAAAGATGATATATATGCGCATAATACAAGGTTTGGGAGAAGTGGACTTGGAAAACAGTAGCATTCTGTGTGTAGGATAGATAGACCGTACAAGAGTCTGTCTAAATTCTTCTACATCTATTTATAGAACGTAATGAAAGTTTGGATTTAGTACTTAAAAATATAAAAATATTTCTGCTAAATAGTCTGTAATAAAAGTTTTTTAATGATATTTTTTGTGGCGAGGGAATGAATTAGCTTCATTGAATCCTTCGAGCTTAGTTTCGCTGTAGCATGCTAAGTAGGTGGACGTAATTAATTTTATAATAATTCACAAGATTTTTTGATGCTGAACGAGGCGAAAAACGTAGGGA
>JAKVCT010000208.1 GCA_022448995.1 Saprospiraceae bacterium
ATATTCTGTAAACTTAATTCCATTAACTTCAACATATCCATTTTTTAAAATTGGAGTTGAACCATCGTGAATTTTTGGTGTACCACCCCCACAAGCACGAACCCGAACCGGACTAAACACCCCAGCTACTGTTTGGAATAAGCTGTTTGGTCTTAGGCTACTAAATCTTAAACAAGGATTTCCATTTGCGTCAATATCTACATCTACTCCTTTACCTGGTCTTTTTGTTCTGCCTGGAGCATCTACATCTATTCCTGGTCTTCTTGGTGTGTCTATGTCTATTCCTGGTTTTGGTTTTGTTCTACCTCTTGGAACAACGCTATCTAAGATTTTTCCTGTGGCGTAGTCTATGATTGTGTTTGTAGTAAAGTTGACGGCACAATCAAATCCTTGTTTACCTTCACAGGCAAATTCGTTTAGGGTTAGAGGAGATCCTTTTTGAGCTGAACCTAATGTGTAGGAGAATAAGGCTCCAGCTACTACTGCTCCCCAAGGGCCTCCAATGAATGCTCCAAGGGCTGTGACTGCGACTCCAGCTGCAATATTTACATTATCTAGCCAGTCTCCACCATTCCAGCCAATTGTGTCTTGTAGGAGTTGAGTGTTTTGATCATAATTTTGATTGAAAGCATTGGTATTGCATTCTTGTCCCATTATACAGCCTGCAACTGTTTGAGATAAGGCTTGTTGAGCGTTGAATATATTTACTTGCAAACCTATACCAGCTTCAACAACTCTACCTATACCATGAACTGTGTTTTTAGTTACACCCTTAATATTTTCTTTTATTATTGGAAGTTGAGCATCGTGATTATCTATCCATTTTGATCCAAAGTTGCTCCAGTCTCCACTAACTGCTGATTCCCAGGTTGTTTCAATTATTGAAGTTGTTGGGGTTATAATAGTTGCTACAGCTTCTCCCACAAACTCACTGGTATGATGAACTATCTCTCCTACTCCATTAGACACACAGCTATCTTCTGCCCATGGCCAAGTAGCCCATTTACAGCCTTCCATCGTGCCTCTTTTGTTCTGTTCTTTGATTCCGTCAACGCTATTTTTAAAGGCTTCTTCTAGGGTTAGATTATTTCCATTTTCATCTTGAATGTCTACTTCTAGGTTTCTTATCTCATCACTTGCTCCACATTGAGTTGCCCAGTTATCAAATTCTATTTGAGAGGTGTTAGACCCTCCTTTGTTGTTTTGGTATTCTTCTAATTTGTTTGTTAAGCATGCAGACTTAATTGCAATCTCTTGTAGTTTTTCATCTTGTACGATTTTTTGTCTTTCTTGCTCTGCCCTAGCCTTCTCTTCTAGTTCAGTTACTACTTTATCTACCTGATCTTGAATTTGTTGACTGATTAGGTTTGGTTCATAGATTCCGCAGCTTCTGGAGAATCCTAAGTCTTCTGGATTGATTGGATTTATTTGGTTTCCGTTTTCATCTACTCCTGCTTCTATGCTTTCTCTAATTGAGTCTTTAGCTGAATCAGTTATGTTACACTCCCCAGGTCTAGGTGGTCTTGGTGGAGTCCTTACACTTCTACAGACATCAGAGCTTGTATTAGTAGCTCTATCACTTAGGTTAGAACAGAAAGTAAAGGTTCTTTCCCAGTCGGAGTCGTTGTAGATGGATAGAGTTTTTAGGGTTCCACTTCTTTGTCCGTTTCTTCCTATGTTTCCAAAGAGGGATGAGTTTGTGTATGGTTCTCCGCTTAGGAATCCAGAGATGAAGTAAGGCTCGGATTTGTAGCTGAAGTTTAGGTTGGTGGATAAGTTTGGGGCTTGGGGGGTTAGGGTATCTCTCTCTACAATTAGAGTTTTCAACTCCGTCTCATTATCCGCACTATCCCCTGACCTATAAAGCACCTGGTAATACCCATCCTGCTCTAGTCCTGCTTGTCCGTCTCTGTCTGCTGTTTTGTCTCCTAGTTTTAGGTTTAGACTATGTTTTTGGTTGTTGGTGTTTATTAGTCTTTGGTAGTCCTTGGTTTCTCCTCTTGGGTTTATTAGGTAGTATTCTATGTCTGCTAGTTGTTCTGTACTTGCTTCTAGGGTTAGATCTATTTGGTTTGTGATTGTAGGTAAGTTTCCTCTTCCGTCGCTGTATGATTGGAAGGCTCCGTCTTGTCTCCAGTCTACTAGGGTGTTTCTTCTTGGATTCTTTGCATTATTGATTGAGAAGAAGTTTGGTTTGGTTTTATCGTGTTCTATGAAGTAAGAAATTGTTCTTGGTGATCTGTTTCCAGATTTGTCTTCTAGGGCTAGTTGGATTCTGTAGGGTTTTTGGGGATTTTGGTTTGGGTTTGGGTTGTTTGGGCTGGTTTGGTAGTCATTGAAGTTAAAGGTAAATTGGAATTGGCAGTGGGTTGAAGATTTAGTGATGGATCCGTCTGGGGCTGTTAGTTCTTCTTTTTGGTTTAGTTCTATTTGTTCATTTATGTATTCTTCGGTTAGTTTGTCCAACTCTTTTTGAAGTTTTTCTATGGTTTCTTGGTTTGTGTTATCTTCTGGGTTTTGGTTATTGTTTCCTTTTGCTTCTTCCTCGGTGATGGCGTCTTGGATTGCTTGTTTTTGGTTTTCTAATTTTTCTCTAATACTTTCTTCAGTGTAATTATTGCAGGTTAGATAAGAAGTTTCAGTGGCTTCATAATCCTCTCCATCAATTATTAAGATTGGATAAGTTCCCTCTTCTGCTTCTCCAGTGATGATTACTTCATCGTCTTTGATGGCGTAGTGAACCTCGGTTGGAGATTGTAAGAGTCTGTTGTAGGCTGGTAGTAGTCTTGTGTCTGGGGCTTGGTTATTGGTTTCATCTTCTGTTTCGTCTTCGTCTTGGTTTTCTTCATCTTCTGTTTCTTGATCTGGAACTGCTTCTAAGGCTCTTCTGTCAAACCCTGTAAAGGCTCCCCATAGATATTTATTCTGAAGTGGGATGTCTGAGATTTGGTTGTCTACAAAATAATTAGCTGTGGTGTTAGTTTTATTACCTGCTCTGTCTGAGATTTCTATTTCTACTTGGTAGTTCCCTTCATCGGCGTAGCCCTCTACCTGGAAGTAGCCTAGGGTTTGGGTTTGGGTGTGGGTTTGAGTGTGGGATTGGGTGTGGGATTGGAATGTAGAATCGGAATTATCTTCTGTATTAGAATTTATCGCCACCTGCTCATACCTAAACCTTTCATGCTTGTTAGTGATTGAACCATATGCTAAATCTTCATTGGCTGTAATTCTTACTTCTACTGTGTCTCCACCTTGCCTGTAAAAACCATCTGGGATACCGTTTTCTTTGGTTAGGTTTCCTTGTTCTACTTGTTTGTCTAGGTATTGGTTTATTACGTCTGAGTGGTTGTTGTTGATGTTTTCGTATTGAGTTAGCTCTGGAGCTTTGACATCATAAAATAGATTGGTGACTTCTTCGGTTTGCTCTATCTTGGTATTTTCTCCCTCTCCTAGGGTGGCTGTGGCAGAGAGCTGGAATTGAATTTCTTCTAAGTTTTGTTCTGGGTTAATTGGGTCTTGGATTGGTAAGTCTAAAATACAAGTGAATATACCTACAGATGAAGTTTGGGTTTCACAGATTATTTGGTTTGTAAGTTCATCTTTAATTTTAATAGTTGTCTCTGGATTGGCAAAACCTATGATTTCGTTTTTGATGGTGTTGGTGTAGTAGGTTTTTTGGTATTCTCTGGTGTTTTCGGTGGTTTGGTTTGTAACTATTTTTTCTATTACATTTCCATCTTCATCCACTTCTTCAATTATTTGTTCGCTGGTTAAAATCTTATTAATATCAAAAATGGTTGGAGTGATTAGGATGTTATTATCTATCGTAAATCCAGCTGTCATGGTTTGTTCTACCCCTCCTTTTCTCCCTGTGAAGTCTACTTGGTAAAAGCCACCGTTTAAGTTTGGGATTGCATAGTCGTAAGTCCAGGTACATTCTGTGGTGTTACATGGGCTTGTTTGTGGGATTTGGTTATTATCTAATGGGATTGGATTTATGGAATGTTTGAAATAATCATAGTTTGAGTTATCTATCCAGCCTATTTCTTGTTTAGTTTGGTTGATTGGGTTATCTGGATCACTTTGATCTCCTAGCTCGGTTACATTTGTAAGGTCGCTAAATTTGAATTTTACGAATTGAGTATCACTGGAGACTGTGGATTTTAGTTTTAATTGTCTGAGGGTTTTTAATTGTTCCTGGATGGCTAGTTCTAGGTTTTGGATTTCAGTGGTGTTTGGATTGCCTGTGTCTTCTTCTTTTTGCTTAGCCTCTTTCCAGAGTTTTACTAATTCTTTTAGTTCTTGAACCTGTTCTGGTTTATTAGCTCCAGAATAAACTGGGACAATCTCAATGGATTTGAATGGGTCTAGAGTTGAAGTTCTGACATGGACTGTGTTGGATAATTCTGATTCATTTCCAAATTTGTCTATAATTCTGGCATAGATTCTGTGGTTTGTAGTTTCAGCAAGTCTGGTTAGATTAACAGTGTTTGTGAAAAAGCCTGATTCGTCAACTTCGGCTATTCTCTCAAAGTCACAGTTTCCTTCTATACCGATTGTGTCTACACAGATTCTGACTTGGATGTCTTCGTAGGTTAGAGCGGTTTGGGTTGGAGTTGGGTTTAGGTTAGAATCACCACATTCCTCCCCCTGACAAGGGGACTGGGGGGTATTCTGCCCCACAAACAAATTAGCCTGCCCTTGGACGTTAATTACTCCCTCTGTAGTTATAAAAGGATTTTCTTGGTTTATTCCATATGGGTAAGTAACAAAGACTCCTAAAGTATTTTTAGTAATGTTTTTAAAGGTTCCTATGATTAGTGGTAGGTTTGGATTGTCAGTTGTGTTTAGATCTAATTCGTAGTCATAGTCTCCGTCTGGGATCCAGTTTCCTTGGTTGTTATTATCTTGGTTTGCATCTGTTTTACCATCAAAGTAAATTGGATTTGGATATGAGTTTGAACCTTGAATTGTTCTGACTAGGTTTCTGTTTCCTGTTTTGTTTCCTAGTTCGTCTTGTTCGTAGTTATAGAATTTTAGTGTCCAGTCTTTTACTAAAACTTGATCTTCTGGATTGGATGGGTTTTGTATAGTGGTGTTGAAAGTAATGTCGTCTTGTCTTTCATTTCCATCAGCTGAAATGAATTGTCCTGAGATGTTTTCTAGGGTTATGTCTACAGCGAAGAGATCTACTTGAGTATTTATTGTTTTAGTTTCTTTGTTTCCGCTATCATCTGTTATTTGGATAATGTTCTCGTTTAGGATTGCTCCAGGATTTGTGTTTGAGTTTTCTTGGTTTAGAGTTACTTCCCATTTACAGGTTTCATTGTTTTCTGGGTTTGTGGAATTAAAGATTGGGGTTAATTCTGAATTATCAAAGTCTTGGTAGATGGAAGAGTCTGTGCAGGTTATCTGGAAAGCTGATTGAACGAAGGAGTCTGTGGGGTCAGGGTCAGGATCTGATTCGTCTTCTTGGATTGTTTCGGTGATTTGGTTTCCGTTTTCGTCTGTTCCAAAAGTGTTATTATTGTTTTCTTCCAGGGTTATTTCTACAGATTTGTTTAGATTTGTGTTGGAGATTTTTAACTTTCCTCCTCTTTCTGCCACTCCACTAAATTTAAGATTCTTTCTAGCGTAGAGATTGTTATTGATTGGAGTTTGGGTTTGTAGTTTAGTGTAAGAGTCTAGGTAGAAAGAGTATGAAGTTTGTCTTAGGTTTTGGATTTCAGTTGAATTTTGGTTTGAATTTTGGTTTGTAGAATTTTGGTTTGTAGAATTTTGGTTTGAATTTTGGTTTGTAGAATTTTGGATAGTTTGAATAATTTCAGCTTCTGTTTTATTAGGAACTGAATTATAATTCCCTGCCCTGTCTTTGAAGTCTAGTTTTAGGTAGTACTCTCCATCAGGTTGTAGGTCTTGAGTGAAGTTTAGATTAATGGTGCATTGGTGACTTCCTTCTGTTTCAGAGGTGTCTTGGCAAGTTGTAGAATAATTAATTAGTGGATTTGTATAGCTTCCTCCATTTGTCACTAGGATTTGTTCATTGCCTTTGTTGTCATAGAGTTTTAGATTAATAGAATCTTTATCTATTCCAGCTTGTCCATAACCTTGAGTGTTTGGGTCTTCTAGGTTTATAGAGATTTGTGGTCTTCGGTTTTTGGTTAGGATTGAGTCTGCTGGGGTGTAGTTTGAGGAAATATTTGGATTGGAAACTTTATCTGAATTTTCTCCTGAATTAAAATCTTCTGGGAAATTGATTGTATCAAAACTAGCACTTGTATTAACTGGCTTCTCTTCTTCTCTGGTGATCTTAATTTGTTTATCTTCAATGTTATCTACAGAGTCTAGGGTTTTGAGGGTGAAAAGGTTTTGACCTAGGCTTAGAGATGTGTTTAGGTTTTCATCTACTTCTCCATTGAAGAGGTAACTTCCTTCGGTGATAGTACCCAGGTTTATTTCTAGGGTTTTAGATTTGTTTTCCTCTGTGATTAAGTCTAAGTTAGCTTCTTGAATTTGAGTTAATAGTGGATCAAATGGATTAGTGGAATTTGGGTTTTGAGTTAGTAAATCGTTTTGGATGAAGAGTCTTACTGAATTATCGGAAATAACTTGACCTGAAAATTCTGTGGTTTCTTGGTTAGTAAAAGTGTTTTGTTTTGGAGTGGTGATGTTAGCTTTTCCTGGGGTGTTATCAATAACGATGTATCTGTTTTCTTCTACTCCAATGTTTCCTGCTTTATCTTCTAGGATTATTTTTAGTTTATAGGCTCCGTCCGCTAGCCAATTTCCATTGTTATCTTTTCCGTTGAAGGAGTCAGAGACTGTGTATTGGTTTGGGATTGAGGTAGAGTTGTTGGAATCATCACATTCCTCCCCCTGACAAGGGGACTGGGGGGTTTCCTTTTGAGTGTAAGTCAATTCTTGAGAAAAAACTATAGAATCATCTACTGGATTGATGAGTTCAAATCTAGCTGACTTAGGATTTTTTTCTGTGAAGTCGAAATCTACTGTCACTGTGTCAAAGGATGTATCCTCATTTTGTGGAGAAAGTCTAAAGTTTCCGTCTTGATTGTTTAAGAGGAGGTTTTGGATTGTAGGGAGAGTAGCGTCTTGAGTGCTTGAGACTGGGGTTGAGAAGCCTGTAATGTTTCCAATGTTATCTTTATGTCTTACTGCATAGTAGTAGGTTTTCTCTTCTAAGTTTCCAAAGCCAAAGCTGTTTGTTTCTTGGAAGATGTATGGCTCTGTGGTTAAGTTTCCATCACTATCTTTTTTGAAGAAAGTTGTTGGAACTGGGGTTATTGAATCTGGGTCACTTGGATTTATTGGAGGAACCGTTCCTGTGGAAGAACAATATACTCCTTTAGTCATCTCTGGATTATCTGCTCTACAGAAGTCATATGTAATTGGCTCTGATAGGTTTTGTACATCTTTGCCTGGGTTTGAGAATACTTCAAGCTGATCACCTTTGGAGAACTCTGGGAGGGTTTGCATCATTGGAGATTCTGGGTTTGTGGTATCAACAAAAACTTTAGAGGTTATAGAGTTAGATAAACCTTTTTTATCGTAAGCAGTGACAATAATATTATATTTACCATCTTTAATAAATTTAGTAAAAACTTTTCTATTATCTGGTTGGTAGCCAATTATATCCACCCTTTCAAATTGTCCTTTTCCATCTACTGGATTAAAATCTATTCTAGTAAATTGAAGCTCTCCTGAGGTGTCTTTGTTCTCATCCCAAATGTTAGAAATATCTACTCTGACACTGCAACCACTATTCTCTACGCAGTCTTTTGGGTCTACTAGATCTACTACTCCATCTGTTCCTGTAGGATTGGATTTGTTGGAGAGACCTGGCGGGGCGTCTGCTCCTTTGTAAGGCTGACCACCTAGTTTCATACCTGCGTCTGGGGTGTTTATTAGGGGCTGGTTTGGGGCGGAGTTGATGATGTATTTTATTTCTAGTTGTGGAGGCACACAGTTATTCCAATTTCCTCCTGTCCCAGTAGGTCTATTATTTCTTATGGAACAAATCCAGGCACCTTGGCCATTAGTAGTAGAATAAATTCTAAAACCATGATTTGAAGAACCGCTTTGCCAGGATCTAACAATATCTGTTACATTTAGAGTTGCATCTGTAGTATTAGGATAATTAGCAAAACTAGTAGATACATTTTGTGTACTATCAGGTTTATTGTTCCAAGTAGTGCCGTATTGAGACCAGCTATTTGTTGCTCTTCCTGCAAATATATTGCTTGTGAAATTATTAGTATATACCTTAGATTTTCTTCTTAATTTTAAAGTAGCACTCTCTACAATAGCATTAGATGGGAGGTTATAGTTAAATTTTGCATATGATTCAGATCTTCCAAGTGTGCCAAAATAGTTACCTTCACCAGCACCTAAAGTTCTTCTAAAGTCATGGTTTTTAGAAGGTTGAGCAGAAAGAACCATCAAATCTCCAGAGGCATTAATCCAGCCAGTGCTTTGAGTAGCCTCAACTTCAAGGGTAGCATTAATACTAAGAGAGAAAAGTAGCAAGATGTTGACTAGGGAAGAGGTTATAAGTGAAATTGCTAAAAATTGACTTCCTAATGTTTTTTTCTCTAACAAATTCAAGAATGATCTACTATCTTCGAATAATCTACTATCTTCAAATATATACATAAAAGTTGACTAAAAAATTATCTAAAAAATTATCTAAAAAATCCTAATACTTTCTCAATTCACCTTATATTAACTTAATTTGGAATTTTGCACCAAAAATTTTGACAATATATTCATAGTTAGTTTTACAATTTTGTCAATAAGTAAAACAAAAATTACAATAATACAATTTAAATGTAAAATAAACTTTTTTTTTATGTTAGTAAAATAGGTAAACAAATAAGTAAAATAGGTAAAGTAAGTAAAATAAGTAAAATAAAACAGGTAAACTTAATACTAGATTCTATGTGCTAAAAAACTCATTAAATCAGGGGATTTTGTAATGGTATAAGAATATAAGCTATTAAAACCTTCTAGCAATTCTAAACATTCGCGAATATAAATTCATACCAGAGACAACAGTAGAATTTCCTGTTAAATCTGACATAGTTGGACCATTGGCAGACATACGACTAGAGATAAACCGATGCATACCCTGCTCATCAACGCCCAAATAGATAGCTACATGAGACACCCTATTTTCTATATCTTCCGAGCCTTCTTCAATAACTAGAACATATTCACCAGTCTCATCATCAAGTTC
>JAKVCT010000209.1 GCA_022448995.1 Saprospiraceae bacterium
TATTTGCACTATAGGTACTTCCATCAGTTGGTGTAGCGGTTACTGCATTTACCTCACGCATAACAATAATTCTGTTGATGCCATCACCATTAGTCCAAGAAATATCAATGGAAGTGGATGTTGCTCCTGCTGTAGGTGTAGCTACCATTGCACTTGTTGTTGTTGTTGGTTCGGTACAAGTGTTACACTCTGTTACGGTGAAGGGGCCTCCAGCATAACTCACAGGAGAACTATTACTCGTATTACTCCAATTTGTAGATGTACCAATTGCACCCTGTAGAGCAAGTCTTGTGTTATTGGTTAAAGCTCCATTATACGCTGCATTATCTACTTCTGTAATAGCAACAGCTGTTACACCATCAATCAATCCTGTTGGTAATGCTGAAGTATTTGAACTGGTTGCATTAGCTTGCCAAACTGCACTTCCTTCAGCATTAATAGCATAAATGAAGCTTGGAGAAGAAGAAGAACCTTGATAAGCCAATACTTGATCTCCACTCGCCGCTAAAGCTACAGATCCCGTTGCTACACCTATATCCGCTGAATTGTTAGTGATAGTAACAATGGTTCCACAAGCAACACCTCCGACAGGAGCTGTCCATGTAATTGTTCCTTCATTAGATCTAAAGGAGCCTGAACTCAGCCAACCATTATCTGTAAAAAAGATAACTTCTCCGGCAGGAATATCTGTGAGCGCAACAAATGCAAACCCCTCAGGACCATCAGAATTGTATTGAATAATTGCTATATCCCCTGGAGTCAATGCACAAACAGATTTTGTACATAATAACAAACAAGACAAGAGTCCTAACAAATGTAATTTAAGTTTCATATGCTTTTTTAAGAATTAAAAATATATTTTAAATGCAATGTGTATATATTTCTACAAAAATAAAGTAAGTAAGTAGATAGACATAGTTAATTTTATAACAACCCCGAAGGGCTCTGCGAAGCAAATCCACAAAAGTTTTTTGATGCTGAACAAGGCAATTGTAACTACCTACTTAATGATTCAGGGGAGAAATAAGTAATAATTAAATAGCTGTATACCTGTTTGATAATTTTTCTGATTTAATACGCTATATTTGATGCTGCAAAATTACAATTTACCTTTACTAGATTTTTTGTTTAATTATTAAGTTTATGTTAATAATTAGGTAATTTTTAATCTTTGTATCAAATCTAGACTATAACTACATAAAACCCTAGTTATCAAATTATATACATAGATGAATAATCACCAAAACAAGTAAACTATATGCAGTATTTTAGTTATCTCCTTTTCAGAGGTATTATCTTTCTATTTTGGCTAATTCCATTTTGGTTATTATATAGAATGTCTGATTTGCTAGCTTTCTTAATGTATCGTGTATTTGCCTATCGACGCAAGGTGATTAGAGCTAATTTAAAAAATGCTTTTCCTAAAAAATCAGCAAAGGAACTACAGATTATTGAGCAAAAGTTCTATACACACCTCTGCGATATCCTGCTGGAGGGAATCAAGGGACTCTCCATGTCAAAAGCTAGTATCAAAAAACGCTATGATGTTCGTCAAGATGCTGTTGAGTATATGAATACATTCTGTGAGCAGAAAAGCTTAATGGTTGTAGGGGGGCATTATGGGAACTGGGAATGGGGAGCGATTGGGGCTACTTTGCATGTTATCCCTGATATCGTGATTTTTTATAAACCTGTAAAGAATAAGTATCTAGACGCCTATATCAGAAGGACACGTTCTATCCATAATACTTATCTAAGGTCTATCAAGGAAACAAAACAGAGTTTTGAGGAATTTAAGGATCAAAATCTAATCTATATTATGATTGCAGATCAAAACCCAAGCAATCGTAAAGCAGCACATTGGGTCAATTTTATGAATCAAGAAACGGCTGTTCTACATGGTCCCTCCAAATATAGTCAAGAGTATGAGTTACCACTGTTTTTTCTGCACACACGACGCTTAAAACGTGGTTATTATCAAGTATACGTGGATTATTTGCCAGAAGCAGCTAATCTAGAAGATTTTAATGCTATTTCTCAATTATTCATGTCAAAGCTGGAAGAAGATCTCAGAGAAGAACCTTCACATTGGCTTTGGTCGCATAGACGCTGGAAGTATACACGAGAAAACATGATGAAATAAAATAGATAAGCAGAATTAGAGAAAACTCACTTTAATCTGGACAACTCGTACTTGTGTTACAGGCTTACAGGATTATAGTTTGTTCATTATGATCACTTTATAGTGTTCGGACATTAAAGAAGTTAACTTCGTTGAGCTCGCTATGGGCTCGGTTCCTACGGAACGTCAATGTTCGTCGTTCTTTGTTGCTGACAACCCATATAGTCCATTTGATCCAGTTGGGTAGATTTTGATAACACTGAGCTCCATTTTTTGGCTTGACCTGACTTTTTTTAGGGTAAAACACTGAAACAGCCTAGCTCCAAATATCAAAGCTATATAAATAATCTAATGAGTTGTTCTACAATTTATTATTAGCTATTTGTCTGGTCAAAGAACAAAAGTAACCCTAGAAAACATTTAGACTGTTACTTAGAAAAAGCGGCTACCTCTAAATACACCTAGTATCCCTGTTACAACCACCACCACAATCGTAATAATCGCAATTACCTGTAGAATAATCCCCATTGTATTCAGTGTATTCTCCACGGGAGACTTATAAGGATAAGTTTCTTTATCAAATTTTTTCTGTGTAAAGTACTCAATAAATCCTCTACTATTTTTGAGCAACTCACCCAATAAAATGAGTAGGACACTGTACAATATGGAAGTAACAAATGTTCCTAAACCAATAATAAACATGATTCTTCTGTTTTATCTTTAAAGTTGTTTAAAAAATAATTGATATTGCTCCAAAGATAATCTATTTTTCAACTTACAAGTCATAAACTTCCAACCATTGATCCAAAGCCTCCGAAAATTGCTCAAAAACAGCCTTCGAATCACGTCTCAAATTAAATTGAAAAGGATAAGGACACATATCCCCATAAACATCTGCCTCATTTAGATAATGTTCTGTTTTAATTTTTTGCTGTCCCTGTTTGATTTCTATACCCAAATACATATCCACATAAGGTCCTGAATATTTATCATAACTATGACTAGGATCTTCATAAATACGGATTTCAAAAATTACCGTATTCACATAAAAATACCAAGATTGCGTTTCTCGTTCCCAAAAATTATCATGGTGATACTTTAGAATATAGAGCATAGCCTGTTTATCATCTAGTTTTAATTGACTTTTGATCAGTTGGAAAGCTAAATTTACATTTTGCCTATTCCGTGTAGCTAGTAAGTTATTGATTTTGGTTTCGTTGGATTCCATTCTACCAATATTTTTGATGCTTTGCGCAAAGTCCGATGGTTAGTGGTTTTTCCTCAAAATTCCCAAGAACCGATCTAATGCTTTTCGTTTATTCTCATCCAAATTATAACTAATATATTCGGTATAATACTGATGCACATCGAAATTAGAATGATAGGATTGAAACATAGAAGATACTTGTCGAATTCGCTGAATACCATCACCCAAAGCGGCATTAAAACGTTTCAAAAAGGCTGAAGGCAGAGGACGCACAGCCACCCAAGCAGCAAATACAAAGGGCAAGCCTGTATGCTTTTTCCACTCTGTTCCCAAATCATAAACGTAGGGAAATTGAGTCTCTAAACCAATTGCCCGATCACCAATCACTAAACCTGCACAAGTTCCATCAATCTTACTTTCGTAACCAGGCTGTGCACTAATTAAAATAGGCTTAATTCCCCAATGATATTCTAGAAGATACTTACTCAAAGCAGCTGAAGTTCTAGAATGATAGTCTAGGTACAAATGTGTAATATCCTCGATAGGTACCTGCGAATAAATTGCTACTGTTTTCACCTCTCCTTCTGTCCCAATACAATAGGAAGAAATAATTTCTGCTTGCTCCAAATGAGGGATTACAGCTACAGGTACCAGTCCTAAATCTACTTCTCTATTGATTAGTTTCTGTGCACAAGAGGAAGGTATATCTAAGTTAATTTCTAATTCCTGATCCAGATCATTTCGGTACAAACCATGCAAAAAAGGTTTGGTATTTAGGTAGGAAACAGCCGAAAGCTTTATTTTTTCTTTTCTCATAATCAATAGATTCTAAATCAGATCTGACAAATGACTTACATCATCTTGAATTCTTAAATGAAATTGATGTCCATCATATACAAACTTACACAGGCCTGTATTCTGATGTCGATATTTGACCATTGCACTAATAGGTTCTTCTTGCAACATAGCCATCAAAAACGCTAAGGTTCCACCATGAGTACAGACCAAAACACGCTCAGCCTCTAGAGCTCTTAGTTTTTGAACAAACCGATCTAAACGAGCATGCATGTCCAAGGCACTATCCCCTTCTGGAATTCGATAATCGTAGTGCCCCTTTCCCCAATCTGCAATCAACTGTTTGTAGCTCTTGTGCAAGGCTGGATTGGTAGAACGTCCCTCATAGATACCCCAACTGATTTCATCTATTTCCTCATAACTACTGTGGATAGCTGTATTCGTTTCCAGAAAAGGAGAGACAGTTTCCCGAGTACGCTTAAGTGTAGAGGTAATAATCTGATCAAAACTAATATTAGCATAAGCCTTATAGAAAGCCTTAGCCTGCTTGCGCCCCATATCGTTGAGGGAGGAATCTACACCTCTTCCCTGAACAATATGTAAGACATTAAACTCTGTTTGTCCATGTCTTATAAAATATACTTCTTTCTTCAATGGCTTACAATCTAGTTAAACGATTTTTGAACATCCATTAATTCATAGAAGTTGTTTAAAAATTATCTTCACTGCATCAAATCCATTGATTTAACTACGTTTCTACTCTAAATCTAAGTAAGTAGGTGGACATAATTAATTTTATAATAACCCCGAAGAGCTCAACGCAGTTAACCCCGAAGGGCTCAGCAAAGCTAAAAGGCTGATTAAATTTACTTTGTAGAGCCCTTCGGGGTTAACTATAAATTAATTGTGTCCATCTACTTACTTAATTCTTAAACAACTTCATAATATAAATTAGCATATGTTCAGCTATCAAATATTAAAAAATGCATCTATCATAACAATTGATTAGATAGCTTGTTCACCTTAACTGAAGAATTCGAACTTTCCTATTCTTTCATTACTTTTTCTGTTTTAATTACCTGCAGATAGCTAGGTAAAGCTCCAGCACTGAGAATAGCTCCAAACTGGGAAACTTCTGCTTTAGATTCGCCTACAAAACCTGTAATTTGGAGACGTCCGCCTGCAATAGTCTCCAATACCTTGGGTGCAGAATAGACAATATTATCTACACATATCGTCAAATTTCTATTTATGTTTCTACCGGTTAGCTCTTCCAATTTTCGGGTTCCTTCTTGATCCATAACGATACTGAGATTAGGAGCCATGGTCATCGAATCCACAAACATGGATGCATCCACTACATCTTCATTATTTATCAAAAGTCCTGAAGCTCTATCTTTTCGAACAGCATACAAATAAACAAAAGGACTCTCTATTCCTTCTTCTGTTTGAGATTTAGACCAATAAAAAGTTAGATTTTTTGGGAAAAAAGCGCTGACAAAAGCTGAAGTTAGTGCATTAGTAACCTCCGCAGTATCTTTAATGCCCACGGATGCTATTTCTACATAGTTGTTATTAGGATCCGTAAACACCAATTTGCTAGTTTCTATCAGTTCTGTCAAAGGATTTTTGCCTGTATCATTTGCTAATTTTTGTAAAAAAACAAAAAACTCTTGTGATGTATAGGTTTCCCAAATCTCAAAACGCTTTTCAGGCTTATGTTCTGGCAAAGCCATATGGGTATAAATAGTAAACTGTTGCAGCTCTTTTTTCATTTCTGCCTTAAGCCCATTTGATTGACCTTCATCCACTTTATGATAACGATTCTCCAATCCTTGTATAGCTAACAGATATTTATCCTCAATCAACTTTTTCAGCTTTTTACAATTTTGGTCAATTTGGTTCGCTGTCGATGTTTTTCCAGTACTGGGGTCTAGACTATTTAACAACTGTAGCAGAATAATTCCTGCATTTTCCTTCTTGCAAACCTCACAAACTGCATCCCCCAAAAGCAACTGCTTATTTTCTTTTGAAATCGCATCAACTTTTTTATAAAATAACAATCCACCTTCTACCTCTTTTAACCTTTCCTTTATAATTTGACTATAGTCAAATTGCAATGTTGACTTATATATTTCTTGATCAACTATCCTAGCATTCTCTCCTTTTTCTTGCCCTCCGCCGCCTCCACAAGCCAAGAAACTCAAATTAGCTAACGTCATTAATATCAGGGTATGATAATTATTTTTTATCATTATTTTTGCCATTTAGTATATTGATAAAATTCTTCTTTGCATTGCTTTCCTGCTTCTTCCAATTGCATATCTCTAGCCGAAGAAGCCAACAATAACACAGCATCTCGCAAGCCCCAATACAATTTCGCCCTCTCAGCAGTATCTTGTGCATCAAAATGGGTAATTTCCTTCTGTAAATATTTAATGTAAGCTGCTATATGTGCATCTCGATCTCGCCATCTATTCTGGTTGTGACAAGAAAGTGCAAAAAACAAGTGTGCTTGTTCATAGGCATAGGTTTCGATTGGAAAAGTCTGATGTAACCAATCTAATAAATCTCCAATTTCAGCTGTTTTCTCCTCTTCTGTCCATTTGTTAACTAGCAGAACAATAGAAGACATATATTGATGTTCTATATTCTCATGTTCTTTAGCCAAGGGAAAATCAGCTGTAGTCTTTATATACTTATAGCGATAATTCTCCATCACATTTTCTGCCCAGACTGTTTTATCTTGCACATTCTCGGGCTCCACTAACTTATAAACTAGACCATCTGAACGTAAATATTTATGAAGTCCCCAGCGATTTAGCTGTGGAATATTTGTACAGAAATAGAAATGGCGTTTCCCTTTATTAGCAGTCAGAATATCCAATAATACAATTTCTTCTTTGATCAAAAGTGGGGCTTTACCAATATCAAACATCCAATTGTCTATCCAAAACCGCGTAGTGGGAAAAAAAGGAACCTCTAGAATTTGTTCTGAAGAATTTACAATTTTATCCATATATAAAGTTTGATCACTACGCATTTTATCAAAAACAATCCGACAATCCATACTATCTTTCAGGCGTTTGACCATTGTCAGACTATAATTCACTCCACTGTACCGATCAGCACTGAGATTGAATTCCAAAGGAGCTTGTTTTTTATTCTGTAAGTAATAAACATAACGCCCTAGATTTAGATTACTCAAATGGACTACGGTCACATCCGTACGGATCCCAAGTATATCTTGAACATAGGTCAACAGATAAGTATCCAAATCTCTGTAAGTAAATAGTATGGAATTGGGTACACAGTTCTCTAGAAGATTTTTAGCTTGGCTTATAAGCCAGGTATCGTACAAATGATCTGGCAACAATTTCTTTGCTAATTGTTCTTGCTTTAGTGCCTGAAGTGAACAATATGCCTTGAGTAGATAATTTGATTTTTGGGTCTGAATACTGTTGAATTGTCCTGTAAATTTTGGAAATTTTGTTTGTAAAAACTCAAAATACTCTATTCCTTTTTGCAGATTTTTCAGACCATTCCCAATCTTATCTAGGTCTAGGTTTTGAACATTATATGTAGAATCAAAACTCGATAATTGGTGGTAAACTAGAATTTGATCGTTCCCTATCTTGGCATATGCCCTGGCTAAACATTCCAATTCTTGAGCTGTCATTTTTTCTTTTTGTTCCGTCTCTAAGAGCTTAATAAGGTCTTCTTCTGCCTGCTCATAAGCACACAACCAACATTGATCGTGATATAAATTTTGTGGATGATTAAGATGTGTATTCAAATTGCGTATAGCAACTTCTTGTGTTGATTTTCCATAAAACTTATTGCTCTTGGCAGACCAAATCTGACGGTAAGTTTTTACTTGAGGATAGTGTTCTTCGTGATAAATCTTAACAAACCATCCTTCTTTTTTCTTCTCAAACTTCGATAAATTTACAGAACGGTATAGGAAATCAGAATCACAACTTGCATAGTGTTTCAAGATCTCAAAAAAGCTCGGAAATTGATCAAAATAAGCTCGATCATATTTTTCTTGCGCAAAGCTATTGCTTGTCATATAAAACCATACAACAAGACTCATTAACCCATATATTTTCATAATTATATTTACTTTGACAGTTCGCTGATTTTTAATTTTTAGTCGCCCCCCAAAGGACTCAACGAAGTTAAAATAGTACTGATATTAACAAAAAGTACACTAATTTCAGATATGCTCTAAGAACAATTCTGTTATTCAACTCTATTAAAATAATAAGAATAGATAAGAAGGGAAAAAGGGTATTTATTTTGGAATGAAGAGCTGGAATGTACTCCTAAATCTGTATATCTTTTAAAATTTCTTTTCTCAAATATTTCAAGCAATTTGCTTTTTTCTTTTTGGCATACTTTTCTGTCAACCCAAACTCTTCTGCGATAGTACGCAAAGAAGCTTGTTCTAAATAAAATAATTGAATAATCTTGCGGCAGTCTTCTTTTCCAAACGAATCTAAAGTACGCATGATATGCATCAATAATTCACCTAACTCCTCTTTATCCTTAACATCAGTTTCAAAAAAACGATCTACGGATACTGCTTTTTCAACTTTGACAGGAATCTCCTCAACATGAAATTCCTTCTTACGTTTGCGCTTCTGTAACTCCTTCATCCACAGATTTCGAGTAATTCCATACAATAAGGTTTCTATTTTGGATGTCAACTGAAAATCTAAATTCTTGCGCACTTTCTGCAACAGAATAACAACAGCATCACGAAAAGTATCGCCTGCTTCATTCTCATTCCCACTATTTTTGAGCACAAAGCTCGTACATACTCGGTAAGCCTTTTGGTAGATTTCCTTATATGCTTGGTTATATATCTTAGAATTTCGAGATCTCAACTTGCGTAAAAGCTCCACATTTTCCATAACAATTGTTTAGTAAGTAAGTACGTAAGTAAGTGGACATAATTAATTTATAGTAAACCCCGAAGGGCTCTACGAAGTAAACCCCGAAGGGCTCTACGAAGTAAACCCCGAAGGGCTCTACGAAGTAAACCCCGAAGGGCTCAGTGAAACTAATTTCTTTTAGAGTTTTGATAAATCACG
>JAKVCT010000021.1 GCA_022448995.1 Saprospiraceae bacterium
CAGCTTTAGAAATTGATCCTAAATTTGAGCAAGCTTATTATGCTCTTGCCGTTTGTCAACTACAGCTAGGTATGACAGAGGCTGCTAAGGCGAATTACTTACAGGCTTACTTGTTAGACGAGGATTTTCGCTCAGCAGAAGAGGATATCCGTTTTGGTGTAATTCGTTTGGAAGATCTAGATGAGAGCAATACAGAACCTAATGAATATATTGAAATTGAAATTGATGACAATCCAAACAAAGATACTGTAGTATTGGTTACAGGTGCCACCTCTGGGATTGGTCGTTCACTAGCTGAACGTCTAGCCATTGATGGTTATAAGGTCATCATTACGGGACGCCGCGAAAATCGCTTAGCTATTTTCAAAAAATACTTAGAGGATCGTCACGATGATGTTCAAATCGAAACCTTGGCTTTTGATGTACGTGATGAAGCGGCTAGTAAGGCAGCGTTTAATTCTTTGCCAGAAGCCTGGAAAAATATAGATGTACTAATTAATAATGCAGGTTTGGCTAAAGGTTTTGCTCCATTCCAGGATGGTGATATGCAGGCTTGGGAGCAAATGATTGACACCAATATCAAAGGCTTATTGTATATGTCTCGCATGATTAGTCCAATTATGGTAGCACGTAAAAAAGGACATATTGTAAATGTAAGCTCTGTGGCAGCTACTCAGGTTTATCCTAACGGAAATGTTTATTGTGCAACTAAAGCTGCTGTAGATTCTCTGACCAAAACAATGCGTATTGACTTACATAGTCACAACATTAGAGTTTCATCTGTAAGTCCAGGACATGTAGAAACAGAATTTGCTTTGGTTAGATTTGACGATAAAGAAAAAGCAAAAATCTATGAGGATTATCAACCTCTAAAAGCTGAAGATGTAGCAGATGCCATCTACTATATGATTTCTAGACCTTCTCATGTAAATATTCAAGATATGCTACTCTTTGGCACACAACAAGCTAGCGTCTATCATATCCATAGAAATGGTCGTACACAAGAAGAGAAAGAAGAAGAAAAAACTTTAGTAGAAACAGAACAGTAACTTATAAAATAGGATCTCCTAGTTGAGATTATTTGAAAATAAAAAATCGAACGCAAAACCACTAATAATGTGGTTTTGCGTTTTTTGTTTAATGTCGTTAAAGTAGGTTTAAAGTATCCTTAAAGTCCTTTTGTTTTTCGATTTGAATTTGTATTCTTGAAGTGCTTAAACTCATACTGTATAAACATATAATTCAATCCTATCTAATGGCAAATGTAAAATCAATCTTACTAAAAAGATTAAAATTGTTTGCAAAAGGTACAGGAATTTTCCTTTATCTATTCTTCATTATTTATCTAATCATTATAAACATAAAACTTCATCACCAACCTATTTACCAAGACAATATCAATCAGGATGCACATTATCAGCTCAATTATTTGAAGAAAGAAATGCATAAAGATTTGCCTAAGCGCATGAATCAGTTGTATCCCGAAGGACTTATTTTTGCCTATAGTTTATATGGATTATCTTGGGCAGATTTGGTACAAAAACTCCCTTCGGATCACCCAACTCGCCAAGAGGCTCTACAGGAAATTGATTGGTGTTTAACACAAATGAATCTGCCCAAAGCCAAAGAGCAATTTCATAAAGACCAACCACTTAGTCATGGTATTTTCTACAATGCTTGGACAACTTATTTACTAGGCAAACGCTTGGCACTGAATCAAGATAGTAGCCTATGGGCAACTTATGAACAATCTTGTCAAGACATTGCCAATGCTTTTGCCCAAGCTCCTTCCCCATTTCTAAGTTCTTACAAAAATTTAGCTTGGCCAGCTGATAATGTAGTGGGTATGGCTGCCTTGGCGCAGTATAATAAAATAAGCCAAACTGATCGTCATGCTGCACTTATTCAAGCTTGGGTAAAACAGATTGAAGAGAATTATTTAGATCCACAGACAAACCTTATTCCACATGAAGTCGATTATAAGAATGGAAAAGTATTGGATAGAGAAGGTGGTCGAGGTTCTTCGAGCAGCTTGATGCTTTGTTTTTTGGTAGAAATTGATTCGGCTTTCGCCAAATCGCAATATGCCAGCTACAAAAAGCACTTACAAATCTATCGTTTTGGTTTGCCTGGAATTCGTGAGCATGCTATCGGTGGTGGGGCTGATGTAGATTCTGGACCTGTACTTTTGGGTGTAGGTGGTTCGGCTTCGATTGTAGGTTTACGTGCTGTCGCTCTACAAGAAGATGCTATCTTGGCAACTGGCTTGCGCAATAGTATAGAAGGCTTTGGTCTAGGGTGGAAAGCTGGCAAGGAAAAATCTTATTTGGGAGGTTTTGTCCCAATGGCAGATTTATTTATTGTTTGGGCAAATTTGGTAGATATCCAAACGCAAGAAACTGAAATAAAGGAAAATTGGCAGTTTGGTTTTCATTGGCGATCGGTACTTAGCTTTGGTTTGATCACTTTTTTGATTTATTGGATCAATAAAAAATTAAAAATTAGGAATTATTCAAGCTAAGAATAATTACTTTTGCGCAGTTAATTATAATATCTACAATGATGCTACTTTTTAAATTTGTTGATCGTTTTGTTTTATTTGGACGAAGGAACAATTTTTTTTCGCTATCAAATTAAAGTAAACAACAGATAGCAACATTCAATCAATACAGATACTGCCATGAACTTGTGCATTGATATAGGAAACACGCGCTCTAAACTTGCCATTTTTGACCAACATGGGCATTTGGTCAAGTTATTATATAGGGAAAAAGCTAGTCCCAAAATTATTGAACCTATTCTAGAAAAATATTCTATTCAACATGCTATTGTTTCTTCTGTACGAAAGAAAAACGGAAAGCTTAAGCGTTTTCTAAAAAAAGCACTTAAATGCTTCATTTTTTTAAGCACCAAAACCAAGCTTCCTATTGATATTCAGTATGCTACACCCAAGACTTTGGGTAGAGATCGAATTGCAGCTGTAGTGGGTTCACGATCTATCTTAGGTAAAAAAAATATCCTGGTTATCGATGCAGGTACTTGTTTGACTTATGATTTTATTAATAAGAAAGGAAAGTATTTAGGTGGGAGTATTCTGCCTGGTTTAAGCATGCGTTTTCAAGCCTTGCACCAACTAACTTCAAAATTACCTTTAATACAAAGAACAGCACTGGATCAATTAAATTTTATTGGAAATTCTACTGAAACTTCTATCCAAACGGGAGTTCAGCTCGGTATTATACATGAAACCTACGGTTTTATCCAACACTATCATCAACATTATCCCAATCTTCAGGTCGTTCTCACAGGTGGAGATACACCTTATTTTGAAACTCACTTGAAAAATGAGATATTTGCAGTGCCCAATTTGGTCTTGATTGGGCTAAATCAAATTTTAAACTACAATGTTCAATAACAAAATTCATTTTTATTCCTTAATTATTTTAGGATTTCTGTTCTGTGATCTTGCACAAGCACAAACATTTACTCGACGCAATTCTCCTTACTCTAGATATGGTATTGGCGATCTATACAGCAAGGGTTTTGCTCCACTTGTTAATACAGGTGGTGGACTAAACGCAACCTACAGCAGTTTTTTTGATGCTAATTTAATTAATCCCGCATCCTTGGGTAAAGTAAGCTTTACTTCAATGGATGTTGGTGTTTTTTATAAACATAGTGGACTTAGTGAAAGCAGCACAGGATTGAAAACTCAAGCAAATGATGGAAACCTATCTTATTTGTCCCTAACTATGCCTATCACTAGAAGTTGGGAAATTGAGAAAGATTCTTTGCGTAGAGGTGTACCCATTCAGTGGGGAATGAATTTTAGTTTATTGCCGCATAGTACTGTCGCTTATGATGTGCAAATTACTAGAACCTTACCCGGTATCAATGAAGAGATACAATACGATTATAGAGGTCGTGGGACGCGTTTTAGAGTAAACTGGGGCAATGGATTTCGCTACAAAGGTTTCTCTGCTGGTTTTAACTTAGGAGTACTCTTTGGACGCACAAGCTATAATAGTATTCTTACTTTTACAGATAAGGATAGTTCTTTTATCTATGGTTTTGATACAGAATATGCTTCTGAAGAAAATGCTGTAGGACTTTTGTGGGACTTGGGCATTCAATACGAACATGAGTTTGCTACCAATAAGAAGGATCCTAAAAAAGCAGGCCGCAAAGAACCTTATAAACTTGTTGTAGGGGCTTATGGAAATGCAGGCTCTAAAGTCCGTCTCAACACTACAGATCGGTTTAGACGTTATGGCGTTTATTACACATTGGATACAGTATCTATTGTAGAAGATGTTCAGGGTAGTATGAACCTACCTGCTGAGTTTGGTGCAGGTCTTGCCTTTGGGCAAGGAAACCGCTGGCGTGTTGGCTTTAATTATGAAGGTCAGTTATGGAGCAACTTCTCTAGCACTTCCTCTTCTGATACCTTGAGTAATGCCAATCTATTTGCTATTGGCTTGCAATGGAGACCTTTCCTAGAACTCAAAGATTATAAAAACTACCTAAAAAGAATTATTTATCGTTTTGGTGCTTATTATGGCAATGACCCACGCACCATAAATGGTGCTGAACAGCATCAGTTATCTAAGTATGGCATAACTTTTGGCTTTGGCTTACCTATAAAGACTAAACGTTCGCAAGCTTTTGTAAACATTGGGTTTGAGTATGGTTATCTAGGTCATCCAGATGTAATACAAGAACGTTTCTTCAAGGTTAACTTAGGTTTTACCTTTAATGAAAGTAATTGGTTTATTCGCACTAAATTTAGATAAAGTAGAAATTTATATTTTGGGTATAAAATGCTAAATTTCTTTTGACTGTAAGTATAAAAGTAATTGAAATTTGTTATTAGTCAGTAAGCAGTCAAATTCACATCTAAAAATCGTTAATATCTATAATTAAGAATAAGGATTATGAGTATGAAAAAAATGTTTAAGTTCGGAACGGCATTATCCCTGAGCGTTCTATTTTCTACAAGTGGTATAGCACAATGTGAGTCATGGGAAGCTTATCCTAAGGGTAAGGATGCTGCGGAAACTCAACACGTAATTTACAGAGGATATTTCAACAATAAGGAATATGATAAGGCTTTTCCTGTATGGGAAGAACTCTTTCAACATGTAAAGTCACCCGCACCTGCCCCTAGACGCCACTTCAAAGATGGTATCAAGATGTTTCAGGAGCGTATCAAAGTTGAAATGGCGAAGAAAGATGCGATGGATAAGGAAAAAAAAGATGCTGATTTGAAAATGATGATTAATCTTTATGATCAAATGGCAGGATGTACTGGTGAAAAAGCTACAGATCGTGCATATCAGGGTTATTACATGAATCGCTTCAAGGCTGATCCATTAGAACAGCTAAAAGTGATGAATAAAGCAATTGAACTAGGTGGTAATGAAGTACATCATGTGATCTTTTCTCCTTATTTGAATATTTCAGTATGGTTATACCAAACTGGAAAAGAAGGTTTTGATGCAGAATACATCCGTAATATGCATGGCAAGTTCAAGAAGATTGTAGAGCATAATGTAACCAATAAGACTAAGAATGCTGCAAAGTATGAAGAGAAGTGGGCAAAGTGGGAGCAGAAATTCAAAGCTCGTGGTAAAGATCCTAAGAAATCTTTAGAGAATGAGGTTTTTGGTTGTGACTACTACGTAGAGCAATACACACCATTGCATGAAGCTGATCCTCAGAATGAAAATCAGAATAAGGAATTCATGAAAATGTTGAAGGTTAAGTGTGGAACTGAGAATGAACTATACAAAAAAATGGCTGAAATTAATCAGAAAATTGCAGATGATAGAGAAAGAAAAGAATTTGAAAAACTATTTGCAGAGGCTTGTGCTTATGAGAAAGGTAGATTATTAGATAGAAAGCATCTTCTATTCAAAGAAATGACAGAAGAGGAAAAGAATGCAGCAAAAGAAGAAGCTAAAAAATACTACAAAGATGCTTTGGATAATGATCCTGATTGTATTCCAGAAGAGAAAAAAGCAGATATTGCTTACTCTACAGGATATGATTTATATAGAGCTGGTAGCTATTCTAGCGCACGTAAATATTTGCGTCAAGCATCTAAATTCCGTCCAAACTGGGGTAAGCCTTATATGTTAGTAGGAACGATGTATGCAGCAAGTGGTAAGCGTTGTGATACAGATGCATCTGATGGAGTAGGAACTGGTCCTCATGCACAGGTGGTCGTTTGGGTAGCAATGGATGAGTGGAGCAAAGCTAAATCTGTAGATCCTTCTGTAGCTGGTGAAGCTAATTCAAAAATCAGCAAATACAAGGCATATTTACCAACTAAAGGTGAAGTATTCCAAAAAGATTTAGGTTGGAAAGAAGGTGCATCTTATAAAGTAGGATGTTGGATTCAGCAGTCAACCAAGGTTCGTTTACGTTCCACTTACTAGAAAAGTCTTATTACAATAGTTCGTTGACTTTTAGCTCTGCAGAGCCCTTCGGGGTTTGTGAGAAAATTCAAAAGTCAACGAACTATCATTATTAATGATATAATAGTCTTATTGAAAGGAATTATCCTAATGTGAATGGATAATTCCTTTTTTGTTATTTTTGTGAGCATTGGGCTTACTCCGCAATGCTAATGATTGTATCGTCCCTTCAGGACTCCTATTTTTTGCCTATAAAGAATATAATGTTTTTTGCACTATATCATACTTAAAATTGTATTATCACGAATCAACACAATCATATGAACTGGAAATCTTGGACTTATCTAAGTCTTATTACACTCTCGTTCAGTGCCTGTTATCCAAAAGCGGCATTGTACAAACCTGCAATTGAAGAAAGAATGCTCGATACTGTTTCGGTAACTGCTGATCGAGTAGACCCAAACGAAACTAAAGATACAAGCATCTATGAACCTCCAATTTATAGATCGAGTTACAAAAGAACCAATGATTTATTGCACACCAAGCTAGATGTACGTTTTGATTGGAGTAAACAGTATCTGATTGGTAAAGCTACTTTGACACTGAAACCCCTGTTTTATACAACCGATAAGCTACGATTAGATGCAAAAGGTTTTGACCTTAAAAAGGTAGCTTTACTCGATGCAGAAGGTAAGCTAAAACCATTAAAACACGTTTACAGAACGAAGTTAGTACAAGAAAAAGAAGTACCTTACGAAATCCATATTCAACTTGACAAGAAGTATACTGCTAAGGAAGAGTACAAGATTTATATTGAATATGTGGCTAAGCCAAATGAATTGCCACTAGGTGGAAGTAATGCCATTACCGCAGATAAAGGATTGTATTTTATTAATCCATTGGGTGATGATCCTTACAAGCCACAACAGATTTGGACACAAGGTGAGACAGAGTCAAGTTCTTGTTGGTTCCCAACTATCGACCGTCCGAATGAGCGTTGTACACAAGAAATTGCCATTACTGTAAAAGATAAATTTAGAACACTTTCGAATGGTGTTTTGGAAAAGAGCCAAAAGAATACGGATGGTTCACGTACGGATTATTGGTTGATGGACAAACCACATACGCCTTACCTGTTTATGATGGCAATTGGTGAATTTGCGACAGTGAAAGATTCTTGGAATGGAATTGAGTTGGAATATATTGTAGAGAAAGAATTTGAGAAAGATGCCAAAGCTATCTATCCATATACACCAGAAATGTTGACCTTCTTCTCTGAAAAATTGGGTTATAAATATCCTTGGCAGAAATATTCACAGGTGATTGTTCGCGATTATGTTTCGGGTGCAATGGAAAACACTACAGGTGTTATTTTTGGAGAGTTTATGCAAATGGATTCTCGTGCATTATTGGATAATGGTGACCTGAATGAAGCTATTGTCGCTCATGAGATGATGCATCACTGGTTTGGTGATTTGGTCACTTGTGAGAGTTGGTCTAATCTTCCGTTGAATGAATCCTTTGCCAATTACAGCGAATATCTTTGGTTTGAACATAAGCATGGAAAAGATGCTGCAGACTACATCCGTAAAAATGAAATGAGTGGCTATATCACCCAAGCTGTCTTGTATGGTGATCAGCATCCATTAATTCACTTCCAGTATGATGACAAGGAAGATATGTTTGATCAACACAGTTATAATAAAGGTGGAACAATCTTGCATATGTTGCGCAATCATATTGGAGATGAGGCATTTTTTGAAGCACTGAAAGTTTACCTAAAAGAACATGAATATACAGCAGTAGAAGCACATGACTTGCGTTTGGCTTTTGAGAAAGTAACTGGTGAAGATCTGAACTGGTTCTTTAATCAATGGTTTTTTAGAGCTGGACATCCAGATTTAACTATTCGAACCTCTTATGATAAAAATAAGCAAGAGGTTGTAGTTAATATTATTCAAGAGCAAGCCAAAGACAAAAATACTACTTTTATTTTACCAATCGACATTGATATTCATACTAGTAGTAAAGCTCAACGCGAACGTGTTTGGATGGATCAGCCTAAGCAAACGTTCCGTTTCAAATCTGAACTTCCCCCCTCTTGGATTGCAGTAGATGCAGATCGTATTTTGCTGGCCGAACGCAACTATGAGTTAAACAAGGATGAACGAGTCTCACAATACTTGTATGGTACCAACTATATGGATCGTTCCGAAGCACTAAAAGGATTGCAATACCAGCAAAAGGGAAATCCTGAAGTCAAAAAAGTATTTACCAAAGCATTAAAAGATCCATTCTGGAATATTCGGGTAATTGCTGTTGATAATATTATGGTGGATGAAGAGGCAGATATTGCAATTATCAGAATAATTAAAGATTTGGCTAAAAATGATCCACGTGCACATGTACGCGCAGCAGCAATGGATAAATTGGGTATGTTGAATGATCCAAAATATATGGAAATTCCTAAAATAGCTATTGGGAAAAAAGAACCTTCTTATTTGGTATTAGCTTCTGCTCTAGGTGCCCTGATTAGTTTGGATAAAAGTTTGGCTACTGCTCAGCAATATGCTAAAACACTAGAGAACGAAAATAGTACTACACTCCGTATGTTGATTGCAGATATCTATTCTCAAGGAGCAGATAAATCTTTTGCTTCTTTCTTTGATACACAATGGAAAAAAACCGATAACTATGCGAGTTTCCGCTTCTTTAAGCTTTATAGTAATCTGCTTATTAATATCCAAGATGATAAGTTTACTATGGAAAAACTAGAAGCGTTCAAGGCTATTGCGCTTGATAATCAACCTAAAACCTTGACTTGGTGGCGCTATGGTGCTTCTAATGCAATCTACTTGCTATATAAACATTCTTTTGATCAAAATAAGAAGGCAATGGAGGAATGGACGGTGAATACTCTTAAGGAAATTAGAAGTACAGAGACAGATCCTGATCTACAGAAATTGTATAAGAAATGGAAACTGCCTAAATAGGGTGTTTATAGAGCACTTCTATGGTTTCATATTAAATGAAATCACCCAATAATCAGCAAACTACGGGTGTTTGCAACAAAAAACCGCTTTTAACTGTAAAGTATAAAAGCGGTTTTTTATTCCCTAAAAACACCTATAAAAAATTGATTATCAATTTTTATAGAACTAATATCTCCTGTCTAGAAAATCACATGTGTATCTTTTAATAAATCTTGGAGTTCGTGTTCTTGTTGCTCTGTGAATTTATTATTTCGTAAATCAAGGATCTTCAAGTTAGTGAATTTCTTGAACTCTTCAAATACTTGACTAATTTCGTTTTGGCTCAAATCTAAATACTCTAGATTAGGTAAGTATTTCAATACCCCAAGCACCTGCTCGGTATCTAGACGAGGATTGGCACTCAAGTCTAATTTGCGTAATGATCGCAGATTGTCCATTTCTGGAGAGATTTCAGTCAAATCATTGCTCCTTAGGTATAACTCCTCTAAAGAATTAATGCTTGCCACTTGATCCAAAGCATTCCCAAAATAATTGTAACTCAACCATAAGATTTTTAGGTTCTTTAGTTTTGTAGACTCCTTAGGTAGGATCGTCAACATGTTGTTTGTTAAAACCAAACGTTCTAGATTAACTAGTTTTGAGATACTTTCAGGTAATCGGGCAATTTTGTTACGATTAAAATCTAATTCTTTGAGTGTAGTGAGCTCTCCTATCTGTGGAGGAATACGACGAATACTATTTGCTCCTAGATCTAAGACCTCTATTTCAGGCAAATTAGCTACCTCAATAGGAATTTCTGAAATTTGATTTTCAGTTAGATTCAAGTACTTTAGACTAACCATTTGTTCTACCTGCGGTGCTATATCCGCAATCTGATTAGAACTCATATCCAAGTATTCTAAATCCTTCATGCTAGCTAGACTTCTAGGAAAATGAGTCAATTTGTTCTCTCTTAACCTCAAATAACTCAAACGCTCTAAATTCCCCAAAGAATCAGGAAAATCAGTAATTTGATTTCGCCACAAATCTAGTTTGCGTAAGCCAGCCATCCCCTTCAAACATTCAGGAACTGCATTGAACTGATTTTCACCCAAATCTAGATGATTTAGTCCTTGTAGCGTATCTATATTATCTGGCAAAGCTCCCCGAACAGCATCTCGTTTAATTTTTAATTTCTCTATCTTCAGTCTACTTTCTAATCGAATTTTCGCCTTTTGTTTTTTCTGGTCAGGTGTATCATTCTCATCTGGTTTACCCGCAGATTTCAACTTTCGAATCTCTTCATTGATTGCAAAAATACTTGCATTGTCAATCAGCTTATTGTTGGATAAATTTAGATATTTCAGATTAGACACCGTAGACAATATACCAAATGCATAATTAAAATCTAAATCTATCTGATGTTTCAATAATACAGATTCTAGTGTTTCTAGACGCTTAATTTTCTTTGGAATCTTTGTAACAACCTCATCTGATAAATCTAAATATTTTACCTGATCCTTACTTTTGAATGCATGAGCAAAGCTATAACAAGTATCTTTAGGCTCTACCTTAAAGCGTTCTTTTTTAGGCTTAGGTTGCTTTTTAGGCTTACTATCTACCAGTTCATTGCCTGTAGTATCTGTAGCGTGAGTATTATGATCATGGGGAACATCTTGTGCAGATGCGACTAATGTACTCGCTAGCCAAAACATTGCGATTAGCGACTTATAAGTAGTTTTGAATGTGGGAAATAACATACTTGGGTAAAGGTATTTGGTCTGTGTCAAAGAATCGTGTTTATACGAATGGTTCCAATAGAACCATGTTTTGGATGCTGTAATAAAGCTTATTCAAGTAATTTTTGGACAATAACTTGCTTCTACTTTCTAGCTCAATAAACTTAAATAGGCTCTAGTTCATAGAGATTATTCCAAATAGTTTGTCAATTTTATTGACAGATCATCAATAATGCATTGTGCTAAGTACCTAAACAAAAATGTACTTAAGCAGCAAAAACACCACAATCCTGCATAATTTATCGTGAAAATAATAAATTCAGTTTTAAAAAATTATAGTTCTTCGACAAATCCTCTAGAATTTAAAGAAAAAGCAGTGTTTCTATTAAACGACTTCATTCTAATCCTTGTACAATTTGTCATGTTTACAGACATGATACTAATGCCATATCTAAAATTTGTACAAATATTTGTCAAAAGTAATTGCCTTGGGTACTTAGGGCATGTCTAAATTTATTCTAAAGTGTAATAAAGCTCTTTTTAGACATACTCTTACTTAAAACCTAAATATTTATCTATCCATGGATTTTAGTTGATCAAATGCCTGTCCTAAACAAGCGGATAGTGTTAGCCTATTCAATGCCGCAGCCAACGATTCGTCAATACCTTCTCGCCTCAGATACTCCTTGGCTGCCTCATGGCGCAGATTACTAAGATCAGTAAGTACATTTATGGCATCTCCAAAATCAGCCTCATTATTGGGAGCAGCCCCTTTATCATTGAGATCAACTCCAGCAGCTTCTTGTACTTTAGGATCCATACATAAAGGCATAAGTTCTTGTTGCATCAATCGACAAGGATCCACTCCTCTTTCATTTAAAATTGCTTCAATCTTATTTTCTTCATTTCTCTTTATGATGCTATCTATTATCATCCAAATAAGAACACTAACAATCAAGGTTAAAATTACTCCTAGAAATATTTTGAAGGGTTTGCTCATAGGTATATACTATTTTTGAGGTTGTTTACTGATTAGGATAAATACAGTCGTTCCAAGGATCTTGATGCAATAAAGACAATTTTTAAATAACTTGTTCATAAAAAAATGTCAGAGTACTTTTCTTGGGATAGAACTCTGACATTTCGAATATCGGTCTAAGAGTATGTCTAAATATCTGTGATTGAATCTATCACAATGTAGCCAAATGCCAATTAATAGCCTCTTTACCCTTTGTTGCCAAATACTGGTTTGCTAACATAAAATGATTATTTCCTAAAAAAGCTGTTCCAGCCAAGGGCGAAGGATGAGCTGCCTTGAGCACCAAATGTTTATTCTCGTCAATTAGTGCAGCCTTCTTTTTGGCAAAACCACCCCAAAGCATAAAGATAACCCCTTCACATTTTTCAGAAATAGTTTGGATAACAGCATCTGTGAACTTAGCCCAGCCTATTTTTTGGTGCGACTTCGGTTTCTTATGTTCTACTGTTAAGAAAGCATTGAGGAGCAATACACCTTGATTAGCCCATGCTTCTAGATTTCCATGTTTTGGACGCTGAAACCCCTCTACGGTACTCTCTAGTTCCTTATAAATATTACGTAGTGAAGGAGGAACACGTACCCCCATAGGAACAGAAAAAGATAATCCGTGAGCTTCGCCTGGACCATGATAAGGATCCTGTCCTAGGATAACAATCTTTAGTTGATCCACAGGTACCATTTTAAATGCATTGAAGATCTGAGGACCTGGAGGATAGATCGTTTTCCCTGCTTGCTTTTGTTCTAACAAATAAGTCTTGATATTTGCAAAATAAGGTTTTTCAAACTCTTCATTCAAAAGTTCTTTCCAACTTTCTTCAATTTTTACGTCTTTTACTTCAGCCATTTAAAGTTTTAGTTTATGAAGTTGTAAAAAAGCTAATCTTGAAGGATATAGCCAATAAGATAGAAATAGTTAGCTTAGTTGAGCCCATCTCTTTTTAACGAGTGGAAAATAGTCTAACAAAGTGCAAATAATCCTATAAACAGAATAATTAGTTAATTAATTACCCTTGACTTCACAACAAGCCTTAGAACTAAAAAAATTCTTATAAAGATAGAGTGGTTAACTGAGTATCGTTTGTAATTCTTCACCTAAATATTGGGTTTGCTCATCTGCAAAGAAATCCTGAAGTTCTTTACGATGATTTACAGCTAATGTTTTAGAATCAGCCTCTTTTAAGAACAATTTTAGGCTCATTTTAGGACCACCTAAACCTCCCATAATTAGATAACCAGATTGTACTCCTAAATCTAGATTTTGAGGCTTACCTTGGTTGAGTGGTTGCCCCGAAATACGCACAGCAGCAGCGGCAGCTTTCTCAATTCGATACAAAGCTCTAGTATGGTCATGTCCCGGATTGAAAATAATAAACCCCCTATGTGTAAGAATTAACATTAGATTTTCAAAAGCTGTCATTAAAACATCCTTAATATCAGCAGGTAAATCTGCTAACATCTTGTTTTTCTTAGTGGTTACATTTAAATCTACTTTCCAGATCTTAGCAAACATTTTTTGGAGAACTGCGTTGTTCTTATTCTGCTCAAAAGCTTCTGCATAAGCCTCAATCATTTCGTTTTCTCCCTCTTTCATCTCTGCCTCTAGGAGCTCCTTACAATGCAGGTTAATCATTTCATCAGCTTTCATATGGAAGCTTTCACTAGCCGTCACCCAAGCTTTATAAGCTTCTTCTAGATCTCCCTGTTTATGATAAATAATTCCTAAACAATAGAAACCTTCCTTGCGTCCCTCATCTGTTTCATCCTTCGTCATCTGTTTGAAAGCACCTTCTGCACGATCTAGATTTCCTTGATCCATAAATAACTCTCCCATCTTCTTATACAGAAAGAATTTACCTCTAACCACCATATCTAGACCTAGCTCTAGATAACCAACTGCACCACTAAAATCCCCTGACCGGTTGCGTGCTTCAGACATATACAGATATCCTTCAGGATCTTCTTCGTCTAGATCTGTTACCATTCTGAAATCATCAATAGCTTCTGCATATTTTTCTTGATATAATCGCGCCAAGCCTCTATTTTTATAGAATTCTGCCGAAGCATTTTGCTGAGGAATTGTCAATTGTAAGATTCGATCAAAGTACTCTTCTGCTTCAAGATAATCCTCCATATACATACAAACACTACCTGTTGACAAGAGATAGGCAATATCATTCTCATCTACTTCTAGTAAAAGTAAGTGTTCTTTCTTGATTGCTTCCCAATCAATTGGATCCATCATCTCAAGAAAACTAATGCGTAATTTTCGTGCTTCTACATGCTTAGGGTTTGCTGCTAAGACTACCTCTATATCATTCATTGCTGACTCAAAGTCACGATTAGATGCTGCTAAGTTAGCACGTACAATCCAAGCTGCCCAATACTCAGGATCTAGCTCAACAGCTTTGGATAAACACTCAGCCGCATCTTCAACAGTACCTACTGTCAAATGAAAACTAGCATTTACAAACTGTATTTTAGGATTGTCTTCATCCATTTCCATCAATTCATCACACAAATCCTCTGCTCTATCTATATCGTTCACTTCTATGAGTGTGTGTGCTAAACGCAGTTTATATTGTACAGAACTAGCCTCTAGCTCAACGGCTTTGGTATAAGCCTCTAAAGCACCTTCTGTATCCATTGTAAAAGAACACAGCTCTCCTCTATAGTAATAACCAAAAGCTTCATTTGGGTAGGTCTCTAAAGCCTGTACAACAAGATCCCGAGCTTTAAAGATATTTCCTTCATCCAGGGCATTTTGTAAATCTGTCAGCAACTGTTCTTTATCCATTATTTTTTAATTGTTTTGTAGGGTTAGACTATAATCTGAATGTTGAGTCTTTCTTATGCTAAGCATTATATATATTCTCCACTGAAGCAGTTAATCAAACTTCATTGCATTTGTCTCGTCGGTTTTCTGTAGAGTTCAGCACCAAAAAACCTAATAATAGTATATTGAAGAGAACAAAATAATCTCCAATAGGCAAGTTTCTAAACTATATAATTATGCTCAAAAGTCTATGATTTTTTAATTCTTGGCAAAAACTTCACATACCTTTTATTTTCTAATTTGAGTCTTAAAGTCTCTCTATCCTAAAGATAAAAATCTAAACGCTTTCCTCTAGAAAATACTGACTTTTTTTTATGGAATAGTTTGCTACTTTTCCACTTTTTTGCCTGAAAGTATATCTATGAGATATAAACAAAGAAAAAGCATTTATTTTTAGTACTCAATTGAGTACTAAAAATAAATGCTTTACATATAAAAATAGAACAACCTATTGAAGTATGTCTAAAATTAGTATATTTATTAATATAATTCCTAATTTAACCTTGTTGAGCGCTTCGGGGTTTAGCAAGGTCAAAAGAGCTGTCGTATTACATTTTAGAATAAACTTAGACATGCTCTTAATTCTTATTTCTTCTTAAACTTATCCATCAGATCTGAAAAAACATTATTCAAAAGATTCTTGGCATTATCTGCTAGACGATCAATTTTTTCTTGTTGATCTTTGGGATCAATCTTTTTGAGATCCGTTTCTACAAAATAGAGAACCTCACTACCCATACCAGGCATTAATCCCTCGACTTTTAGTCGATTTTGATAGAAAGATAAGCGTAATTTTACTTCTTTCTCATTAGCCCCCATTCGTTTTCCAGCAATTTCTACAGAATGAGCAGTTTCTTCTAAGATTCTGTAGTATGCTTGCATATTATTTTGGAGAGGATTTACTAGAGTAACACCTTGTGGGCTGATCGTAAACGCCAAGCTCTCGATCATCTCAAAAATACTTTTTTTGAGAAATTCAGGCATTCTTTGGAAAGTAAGGCTTTTGTCCATTGTCATATCTTTATCCAATTGCCAATATTTTCCAAAAAGTTTTCTCAAGAATGGAGAAGCAGCATTGCGTTCAGACTCTGGGCCAAATTCTTCCTCAGGATTCTTTGCAGAACCTCCATCCGCATCATCAACAATAGAATGACAATACTTATCAATCATATCTTGCGCCTGAGGATGTCCATGTTTCTTAGCTGTCAACCAATTTTTGTAAGCATCCTCCAATTCCCCCTTCTTTCTATGCATTATCCCCAAAAGGAAAAAGCCCTGACGTGCCACACCTTTTGTTTTGGACATTGTCTCAAACTGAACCTTGGCTCCATACCAATCCTCCAAATCCATAGATATTCTCCCCGCTAGCTCTTGCATTTCAACAAGCTGTTTTGGTTTGAAAGGCATCCCTTTTACCAAATTTTCTAATGCAGCCATTTTGTCACCTTGCAAGTGTTGAGCTTTTGCACAAAAATAATACAAAGAACCATCTTTGGAATTTAGCTCTAGAGCAACTTCTAAATCCTCTAAAGCTCCCTGATAATCAGCTGTTTTTAGACGTATTTCACCTCGTTTTCTGTAATGCATTCCATTTTTAGCTTCTCCTTTCTCCTCTTGTGAGTCAATCAGAATTGTATATTGTTTGTGAGCTTGAGGATACAAGCCAAATTCTGCATACAGGTCTCCAAATTCTAGGCGTATATCAGCTTCATTATCTCCACTTAGATACAATAATTGCTCATAATCACGTACACAAGCATCCAAATCGTTCTGACGCTTATTGATATTAATTCTAGCCTTGTACCAATCTAAATTCTTAGCATCTTGTTGAATTGCCTTATCTAAATATTCCAGTGCGTCATCGTATCGTCGAGCACTTTGGAAAGTTTCGATTAAGTAAGTATATACTTCGAGACGATTAGGTTCTAGCTCTACTACTTTGGTTAGATTCTTAATCGCCTTTTCTGCATTCCAGTTTTGCGTATAATATTTTCCCAAATCATAATATAGGTCAGCGTTTTTGGGCTGCTCCTTTAGTAAAGTACTGTAGAGTTTCACTGCTTCCTTTTCATTACCATTATTCAGCTTAGCCAAGGCATATTTTCGTCTCAAGAAAAACTCCTTGGGATTGTGTTTGATTGCTTCTTCTAAGTATTTTACAGCTTGGGTATAATCCCAACTCATTAAAGAAGCTTCTGCCAAATAATAGTAAGCCTTAGGATGATATGGCACTACTTCTAAAAGATTTTTGGCATACTTATTCAGCAAAAAGCTATCTCTTGCAGCAAGTGCTTTTTCTAATCTCAAGAATAGTTCTTCTCTATCCATGTTTATGTCATTTTTATAATTTGGTTAACCTAATTCCTTTAGCTTTCTGATTGTCTAAATTCCCTTTTGCAGTGATGAGTAACTAACGACTTAATGTATATCTACAATTAGATATGCGCTTAAATCATCCTTATCCTAAGCTCACTAAAACCTGATTCTTTTCTACTGCTGTTCCCTTTTCTACCTTGATTGCACCAATGATACCATCAGCAGCTGCTTTGATCACATTTTCCATCTTCATGGCCTCTAAAATAAGAATTGAATCTCCTTTTTTAACCTCAGCTCCCTCTTCTACTAAGATATCTAACACTAGACCAGGCATAGGAGCTTTGATAGCATTACTTTTTTTAGCATTTGCAGTAGACAGTCCTAATCGTTCTGCTAAAAGATCAAACTGATCTTTAAGTTCTAGATCATAAACACTACTGCCTACACGAATTTTAAATTGCTTGGTCTCATAATCTACATCCAACACTACTGCAGTGTAAGAATTCTGGTCTTTTATAATATGAAACACACCCTCCTTAATCCCTAGAATATCCCAATTAATCTGTTTGGGATCAATATTGTATGTTGTCTGATTATTAACTTTTATTTGATACATGATCTGATTTCAATTAATAGTCTGTGATTTCTTAATTTGACCAACCTCCTGGGAATCAGCAACATAAATAGTACTAATAATTAATGAGTTGTGCCACAGTCACCTACTATATGTTCAATATAAAAATGAATAAAGTTGTTTATTCTTTGGCAATTTTCGACAGAAAATAAATTTCAAAAACTGTGTAAATTAAATAAATCCCCATAAAAGGTAAGATATATAACTTACTTGCAACAGAGTCATCTTCCTTGAAAATTAGAACTAGTCCTAGACTAAAAATAAGTTTGATAATAGTTGATCCTAAAAAAACTTGTGTAAAAAGTTGAGGATTCAAACTAGCTACACTTCGTTTACTCAACGCAAAAACACTCATAGAAAAGAAAATAAAAAAAATAAAACTTGCCCAAGAGAGTGTTTTTCCCAAATGGTACAGTGCTAAATGATGAATGCAACTTATCCCAATCGCCACACTAATAGACAGTATTCCTAGCTGTCTAAAAAAAAGTTTTGTCGTCATTCCTTTTCCTGATTATTCTCAGTGAGAACTTGACGAATCAACACATAAAGTGCTAGCCCTACCCCCAATAGAGAACAGATTACCGTAAATACAGTTTTAATTTCAAAATATTCGTCTAGCTTCATTCCCAAAAACGTTGCTCCACCAATTACAATAGCCATCTGAAAACCAATAGCAGAGTACTTTAGGTAAGCATTAGCCTGTTTTTTGTTCTTCTCTAAAAATTGAGGTGACGTTTTTTTCTCCTTCTTTTCCATCTAATAAATCATTTATAACTTGCTTGCCCATCTGACAACTACCATTAAAGGTTGCTCCATCTTCAATAACAAGTTTCATAGTGATAATATCTCCTTGAATTTTGGCTGTTGAGGCTAGATCTAATCGCTCTAATACTTGAATATTTCCTTTGACTAAACCTTGTATTACAGCATTACGACAGATAATATTACCATGTACTACTCCATCTTTCCCCAAAAAAACCTTTGCACTACAAGATAAACTCCCCAAAAGGTCACCATCAATTCGAATATCAGTATCAGATTTCACCTGACCATTGATTTGGGTTCCTCTTACAAGACTATTATGTGCTAGTGAATTGGGGGTATAAGATCTAGTAGTATCATTATTTTTATTTCGTCCAAACATATAGTTCGTTTATTTGAGGTGTTCTAGTGTAAGTAGGTGGACATAATTAATTTTATAATAACCCCGAAGGGCTCAACAAAGTTAACCACGAAGTGCTCAACGCAGTTAAAAGGCTGCTTGAATTTACTTCGTAGAGCCCTTCGGGGTTAAATACAAATTAATTGTGGCTATCTACTTATATTAAATATGTTAGACCTTGTTTATAGATAGTCTACTTAAAGGTACTAAATACAAAGTTATCATTTTGAGCATAAAAACTAAAAAGTGGATACCTTTTTTTAAGGCATCCACTTTTTTAATTTTCGTCAAACAGTGATATGTTTACGTTTTTAAACGGTTTTTCATCCACTTATATATACTCTAAAGCTAACAAGACCTACAAAGACTTCTAGACTATATTCAATTGCAAAATCTTGTTGAACTAATTATTTTATTGACCTAAATAAGCTTTCAGTAATTTACTCTTAGAAGAAGATGTTCTCAATTTGTTGATCGCTTTATCCTTGATCTGTCGTACACGTTCACGAGTCAATCCAAATTTTTCTCCGATATCCTCCAATGACATTGGATGTTCATATCCGATCCCAAAATACAATTTAATTACATCTCTCTGACGATCAGTTAAAGAACACAAGGAACGATCAATCTCATTACGCAAAGACTCCATATATTCTAGCTGAGAATCTGTCTTAGGAGTATTCTTATTTTCCAGAACATCTAATAAAGAATTGTCTTCCCCTTCTACAAAAGGAGCGTCCATAGAAACGTGTCGAGCAGCTACCCCCAAAGTTGTTTCTACCTCTTCTGAAGCAATATTCAAGATATCTGCCAACTCATCAGACGAAGGCTCTCTTTCATATTCTTGCTCCAATTTAGAAAACGCTTTGTTAATTTTGTTGAGTGACCCTACCTTGTTCAAAGGTAAACGAACAATTCTAGACTGCTCTGCCAAAGCTTGTAATATAGACTGGCGAATCCACCAAACAGCATAAGATATAAACTTAAAACCTCTAGTTTCATCAAAACGCTGTGCTGCTTTGATTAATCCCAGATTCCCCTCATTAATCAAATCACTCAAAGATAATCCTTGATTTTGGTACTGTTTAGCTACAGAAACCACAAAACGCAAATTGGCTTTGGTAAGCTTCTCTAAAGCGATCTGATCGCCTTGTTTAATGCGCTTTGCCAAATCTACTTCTTCCTCTGGAGTTAGGAGATCTACCTTTCCAATTTCTTGTAGATACTTCTCTAAGGATTGACTTTCACGATTCGTAATTGATTTTGTAATCTTTAACTGTCTCATATATCTCTTGTATATATATTATTTTTAACTTGTTGACACATTTTAGTAATAAACCACTTGCAAAAGTACTTAAATTTGATCATTTTATCAAATAATTAAGTTCTTTTAGCAGAACTTTAGTAGTTTAGTAAAAGAAAATGAACAAGATAGTGGATAAAATTTCCTTTAAAAGTTATAGTAATCAGCAACTCTAATAATGGATTCTAATCAATTCATTGCTAAACAGTTTCAGAAATGAACATAAAAAAATATGACAAAATATACTTAACTGGATTTATGGGAAGTGGTAAATCGTTCCTAGCACAAAATTTAGCAAAAAAAACAGGCTGGCAAGCTAAAGATTTAGATCAAATTATAGAAGAAGGACAAAATCTACCTATATCTGCTATTTTCCAACTACATGGTGAGGCTATTTTCAGAAAACTAGAACAAAAAGCCTTGCACAATACCCTACATGCATCAAGGTCTATTTTTGCTTTGGGAGGTGGAACCACATGCTTTTTTGATAATATGGACTGGATAAAAAAGCATGGCATTTGTATTTTTCTAAATCCTTCTGTAGCAACCTTAGTAGAACGGCTATCACAAGCATCTGAACTAAAAAAAAGACCGCTACTCCAACAACTCAATTCAGATGAATTAGAGCTATACATTAGCAACAAACTTGAAGAAAGGATGGTCTATTACAAGCAAGCCAACTATACAATTATATCCTCCAAACTAGAGGAAATTATAAAAGAAATAGAACATTTATTCTACTAAAAAGAAAGACTTATGTATTCCCAAGTATAGATTAGGGACGTTCTGTATTTAACGTGTGATGACCCAAGCATCTGAACTATACTTTCTACGCATACGACTCAAATGTTTTTTGACCTCAGCCTTTGTTTCTAACAAAACCCCCACACGTAAAAGTCCTGTGTACAGTTTTTTATAATCTGTAGTATATCCATCTTTTTTCAACTTACGCAAGATTCGATCTGCATTTTTTTTATCTTCAAAAGCACCAACAATGATAATGTAAGCTTTTTTTACAGTACTTTCTTTAGGAGTAGGATCTAACTTAGGTTTTGGTTCAGTTGTAGAAGATTTACGAGTTGTATCCAAAGCGTTTTCTGCAATAGAAATGCGGCTAGTTGTATCAACTAATGCTGTATGATTACTTTTTGTATCCTGCGAAGAAGAATCTGTCTTAGACAAATCACTAAAAGCGACAACTTGACTAGTATCTTCACTCGAACCATCTGTGGTATTAACCGAAAAAATTGCAGCATTCTGCGTATTATTAGGATCTTTAGAGAGATTTGTATCACTTCCCCAATAAGAATAAATAATAGGACTTAGTAAAAACAATATTAAAAGTCCACCTAGAGTTACTGCTTTTTTGGGCTGTTTGAGTAAGACCATTATCCCACCCTTGGAGACTCTTTTGCCCTCTACTACAGCTAATGTAGCTGTGCCTATAGCGGCCGCCTTAGATCGAAGAATAGGCTGGCAGTTCAAGATAGGGAGTCCAAAAGACTCTAATCTAAAATTAGTACCTTGATTCTTGAATGCCAACTGTTTTTCGCTGTCCCAATAAAGCTTTCCTATAGCCTCAAACTCAATAAAAGACTGTTCTTTCAATACATTTTCTACCCTCCCCACAAATGCCTTTACCTCATCATAGGCCTTTTTATAGGTCAACTTTTCATTTTGCACAATATAATTGACTAGTAAACCGTCATTATCTGTGAGATTTGGATCAAATTTTATTGTTTTCGAAGGTGGGTAGATCTGTGCCTCCATAAAATGAATATTGGCCGACTCGTAAGTGCTTACGAATCCGCCAATACCTGGTATAATTACCTTATTATTTGTATATAATAGTTCTCTTATATATCTAACCAAATCCATAGATGAAAATTTCTATTCATCACTTTGAGAGCTTGATCTCTTGACGATAAACTCCATTGTAAGTGTGTAATTCTACAAAATAAGTCTCCTCTGACAGGTCCTTTAAACTTATTTCATAAATCGTATTAACAGGTAAGTCAAAAAGAGTGTCATCTTCCAAAAGTACGGCATTTTTTTGATCTTTCAACTGTATTGTTTTCATTTTCCCTCCTAATTCTTCAAAATCTACATAAACAATTTTCTTTGTTAAGTCTGTATGTATTACCCAATTTTGTTCTTCTACCTCAATTTCAAAATCTTCCCAATCAACATCGTTACTTGAACTATAAGTTACGGCTTCTTCAGGAACTAGTTCGAAATCACTAAAATCATATTCACTTGCTTCGGAATCTATGGAAGCTGTAGTCTGAGCACTTAAGAGAGAGATAGAACACAAAAATAGAGCTAGGATAGAGAATGTACTTTTCATTTTTGTTCTGGTATTTTTTTTTAGAATATAAGTCTTGAAATTTATTTCCTATTAACGGCTTAAGTTGGTTTTCTAGTATAAGAGCCACCAAAAAATATTATTCCATGAATAAATGCTTAAGAACAGTTGAGTATTTTTTATATGTCCATTCCTATATATATTCATATTTTTATATATGTATTTTGGATGGATTCTTATTTTTTAATAACCTTAAAAAAGTAGGTTATTGATTTCGAAGTCAATTATATTGGTTTTTGTTCTTTTTTTCAAAAAAAATTATTTTTTTTTTCAAAAAAACTTAGTTTTTGTTGCAAAAACAGGCAAAAAGCCAAATTTCTTTTGTTTTTATTAACAATTCCCTTACTTAATTTTATTCCTAGCTTAAAAGCCAAATATAGATTATTCCTCAATCCAGTTAATCCCTTTTTTCAACAAATCTAAGGTATTTGCCTCTGGACTTTTCTCCTCAGTCTGATAATTATAGACCCAATTGGCCTGTGGAGGCAAACTCATCAGTATAGATTCTGTACGTCCATTAGTCTGCAGACCAAACTTGGTACCTCGATCCCAAACTAAGTTGAATTCTGCATAGCGTCCTCTACGCAAACGCTGCCAATGCACCTGTTCTTCGCCATAAGATAGATTTCTAGTCTGTTCTATCTGATAGGTGTAAGTGGGTACAAAAGCATTTCCTACATCCTGAACAAATGCCCAGCGTGCAGCTTTATCAAAGTCATCGTTGTTACTCAAACGGTCAAAAAATATACCACCAATTCCCCTCGTTTCTTGTCGGTGTCTGATATAAAAATACTCATCTGCCCAGGGTTTGAATTCAGAATAGTAACTTGGATGATGTGCATCACAAACAGCCTTCATACGCCTATGAAAATCTCTAGCCAAATCCTTACTTACATAATGTGGAGTTAGATCAATTCCTCCGCCAAACCACCAAGTACCATTAGTCATTTCAAAATAGCGAACATTCATATGGATGATTGGTGTCATTGGACTTTTGGGATGTAGTACAATGGATACACCTGTGGCATGAAAACGCAATTCCTCCTTTGTGTCAGCTTCTACTTTCAATGTTTTCAATAGTAATTCTGGCATTTTACCACTAACTGCCGAAAAATTTACACCACCTTTTTCCAGTACTTCCCCATTCCTAATCACTCGGCTCCTTCCACCACCACCTGCGTGATGCTCCCATTTATCTTCTTGAAATTTACCTTTTCCATCTGCTTGCTCTAAACCTTTACAGATTTTATCCTGTAAATTCTGAAACCATTGTTCAATTTCTACTCTTGTTATCATATCATATTATGTGACCATAAGAATTCAACTTTATTGATATTATTAGTTCAATAAAGTTGAATTCTCGTGGCAGAGATTACTATAGAGCTATTTTTCTAATAACTCTTTGATTATCAACAACCAATACAACTACATATACAGCTTTGCTTGGAATATTTTCAAGACTAACATTATGACTATTAGCTCCTACTGTTGCTCCAATCTGATTTACTTGCAAGGCTTTTCCATCTAGACTATAAATGGTCATAATAGCAGTTGAAGGTACATTTTCCAATTGAAAGTCAAGCTGAATACTTGATGACGCATTAATTGTATAAACCTTAAGATTCTCAACTACGTTATTTGTCATTTTTTGCACAGATGTGGTGGTAGTATCAGCATTAACCGTAATAGTTCCTACCATACCATTTGCAGCATGACTTCCAACACTACAATCATAACTGTAATCTCCTGGAATAGTAAATACATGAGTATATAATACAGAATCACTTGTAGCAGTTGAGGCAAAGCTTTCAGGATTTCCAAAGCTTTGTCCAGTTTGTGTATTGGTATTGAAGTTAACATCATGAAAACCTTCACTGTTCGTCCATACTACAGTATCACCAACATCGATAGTTAAAGAACTGGGATCATAGAAGAAGTTACCACTATTGATAGTATGACTAACTTGTGCATTGGTCTGATAGCTGTATCCTAACAAAAATAGTACAGCTAGTAGTAAAAATTGCTTCATAATTAGATCATTAATTTAATAATTAAAAAATATATTAAGTAGAAAGCCACAATTATTTTATATTTAACCCAGCAGGGTTCTGCAACCCTGAAGCTTTGCATACTATTGTAAAAAGATAGTATTTAAATAATGCTGCCTACTATACAAATATAATAATAGTCTGTGATTTTTTATTTTTATAGACGAAAAGAGCATACTACTAAATTATAATAGTTTGTTGATTTCTTATTTTTCTAGCAAAATTTGAAAAATATTGTTTAGTTTCACTGAGTATAGGGATAGCCCTGAAGTAGTCTAGAGATGAAGCAAAGCTTGCCACGATTCAGCTTTGTTACCACTAGTACTATCAAAAAGATTCAATTGAAAATATTTAAAAATTTATGTTACAGATTACTAAAACAGGCTTGTACCTAAAAGTTCTTGGTTGTAGCATATAATTAGCTTAAATAAACAACATCATTATATAAATGATAGTTCGTTGATTTTTCTTGCCACTTGATAATCAGGACTTCATCAAATCCAGATAATTTTACATTTCATAATGATTATCAATTAGTTACAAAAATACACGAACTATTAATAAAAACACAATTGTGACAAATCAAAAAGTTATTATGGCTGGTTTTGGGACTTTGCTCTTACAAGAGTCCCTAGGAGATACTGTGGGCAAAGATGGTGCAGAACAAAAAAAATTCACTCCTATTGTTATCAAAAATTATCGTAGATTATTCAATCTATTGCCCGATCATTATGAAGCTGACAACCGCTTAAGAACAAATGGTACAGAGATAGGTGCTGCTAATATCGAACCTGCTGAGGGAATAGATTTTAATGGACTTTCTTTCTTGGCCAATGCTGCTGATCTTGAGCAATTAGACAAACGAGAACGTTACTACAAACGCTCTATTGTTCCTTGTTATCATTTTGAGACCGGTCAACTGATGGGCGATTGTCATGTTTATGAATCACCACTAGATGCACGATGGTTAAGGAGAAATAACAAGGAATTACTTCCACTTTGGAGAGATATTGTTTATGCTAGAGTGGGTGCTTACCGAATTAGTGAAGCTTTTGGAAAAATGTATGATGCCACTACCTATTTAGCAGATGGTAAGACCTTATTAGTTGACTATTACAAGGATTATCTCCAACAGTTAGAAGACTTAGATAGCGTTCGCAAACAATATCAGTAATCAATACAATTTACAATGAAAGAAGCAGGATTTTATATTGAAAATACAGCGCATCGAATCAGTGTAGAAGGTGGTCGAATTTGGGAAGCGGCTCCCAAGGAAAAGCTAACAGGAGGCTTGTCTATCGAAGAAGAAAAAGCAGAGATGAATATTTTCCTCTTTCCTCAGTCTACTGTCAGTGAGTTAAGTGATGAATTGTATAAACAATTAAAAGAACAAAGTTATTTTCATTATTTGTATTTTGTATTAGCCAAAAAACTTCCCTCCCTCATATTGTTGGTTCCCATCACTCTAACCGTTTTGTTTATCGGTTTTATTACCATATATGGTGATCTAATCAAAAACTGGATTTTTCTGTTGGATGATGCAGACACCTTAGTTGGGTTAACCCAGCGAGAATCTATAGTTATTTACACTGTTTTAGCAGTCTTGATTCTTTACTTCTTTCCTGTATTTTTGACAGGAGAACAAGATGGGTTTATCCAAGCTATCAATGAGCTCTTTTCGAATAAAAAGCTCTTGCAAAAAAGGTTTACTCGTCTTTTTCAATTCCTAAATAAGAAAGGGCACATCAAAAAAATAGTCATTTGGAACCCAAATCTCTTGGCTTCAGAACAAAACTGGGTACAAATGAGTCTGATTCCTGCAATTCTAAATAGTGGAATACATTTAGAATTGCAGGTTAAAACAGATGAACGAAGTACAGCAGAACATTATATTCGTTTCATAACTGATGACCATCAGTTAAAATGGAATGAATATGAGCTCACTTATACTCCCCCTACTCATCCAATTCCTTATGATTATTTGGAAAACTGGGAAAAAAAGCTGTTAGCAATTTATGTTTTTGCCTCTACAGCCAACCTACCTCAATCCTGGAAAACTAAAGGAGCAGAACAGGAGGGTATACTAGAGAACGCACTCTCGTTGCCTTTAGTCAAGATTTTAATTCATCGTTTCAAGGATCGTCTTTTTTCTGAAGAAGACCGCAAGCATCTGATTTCAATGGATGCTTTTGCTAGTCGAGCACTCAATGATTTTGGTATTCTATTTCCTTGTTTACAATATACAAGTAATATTTGGGGAATTGAACAAACGGTTGTGGACAAAGAGTTTGCAAAGACTCAAGAAGAGCTTCGGTTTATGACATCATTTCTACAAACAGAAATTCATGAACTTACCCAACTATTGGATGATCCTGTTTCTGCACTATTGCTCAATGCTCAACAAGTCAAAAACAGTATTTATAATCAACAACGTCTAGAAACTATTCGTTTTTTTATCGATGTAATTCATCAATCGGAACAATATAAAATCCTCAAACAATACTGGAAGCTAATTGGCCAACAAATAGCAAATACACAACAAAGCGATACAGATATTTTTAGGATTATTGGGATTAAAAATCTAGATAAGGCAGCTACCCTTTTCGAACGAGCTGCAATGTATCAAGAAGCACAACAAGCGCTGGAGTATCTAGAAACGGTTTATCCTTACAGAGCAAAAATGGGCAAGGCTAGAATTACAGAACGTCAAGGAAATTTTAGAACCTCTGTTGAGGCAATGCTTGTCATACAGACTCAGTGGTCTGATAAAGCGATTAATCTTACTAAGTTTTCTGTCATTGACTTACATCTAAATCTAGCTTGGGCTATTGTAAGTGGTCGTTTAGAAGATTTTAGGCTACAAGGAAAGCAAGCCTTAGAGAACGCACAAGATCTCTTATACACTGATTTTGATCAGATTAGAAACAGTGAACAAATCATTCGATCTTACAATATTTTGGCGAACTATAAAGAATGGGAAGGTCAACCAGAGGGTGCAATTCAGAGTTACAACAAGGCACTTCAGATTCCTGGTGTAGAACAATCTTCCCTAAGTAATTTGCTGGTTAACAAAGGGATTGCGCTCCGCCAAATAAAAGATTTGCAAGATGCTACTGTATTTGGAGAACAAGGGGTTACGATCAAAACTGCGATTGGTGATGCTGATCAATTACCAATTGCCTTGCATAATCTAGCCCAAACCTACTTGGAACTTGCCTTTTCCTTATCTGATACTTCTCAAAAAGCTAGCTTGGAAAAAGCTAAGCAACATGCTCAAACTGGTTTGGATATTCAAGCAGAAACTGGCTCTGTAAAAAAACGGGGTCAACTCCTTACGGAACTTTTTGTAGCCAATTATCAGTTGTCTATCCATAATTCTAGTTTGCAGAATGAAGCAAAAGCCAACTGGGTGGCACTTCAGACTTGGCTAGAACAGGAATTGGATGCTAAACGTGACCAATCTTATGATTGTAGAGTTATTTTGACTGAATTATTAGGTCTGTTGACGAATTTTGGTGCTGATAATTTGGCTGGTGCTATCAAATGGCAGCCTTTTTCCTAGCAGAATCATAATCAATTCACATCAAAATTGGCAAATCCAAAATAGGATTCTATTTTTACGGCTTCAGAAGCAGGCAGGCAGCTTCTAGCTCTTGCTTATTTATATATAATTTTATTCACGTATTAATTAATTCAAGAAATCAGATGAGTACAAAAAAACGAATCTTATCCGCAATCCAGCCCACAGGCGACATCCACTTTGGTAACTACTTTGGTGCGGTGCAGAATTGGGTACGATTGCAAGAAGAATATATCTGTACTTATGGTGTAGTCGATTATCATGCGATGACCATGCCTTATGAACCCAAGAAATTACGTCAGAATACTTGGGATCTGATTATTAATTTAGTAGCTATTGGGATTAAACCAGAAAATCTGTTTATCCAATCTTTAGTTCCTGAACATACTGAATTAGCGTGGATTTTGAGTTGCTTCTGTTCACATGGAGAATTATCGCGCATGACGCAATTCAAGGATAAGAGTCAACAATCTTCTACTAAGAGTGATGATGCTTTCATCTCGGCAGGTTTATTTGGTTATCCAGTTTTGCAGGCAGCAGATATTTTGATTTATCGTGCAGATTATGTTCCTGTTGGAAAAGACCAAGAACAGCATTTAGAGTTGACTCGTAATATTGCTCAACGCTTTAATAGCCGTGTTGGGAAAGAATATTTTGTTGCTCCTGAAACCTTATTCACAGAGACCCCTAAGATTATGTCTTTGGCTGATCCTAAAAAGAAAATGAGTAAGAGTTTGGGACCTAAACATTATGTTTCTGTATTTGAACGGGAAGCAGACTTGCGCAATAAGGTGAAAAAAGCACAAATGGATAGTGGTGAACATCGTGGTACAGAGGTAATGTTGGAAGGTGTTACCAATATGTTTGCTATCTTAAAAGCTTGTGAGAAAACTGAAATTAGTGCTCAATTGCGTGCTGCTTATTTGGATGGTTCATTGAGTTATGTGGATTTGAAAAATGCGGTAACGGAAGCTTTACTAGAGAAAGTCAATGAATTTAGTGAGCGCAAAAAAGAGTTGATGAAGGATAAGAAAGGATTGAAAAATCAAATCAAGGCTTCTTCTTTTGAGATTCGCAAACGCGCTCAAGAAACAATCAAAGAAGTAAAAGAATTGACAGGTATTATGAATGTTCGATTCTAATAATTCAAGATATACTGTTTTATGATAAAATTTAAACTGTTAGGTTAATGATTAGCCTAGCAGTTTTTTTATATTCGGACATGATACAACGTTTAGAACAATTCTACATTGAGATTTGTCTAGCATGTATAGCTAAACCAATATAAAATGCCATAATCTAAAAATTTAATGGCAAAGGATTAACTGCGTTGAGCTATTCGAGGTTGAAATGCTTCGCTATAGATTTTATTGAACTCCCAAAAAAAACATCCAAAACGAAGCATTTCAATCCTTCGTTCAAAAGATGACATTTTATATAATTTTAGCTATAGATAATAATACAAAAACTATGAGTGATAACAACATCAATATATATAATATAAAAGGGCTGTCCTGTGCAGCCTGTGCCACAAGTGCACAAAAACGCCTATCCAAACTAAATACCGTAGACGAAGCTAAGGTCAATTATGCAACTCAAACTGCCGTAGTTGAATCCGCTTCACCTCTAACTATGGAGGAGCTCAATGCACAACTGAAAAAATTAGGTTTTGAGCTTTATCCAAAGACAAATAAGGCTAGAAAAGAGGCGCAAGAGGTACGAAAAAAAGAGCTTCAGCTTCTAAAAATGAAACTGATTGTCAGTAGTGCTTTTGCATTGCCCTTGTTTGTGATTGCGATGTTCCTTCCTGATATTCCTTATGCCAACTATATCATGTTTGGCTTGACCTTGCCTATTATATTTTGGGGTGGGAACCAATTTTTTATCAATGCCGCACGCCAATTGAGCCAATTACGCACCAATATGGATACATTGGTAGCTTTAGGTAGCGGAACTGCTTTCGTTTTTAGTGCAATCAATACTTTCGTGCCCGATTTATTGGCGGTACAAGGCGTGGGCGAACAAATTTACTTCGAAGCAGCAGGTGTTTTACTCACCTTTATCCTCTTAGGACGTTTTTTGGAAGAACGCGCCAAGCAAAACACCTCAGATTCTATCGAAAAACTCCTTGCCTTGCAAAGTACAATGGTACATTTAGTCAAAAATGAGGAAATTCGGGAATTTCCGATCGAAGCCATTCATCCTGATGATGTGTTATTGGTTAAACCTGGCGAAAAAGTACCTTTAGATGGTGTAATCATTGAAGGACATTCGACCATAGATGAAAGTATGCTTACGGGGGAGTCCATTCCAGTTTCTAAAAAAGAAAAAGACCAAGTTATTGGCGGTACAATCAACCAATCGGGCAGTTTTCAGATGCGTGTGGAAAAAGTAGGCGAAGCTACTCTACTGGCTAAGATTATTCGACTGGTAGAAGATGCACAAAATAGTCAAGCACCTATTCAGAAATTAGTAGATAAAATCTCAACTGTTTTTGTTCCATTGGTTATCATTTTAGCAGCGGTTACCTTTGGATTATGGTATAGCTTTGGTCCTGAACCTCTATTAAGTAATGCTTTAATTTCAGCTGTTGCAGTTTTGGTAATTGCTTGTCCATGTGCTTTGGGCTTGGCAACACCTACTGCAATTATGGTAGGTATTGGAAAAGGTGCACAAAAAGGAATTTTGATCAAGGATGCAAAGGGTTTGGAAGTAACATCCAAAGTAGATACCATTGTTTTGGATAAAACAGGTACCATTACCGAAGGTAAACCGCAGTTGAAAGGGATCAAATGGCAATTCTTCTTGATGTTTGGGGTACAACGTACCGAGAAAATACTCTTGTCTTTAGAAAGTCTTTCTGAGCATCCTCTTGCGCAAACTTTGGTTAAATTATTTGCCAAAAAAGGCCTAAAACCTGAAATGGAAGTCAAAGATTTTGAGAATATTCCGGGCAAAGGTGTGCAAGGTATCGTAGAAGGGACGCTCTATTTTGTAGGTAATCGTAAAATGGTAGAAGACCAAGGTATTGGAATGGCTGCTGACTTGGGAACTGCTCGTGATAAATTCATTGAGGAAGGACATACTATTGTTTATTTTGGGAATACCAAAACGGTTTTAGGTGTCTTGGCTTTCAGTGATACAGTGAAACCTAGTTCTAAATTCTCCATCCAACAATTGCAAGAAGCAGGTTATGAGGTTCAGATGTTAACGGGTGATAATGATGCTGCAGCACGTGCTATTGCGCGTCAAGTTGGGATTAAAACGTATAAGGCAGAAGTACTTCCTCAGGATAAAATTGCTTATGTTCAATCCCTGCAAGAAGCGGGCAAAACAGTAGCTATGATTGGTGATGGTGTCAATGATGCTCCTGCCCTAGCCAAAGCGGATGTGGGTATGGCGATGAATAGCGGAACTGATATTGCGATGGACAGCGCTGATATTATTTTGCGTCATAATGATTTGGGACAAATCAAGGATAGTATTGAGTTATCTAAATCCACTAATTCTACAATTAAGCAAAATCTTTTCTGGGCATTTATTTATAATCTGATTGGAATTCCGATTGCGATGGGTGTTCTATTTCCATTGATAGGAATACGTTTGAGTCCGATGCTAGCAGGTGCAGCTATGGCCTTGAGTTCTGTTTCTGTAGTGTTGAATAGCTTGCGCTTGTATCGGAGGAAGTAGATTTGAGTACATTTTTTCTAGTTAGAATGATTAATTTATTCTATTTTTACCCATCTTATTCCGAGAAATTTGAGAAATTCTTTTGAAAAGCTCAAAGATAAGATACAGTTTATTAGGCTGATTCTATTTATTTGATAGTTCGTTGATTTTTTAATTTTCTAGCCCCCCAAAGGGCTCCGTGAACCTCAAGACTAACGAACTAAGGATTTATTAGACCTTAAAATAAAAAAATTGATGTTAGGAATTGCTTAGACTTTCATTAGAGCTTATAGCAGATTTAGGGCTGTATGTATTTATTGACTAGAAATGTATATCTCTCGTCGATAAAGTAATAGCATTCTTGAAAGATATAAGTACTTTCGTTCATCAAGAATTTATCAACCTAAAATAAACAACCAATAAACAGGATGACACGTTTTGTAATTTTTAATCTTAGTCTTATTTTGCTTTGCTGTGCTGCTTGTGGAGAAAAAAACACCAATGACTCCACAACAGAAACCACAGATAATTCAACAACAGAAAATCAAGCAACTATGGTAAAAGCACCAATAGCGGATAAAGTCCCTACAGAGCTCAAAGCACATGGAGATACTAGAATAGATAATTATTTTTGGATGCGTTTGAGTGATGAACAAAAAAACGCAGAAACCCCTGATAGTCAAACCCAAAAAGTTTTAGATTATCTGAATGCCGAAAATGATTACACCAAAGAACAGCTCAAAAGTACAGAAGCTTTTCAGGCAAAACTATATGATGAAATTGTAGGTAGAATCAAAAAAGATGATACTAGTGTACCCTATTTATCCAAGGGTTATTGGTACTATGCCAAGTACGAAAAAGGTGGAGAATATCCAATCTACTGTAGAAAAAAAGGAAGCCTAGAAGCTGAGGAAGAAATCATGTTGAATGTTAATGAAATGGCTAAAGGTTTTAGTTATTACAGTGTTGGTGGATTGAAAGTAAGTCCAGATAACAAACTATTAGCTTATGGTGTAGATACATTGAGTCGTAGAATTTATACCATCCATGTAAAGAACTTGGAAACGGGTGAAATCTACGAAGACAGAATTGAAAATGCTTCTGCGGGGATAGCTTGGGCAAATGACAATGCAACGATCTTCTACACGGCTAAGAACCCCACTACCCTATTGTCTGAAAAAATATACAGACACCGTTTAGGTAGTCCACAAGATAAGGACGCATTGGTTTATGAAGAAAAAGATAAGTCTTACTACATTGGTGTATACAAGTCTAAATCAGATAAGTATGTAATCATTTGGAATAGTAGTACACTCTCTTCTGATTATTGGATTTTGGATGCTGATCAACCTGAGGGTAAGTTCAAGAACTTCACGCCAAGAGAAAAAGTGCACGAATATAGTATAGATCACTTTGAGGATAAATTCTATGTAGTGACTAATTGGGATGCTCAGAACTTCCGCTTGATGGAAACGCCTATAGGTCAAACTGAGAAAGCTGCATGGAAAGAAGTAATTCCTCATCGTCAAGATGTACTCTTAGAAAGTGTTGAAATTTTCCGCAATCACCTTGTGGTTGAAGAACGCAACAAAGGTTTGAACCAATTGAGAGTGATCAACCAAGAGTCAAAAGAAGAGCATTATTTAGATTTTGGAGAAGAGGCATACATGGCATATAGTTCTACCAACAGAGAGTTTGATACAGAAATCTTGCGTTTTGGTTATACTTCTATGACTACGCCAAATTCTACTTATGATTATAATATGAATACGCGTGAAAAGGAGTTAAAAAAACGTCAGGAAGTAGTAGGTGGACATGATCCTAGTCAATATGAAACCAAACGTTTGTTTGCACCTTCTAGAGATGGTAAGCAGATTCCAATTTCGATTGTATACAAAAAAGGATTTGAGAAAAATGCACAACAACCCTTATTGCTTTATGCTTATGGATCTTACGGAAGTACGATAGATGCTTATTTTAGCTCTGTTCGTTTGAGTTTATTAGATCGCGGTTTTGCTTTTGCAGTTGCACATATCAGAGGTGGACAAATGTTGGGTAGAGCTTGGTATGATGATGGTAAAATGATGAATAAGCAGAATACTTTCAATGATTTTGTAGACTGTGCCAAATATGTAGTTGCTGAGAAATATACCAGCAAAGAGAAGCTTTTCGCAATGGGCGGAAGTGCTGGAGGTTTATTGATGGGTGCTATCATAAACATGAATCCTGAGTTATTTAGAGGTGTAATTGCTGCGGTTCCTTTTGTGGATGTAATTAATACGATGTCTGATGCTAGTATTCCATTAACAACCAATGAATATGATGAGTGGGGAAATCCTGAGGCTGATAAAGCTACATATGATTACATGAAATCCTACTCTCCTTATGATAATGTGAAGGCACAAAATTATCCGAACCTTTTGGTAACTACGGGTTATTTTGATTCTCAAGTTCAATATTGGGAGCCTGCAAAATGGGTAGCGAAGTTGCGTGAGTTAAAAACCGATAAGAATTTACTTTTATTGGATACAGACATGGAAGCTGGGCATGGTGGTGCTTCAGGTAGATTCAAGCGTTATAAGAAAACGGCTATGGAATATGCCTTTATGTTCCACTTGGTTGGTATTACAGAATAGTTTTAAATTATAAAATTTTGGATTTTGACGAAGGGCTAACCTCGAAGAGCTCTGCGCCAATGAAAAAATGAAACTCAAAATTTAATTTGGTTTCATTTCTCTGAAATTAACTTTTCAGACATCTTCAAACTACAGAATGAGTAAAAAACGTCGTATTTATTTTACGGTGACCAATGATCTAAGTTATGATCAACGCATGATCCGCATTTGCACCAGTTTGGCAAATGCGGATTATGATGTATGGCTAGTTGGTCGGAAACGTAAGCATTCTAAGCCTTTACGTGAAGAGGCCTTCCAACAAAAACGCTTGAATTGTTGGTTTGATAAAGGCAAGTTTTTTTATTTGGAATACAATATTCGCTTATTTTTCTTCCTGCTTTTTAAGCGATTTGACGCAGTGTGTTCTATTGATTTAGATACAATCATGGCAGGTTCTTATGCTGCTTGGTTCAAGCGAAAAGTATGTATTTATGATGCACACGAATATTTCACGGAAGTTCCCGAAGTAGTTCGTAGACCAAGAATACAGAAGCTTTGGGCTTGGGTTGCTCGTCATACAGTTCCTAAGCTAAAGTATTGCTACACTGTTTGTGAAAGCATTGCAGAAATCTTCAAAGAAAAATATAAAGTACCTTTTGAGGTAGTTCGCAATGTACCTTTTCATCAACCTTTGCCTCCTATTCAAGCTTTGAAAAAACCTTTGGTACTTTTGTATCAAGGTGCACTAAATGAAGGGCGTGGTTTGGAAGAGATGATTCAAGCCATGCAGCAACTAGAAGAAACTGAACTATGGTTAGCTGGTGAAGGTGACCTCTCGAAAGAATTACGACAGTTAGCTAAAGAGTTGAACGTAGATTCTAAGGTTAAATTCTTGGGTTATGTACAACCACATGATTTAAAAGCCATTACACTTCAAGCAGATATTGGGTTGAATTTATTGCAAAATAAAGGCTTAAATTATTATTACTCTCTAGCAAATAAATTCTTCGATTACATTCAAGCAATGAAGCCTTCCATCAATATGAATTTCCCTGAATATCAGCGAATTATTAAAGATCATAAGGTCGGTTTATTGATTAAAGATCTCAAAGTAGAAACATTGGTTGAAGCTATTCATAGCTTACAAAAAGATCCACAACTTTTGGAAGAATTTCAAGAAAATTCTCTGCAAGCTCGCGAGGTTTTTATTTGGGAAAAAGAAGAACAAAAACTCTTAAGTTTCTATTCTAAGATTTGGAAAACATAGTTGATCTATTCTTGTTTTTTATTAAAAGGATTCTAGGAATTACAACAACTTATAGCTAAAATTATATAAAATGTCACCCTTTGACGAAGGATTAACTGCGTTGAGCTCTTCGAGGTTGAAATACTTCGTTTTGGATATTTTTTTGGGAAGTTCGATAAAATCTATAGCGAAGTATTTCAATCCTTCGCCACTAGTTTTTGAACTTATGACATTTTATAGTCGTTTGGCTATAGTAAGTAGATAGCCACAATTAATTTGTATTTAATTCAATCAGCCTTTTTGCGCTGCACTTTGTTAAAAAGCCTCGTGA
>JAKVCT010000210.1 GCA_022448995.1 Saprospiraceae bacterium
TCACGAGGCTTTTTAACGAAGTGCAGCGCAAAAAGGCTGCTTGAATTAAATACAAATTAATTGTGGCTATCTACTTACTTAGACCAATTCTTTCTGATCTTCGAAAGCCATTAGTTTAGTTATATTATTCTGCACACTCTTGATATCACGATAGAGATACCATATAAGTTTTATACTAGAGAAGAAAGAAATATGATGTCCAAGATTTAGTCGGTTTCTACTCAACCAAATAGGCATTTGAGAAGCCAAAGAAATTGAATTTTTTAAGGAATTGGAAGAACTAGTTAAAAAATCTAAGGGGACATTAGGATGAAGCACAGGATTCGCATTCTTATTCTTTTTATCAAGATCTTCTTGAAAACGCCCTTCAAGATATCCCAGTATAGAAGCGCTAAATGTAGGCTGACAGAAGATTACATTTTGGAGGGTAATCTTATTCTTTTCAAAAATAGTTTTGCTAGGACGTCGAGCTAATCCATCTGATGTACAATCTACAATCAAGGATTTGGGATGGATGGGAACCTCTCCTTGATCTAAGACAAGGTGATCAACATATACCTGTTTTACTCTACCTAAGCGAATAACTTTTTCTATTCTTTTTAGCTGACTAAGCTCTGCTAGACTTACTGTAGCACAGCGATAAGCTGTTGGTGTCCGGTCTGTATCCAATCTCATCTGATAACCAACTTTCTCTAAACCAAACATTAAGTCATCAATCGAATTCGCAGTTTTAAGAACCTCTAGCTGATTGGCCATCGCTGAACAAAGTTGATCAGGATAAAGAAGATCTCGTTTAATCAACCATGCATCTCGGCTGATCACCCACATAATTTTCTGAGGATCTACTCCCATATTCAATAAATACAAAATGGCATCTATTCCTGTTTTTCCGGCTCCTATCACTACAAAGTGTTCTTGAGGTTGTTTTAGGTAGGCAAGCTGATTGATGGGAACTACATTGGCTTGAGGTTCTATTTCATATTTGGGAGGATTCAAAGAAGGGATGGTTATCTGCATGTAAGTTGTGTCTACTAATGTCTTGTAGGTAACCGTAATTGACTTGTTGAGAATAGATAATGAATGAAGTATTGTAGTAGATTCTCCCTCAGCCTCTGGGTTAGGTTGATAATTGTATTGACCTAGAAACTTAAATCTTCCGGTATTTTGTAAGCGTGTTAATACACGATCATAATATCCTAGAATTTGAAATTTAGATACCAAATCTCTATGATTACTTCCTAACTTCATCGAACGTACTCCATAGTAAGTTGCTGGCTGATGTAGTCGTACAAAAGGGTAAGCGTCAACCCAGTGCCCTCCTATTCGGCTTCGTCGATCAATCATTAGTACCGTTGCTTGCGGATGGGTGTCTAGCAAGGTGTCTACAAATGAAATAGCAGTTGCTCCTGCACCAATAATTAAATAGTCTACTCTGTAATTGTCTAGCGGGATGATAGCTTGCATAAAAAGTTGCTTTTTTAGTCAAACTATTGTTCGGTTGTATATAAGTGTTTAAAACCAAAGGATTTCTTTAGTAGTCCACCAAAGAAAATCAACAGATTGACTAAGTGAATTAATAGTTGAACTATCCAAGGTATTATATAGGTCTCTCTTATAGCAATTATATCTTTTCGATAAGCTCTAAAGGACAATGAAAATCAATATTTTAGAACTTACTATTATAAAAAACAGAAGCTTAAATTGTTCAAAACAACAGCAAGATACAGTTCGTACAATGCTCAAAATTAAGCCCTAATCAACTCCTTAACTACTGGTTATGAACCATTTGTATTTTGCAATAAAATTATTTTTTTCTGTGAAAATCTAATTATCAAATACGCTGTAATATAAGTATAGTAAATATATTATTACAAAATAATTAGCATAAAACTGGCCATGAAATACTCAAGGAAACTAACAACAAAGCTTTAACGAGCTAAAGTGACAACTTGAAAAAACGCCCAATTTTTGCATTGGATGATTTTATCCACCTAAGTAATCAATATACTTACAAAAGACATTATCAGCCACATAAAACATTCATAATCAAAATCTTAAGATTATATTATATTTTTTCAATGCATTTTTAAATATTCAAAAATAAATTACAATAAATAAAAATATTATTATTTAACATTAAATTTACCTAAAAATCCTTGCATGATAATTTTATCTGATTTAGTTTTGTACTAACAAAAGTGAAAAATTAACCTCTTACCAAATAAAAAACAAACCTCTTATTTCATTAATATGAATCTACTGATTATACATATCACATCATCTTGCTGTTGCTGTTGCTGTCCAAAGCAATAGTCACAAGCTGCTGTAGATATAAATCAGTTAAGTTGTTCTTGACAAATATGAGTTGTATAACTCTTTGATATAAAACAATTTAATCTTAATAGAAAGGTCTTTCAGCAAGTAATGCTGAAAGACCTTTTTTAGTTGACTCATACACCTTTCATTGAATCTATAAATCATTAATCCTCTATCATATGATCTACTTTTTTACAAATACTTGTTGCTGTTGTTGTTGTTTGTCTCATAAGATTCCTCTTATGAAAGCAACTGCTATTTGTAGTATTGAACATGATGAATAAAAATATAAATCTAATTTCAATTCTAATAAAACTTAGCAAGCCTTTCAGAGAGTAAATCTGAAAGGCTTTTTTATTTCTAATCTCTATCTCTATAGTCCGTGAAGGTTTTGCAACTAACTGATAATCAACATTTAGCGATTTACTTATTTTTAGCATAAAATTCCATAAACAATTGATTATCAAATAGTAAAAAACAATGCTTTTTAACTATTTGTAAAAAAGGATAAAAAGTCACGGACTATTATTATCTAAGACAGACCATCTATCAAAAAATAAAACTATTCGCAATGAAAATTAATCCTTTTGCACAGCAAGATATAGACGAATTAAAACTCAAAATTCAAGCCTTCGAAAACGGTGAAATCCACGAAGAACGCTTCAAACACTATCGCCTGACACGTGGTGTTTATGGACAACGCCAAGTAGGTGTACAAATGTTTCGCACCAAGATTCCATTTGGTCGCCTCAATACCACGCAATTACTTCGTTTGGCGGATGTTTCAGAACGTTTTACCAATGGAAATTTGCACCTAACCACACGTCAGAATATACAATTACACCATATAAAATTGGATGACACACCAGCCATTTGGGAAGCATTGGCAGAAGTTGGGGTAACTGCTCGCGGAGCTTGTGGAAATACAGTTCGGAATATTACAGCTTCTGCCAAAGCAGGTATTGATCCGCTCGAACCCTTTGATGTAGCGCCTTATGTAGAAGCCAGTTTTCAGTATTTTTTGAGAAATCCTATTTGCCAAGAAATGGGTCGAAAAATCAAGATTGCTTTTTCATCTAATGAGCAAGATACTGCTTTTGCTTACTTCCATGATTTTGGATTTATTCCACGAATTCAAGATGGAAAAAGAGGTTTTAAGCTTCTAGTTGGTGGTGGTTTGGGTGCTCAATCTATGACGGCAAAAACGGTTAGTGAGTTTATTCCAGAAGAAGATATTCTTCCATTTATGGAAGCTAGTATCCGAATTTTTGATCGTTATGGAGAACGCGAAAAACGCCAAAAGGCACGCATGAAATTTTTGATTAAAAAATTAGGTTTAGATACCTTTTTGGAATTAGTTCAAGAAGAATTAAAAGCACTTTCTAAAGAAAAGATCTCTATTGATTATAATCTAGTTCAACAACCGAAGCACAACCCCAAAACAGCTATTCTTCAGCAAGTTACTCATCAATATCAAATAGACAATCCTACTTATGAGACTTGGTTAAAAACCAATACTTTTCAGCAAAAACAGGCTGGATTTTATGGAGTCTATGTCAAGATCAAATTAGGAGACATCCATGCTAATAAAACCAGAAAGTTAGTAGAAGTTATCCGAGATTATGCAGCCGATGAAGTTCGTTTAACGGTAGATCAGAATATTCTACTGAAATTTGTCCCAGGCAATGCGCTCTACCCTATTTTCTTAGCACTGAATAAAATAGGCTTGGCAGATACAGGTTATGGAAGTATTGCGGATGTAACTGCTTGTCCAGGTACAACAACTTGTAATTTGGGTGTGACCAATAGCACAGGTATCAGTTCAGCTTTGGAAGAATTAGTTCGTGCAGAATATCCACATTTACTTTATCGCAATGACTTGAATATCAAAATCAGTGGCTGTATGAATTCTTGTGGTCAGCATATGGCTGCGGCAATTGGTTTTCATGGAAGTTCTATTCGCAGCAAGGATAAACGAGTTGCCCCTGCTTTACAGTTGGTATTAGGCGGTGGCGTTGACCAAAATCAAGGACTTATGGCTGAAAAGGTAATCAAGGTTCCAACTCGACGCGCCCCACAAGCATTGCGCATTATCTTGAATGATTTTGAAAAACATGCTGATTTAGAACAGTCTTTTCATGTCTATTTCCAACAAAGAGGCAAACGATATTTCTATGATTTGCTAAAACCGTTAGCCAATCAAGCACTGAGAACAGTTGATTTTATCGACTGGGAAAGCGGCTCGGCTTATGTGCGTGCTATTGGTGTTGGGGAATGTGCTGGAGTGAGTTATGATATGGTGAGTGCCATTCTAAAAGATGCCGAAGAGAAGTTAAACCTAGCACAAAATGCCTTGAAAGAAAATGCACTAGTAGACGCACTTTATCAGGCTTATGGAAGTATAGTCATTGCTGCCAAAGCCCTACTCCTTGCTAAAGATGTGAAGTGTAATACACACATTGGAATCATCAATGATTTTGAGCAGCATTATATCCAAAACAATGATTTTCAATTGAATAAAAATGTCAATTTCACTACTTATGTATTGGACTTTAAGAAACAAACACCTGATTTAGCTTTAGCTAATAGTTACTTAAATGATGCACAGGATTTCCTAAATAAAGTCTTGAATAAACGCAAAGAACAAATTGGCGCAGATGATCAAACCCTAGTTATTTCTGAATATTACAAAGCATAAATCCTCCTCAATATGAATACAGTCGAAGTTAATCATCATGAATACAAAGTTAGTTTGGTTGGTGCAGGAACAGGTGATCCTGAGTTACTGACTATCAAAGGCTTAAAAGCCTTGCAAAATGCAAAAGTCATTTTGTATGATGCCCTAGTCAATCCAATTTTATTACAACATGCTCCTACAAATAGTCTAAAAATCTATGTGGGAAAACGCGCAAATCATCATCGTTATAGCCAAGAAGAAATCAATTGGTTATTAGTCCAATATGCTTTTTCGCATGGTACTGTAGTACGTCTAAAAGGTGGTGATCCTTTTGTTTTTGGTCGAGGTTATGAAGAACTAAAATATGTCAAATCCTTTGGAATTCAAGTAGATATTATTCCAGGTATTTCGAGCAGTATTGCCTTGGCAGGCTTACAAGCTGTCCCCCTCACCCACCGAACTTATACCGATAGTTTTTGGGTGCTTACCGCAACTACTCGTACAGGTCAACTATCGCAGGATTTTCAGTTAGCTGCACAATCTAATGCTACATTGGTGGTCTTGATGGGTAGACGTAAATTGCGTCTGATTGCTGATTTATTTATTCAAAAAGGCAAGGCTGATCTTCCATTTATGTTGGTTCAAAAGGGTTCTACCAAAGATGAAAAAGTAGTCATTGGAACAGCTAAAACCATTGCAGATTTAGCAGATGATCAAGGTTTGGGTACTCCTGCTATTATTGTGATTGGTAAAGTGGTTTCACTACATCCTGCTTATTGCCAAGATTATGTAAGACAATTGAAAACTAGCGTGGCTTAATATCATATAAATCAAGATCAATCATAATAACATGAATACATTATATCCCATTTTTTTGAAGCTTCATCAGTTAGAATTATTAATCGTTGGTGGAGGAAATGTTGCAGAAGAAAAACTGCATTTTATTCTCAAAAATAGCCCCAATGCTAAAATAAGTTTGGTGGCAATAGAAATCAGCCCTAAAATCCAAGAATTAGCAAACTCTTATTCTATACAACTTCACCAACGTTCATTCAGAAGCGAGGATGTTCTAGGCAAAGATTTAGTAATTGCTGCAACTGATATTCCTCCTGTAAATCTGGCAGTGCAACAAGCTGCTAAGAACGCAAAAGTCTTAGTCAATGTAGCAGATACCCCTGCTTTATGCGATTTCTATTTAGGTTCTATCGTAACCAAAGGTAATTTGAAAGTAGCCATTTCTAGTAATGGTAAATCACCTACACTGGCAAAACGTTTTAGACAACTACTAGAAGAAAGTCTTCCGGAGGAAATCGATCTTTTAACGGAGCAGTTACATCGGTTTAGAAATCAACTGAAAGGTGATTTTGAGGCTAAAGTCAAAGCCTTGAATGAATTAACAGCAAGTTTAGTCTCTTAATTATACAGTCAAAAACGAAGTAGAATAAAACCATGGAAATACGAGAAACACAAAAACGAAGCATTAGCAAAGCCATTACTTATCGGCTTTTAGCAACTATCAGCACCTTTAGTTTGGCTTATTTCTTTACAGGAAATTTAGAACTAGCAAGTCAAATTGGAGTCTTAGATTTCCTAATCAAATTTGCATTGTACTATTTGAATGAGCGGGTTTGGAATCAAACCACTTGGGGTTATCGCAAATAGTCTATCTTCTTCTCACACAGATTCAGATCTGTATAAAAACAATCTGCCCATGTTAGTAAAAGAGATTGATCAGAGTGACACCATGCTTTATGAACTGAATTATTACTTTGCCCAATTTCATTATATTGAACGTATTCAGGAACTCTATACCTATTTTGAACCTGAGGATATTTTGTATACCTCTTCTTTTGGCGCAAATTCAGCTTTTTTATTGCATTTGGTACACAAAGTTCAACCCAAACAAAAAATACATTTTATTGATACAGGTTATCATTTTCCAGATACCTATCATTATAAAAATCAGGTTGGAGCAGCCTGGCAGTTGAATATTCAAACCTTGCAAGCTCCTCCCGAAAAGTATCAGTTTACATTACAGCAGGAATTATGGAAAACCAATCCAAATCGATGTTGTAGCATTCATAAAATAGAGCCTTTGGCTGAAATAAAAAAAAACTATCGAATTTGGATTTCGGGTTTGATGGCTTATCAAAATAGCTTCCGCAAACAACGAACATTGTTCGAACGTCAAGACGGTTTACTAAAATTTTATCCCATTTTGGATGTCTCCAAACAGGAACAACTCGCTTACTGGAATCAACACCAATTGCCTAAGCATCCTTTGCTAGCGAAAGGTTATGGATCAGTCGGTTGCACCCATTGTACCCAAGAAGGGGAAGAACGAGAAGGACGTTGGGCGGCTATTAGTAAAACTGAATGTGGTTTGCATTGGGGCAACCGAGATAATTAACTCAATAAACTTAAAAATTTTAGATAATTGATTTTAATGGCGAGGGAATAAATTAGTTTCACTGAGCCCTTCGGGGTTGCCTCGCTTTGAATACTATATTTATCCTAAACGGAGTAAGCCTTTCAGGCTTAGCGAAGCTAATTCATTCCTCCGTCACAAAATCTTTAAAAGTCTAAATAATAACATACTTAAAATTCAAACTACCTAAAATCATATAGTTATGATCAAGACAGATATTCTCATCATTGGAGCGGGACCTTGTGGTTTATTCACCGTTTTTGAAGCAGGATTACTCAAAATGCGTTGTCATTTGATTGATTCCTTACCACAAGCAGGCGGACAATGTTCAGAAATTTATCCTAAAAAACCGATTTATGATATTCCTGGTTTTCCCTCTATTCTCGCAGGGGATTTGGTGTCCAATTTATTGGAACAAATCGCACCTTTTGAGCCTGGATTTACCTTTGGTGAACGTGCCGAAACCGTAGAACGCTTAGATAGTGGACATTTTAGATTGACTACTAACAAAGGCACGATAATTCAAGCTCCTGTAATTGCAATTGCCGCAGGCTTAGGCTGTTTTGAACCGCGCAAACCCCCTATTGAAAACATTCAACAGTTTGAAGATAAAGGAGTAGAATATATCATTCGCAATCCTGAGATTTATCGCGACAAACGAGTAATCGTGGCAGGTGGTGGCGATTCTGCTTTAGATTGGACCATTTATTTGGCTGATTTAGCTGAGGAAATCACCCTAGTACACCGAAGAAAGCGCTTCAGGGCTGCGCCAGATTCAGTTGAAAAAGTAGAACAATTAGCAAAAGCTGGAAAAGTCAAACTCATCACAGATGCACAGGCAGTTGGTCTGAATGGAAATGGCAAACTAAGCGAAGTTCTGATCCAAGAAAAAGGAAAATCCCCTGAGATTCATCCTACAGATCACTTTATTCCTTTATTTGGTTTATCCCCTAAATTAGGCCCAATTGCAGATTGGGGTTTGAATGTAAAAAAGAACGCAATTGAAGTAGATACTTTTGATTATAGCACCAATGTTGACGGTATTTATGCCATCGGTGATATTAATACTTATCCTGGTAAATTGAAATTGATTTTGTGTGGTTTCCATGAAGCTACGCTGATGGTTCAGTCTGCATTTAAGAAGGTTTTTCCTGATAAGAAGATTACCTTTAAATATACGACTGTGAATGGTGTAGAAGGTTTCACAGATGCGAAAGCTAGGGTTTAAATTGTTAACTTACGCGATTAATCAAAGTTATACAGAGACTCCTAGCCTTGAAGAGGTTAAGAGGTAAAGTTGACTGGGGGCTGTCTAACAGATTATACCTAATCTGTGAGATTAGAATATTATTTAGTGAGGAAATAAATTAGTTTTTTAGACAGTCCTTATAGTTACGAAGTTTTGTAGCAATGTTATGAGAAAAAAAGAATAAATAATGTAACTTCTTTCCTATATTTTTTTATTAAAATCTTAATAGCTATTTTGCATTTATCTTATTTTAATGGTTCATTGACTATTAGCTTACCTGAATCCTT
>JAKVCT010000211.1 GCA_022448995.1 Saprospiraceae bacterium
GATTTATCCAAACTCTAAAAAGAAATTACCCCGCTTTTGACCATAAAGTACAAAAAGCGGGGTAATTTCTTTTTAAATTCATCTTGTAAGTGCTTGATTATCATTTTATTTGCTTAATACTGAAACAGCCAAAGTCCAGTTGCTAGAATCAACGTATTGTACTAGTGAAGAGCTAAGGCGTTTTGGTATGACCAGTTGGGAAGATTTTGCTAAGCTTAAGAATGTCCCTTTTGGGGACGATACGTCAAAATCAAAAGAGAAAATATCCCGCTTTTAGACTCTATTGTTAAAAGCGGGATATTCTCTTTGCAGGACAGATTTATATTTTTCAATTATCAGTTGTATTTAACAGATAATCAAGCTTTTTGAAAAGACTATTTATAGTTCTAAGAGCTTTTTGACAATGCGTTCAGCAGCTTTTCCTTCCCAATACATTGGAATTTGACCACGTTCCCATTGTCCGTTCTTTAGTCGATGAAATCCTGCAATAATATTTTCAGTAGAAGTTCCTATTAACTCATTACTTCCCACAGTAATGGTTTCTGGACGTTCGGTATTTTCTCGAAGCGTAAAACAAGGAATCCCTAGATAGGTTGTTTCTTCTTGAATTCCACCAGAATCTGTTAGAACCGCAAAAGCGTTTTTAACTAAGAAAATAAACTCCAAATAGCGTAAAGGATCAACCATGATAATATTCTGAGGAAGATCTAAGGCTTTTAGCTGTTTTTGAGTTCTTGGGTGTGCAGGAAAGATAATAGGTTTTTCTTCTACTTGTTCAGACAACAAGGTAATTAAACGCTTTAGTTCTTGTTCCTCATCTACATTAGACGGGCGGTGCAAGGTCATTAAGTAATAGCTACCCTTGGATAGTTGGTGTTCCTTGTAAAGAGGAGGCTCTTGGAGGCGATCTAGGTTAGCCACTAGAGTATCCATCATTACATTTCCTACAAAATGAATATGATCAGGATTACTTCCTGTTTGGATAAGTTTGTATCCTGCTTCAGGAGTAGTCGTGAAGAATAGATCTGTGATAGCATCTGTTAACATTCTGTTGATTTCCTCGGGCATATCTAGATCATAAGAACGTAATCCAGCTTCTACATGTATGACCTTAGTTTGTAGTTTTTTAGCAACAATAGCACAAGCCATTGTTGAGTTTACATCACCAACTACAAGCACATAGTCTGCAGGATTAGATTTGAGTTCTTCCTCAAAAGCTACCATGATTTTTGCAGTTTGGCTAGCATGAGAGCCAGAACCTACACCCAAGTTAGCATCAGGATGTGGGATATTCAGATCATCAAAAAAGTATTTACTGAGTTTTTCATCATAATGCTGTCCTGTATGAATGAGTCTATAGTGCAAGTTTGCTCCATTTTTTTTTGCTTTATTGATCGCATGAATAATAGGAGCAATTTTCATAAAGTTTGGACGAGCACCAGCAATTAATGTTAAGTTCATAACTAATAAGGTATTAAGTAGCTAGCCACAATTAATTTGTATTTAACCCCGAAGGGCTCTACGAAGTAAATTCAATCAGCCTTTTTGCGCTGCACTTCGTTAAAAAGCCTCGTGATAGCGGTGGTGGCAGCATAGCTCGCCACTAGTCGGCTTCGCCTCTGACCGCAGAGCGGCTATCCCTACGTTTTTCGCCTCGTTCAGCATCAAAAACCCTGAAAGGCTCAACGAAGTTAAACCTTGTGAATTATTATAAAATTAATTATGTCCACCTACTTATGATGGAGTTGCCTGAGTCAATGAATGTTCTAAGAACTAATGAAGAATAACAAACAACTCCTAATAATGAAGAGCTAGTGCGAAAGTAGAATTTGTTTTTTATCTAAAAAAATTAATTTTTAACTCAAGTACTTTTATGCGACCTTTTCTTGAAGTTTGTGCATCAGTTGACCACGTTTTTCTTCTAATTGTAGCGCTTCTTCTGGAGACTGATTCTTCCAAGTAGTGTATTTATAATTTACAAGCCAACGTTTCCAGGTTTCTTGGTAGTATAGTGTAATATATTGACCTAGAGCTACAGTTGGAGCAAGTAGTATTGCAGACCATCCCATAAAGAATGCGCCAATTCCAATGAGTGCTGTACTGTAAATTGTCCAGGTTAATGCAGCAAATACGATTGCTGTAGGAGCCCAAAACTGAAGATCTTTGACATTTTTTTTGCGGAGATAACGAGCAGCATTCATAGGAAGCCAGCCAGCTATATAGCCCATGATGAAAATAGGGAAGAAGGAAAGTAGACCTAGAGTTCGGAACCAGTTATTTTTATTTTGTCCTGCAACTGCTTGATCATCTAAATCCTCTTTGTCTAATTCTTCAAAGTATTCTTTAGTTTCTTTCTGCAAGTATTCTTTTTCACTGGGATTCATTGTGTTTAGCATTTCAGCTAAATTTTGTTCTGTTTCTAGCTGAGAACGATCTGTTGAGAATAAAGGAAAAATAGAATCTATTTCTTGACTTCTAGATAAGGTAAACAATTGTTCGGCTAATTCATCATCATCAGGGTTTTCAATATGAATCATTTCTTTACGAACACCCATTTTCATATCCTCTGTCAACTGACGAACTGCTTTTTGAGGGTTTTCCTCGTATAGCTCTTTGTAATCTAGCATAGAAATAGATTGACCAAAACTAATCATTACATCTGACCTGAAATTTGTGTGGTGTGTATAATTTACTCCGGCAGGCAATACCTTTATATCCTTGGTAAAATTAGTCTCAGCAGCTGCACCCAAGGCAATTCTGGCACTTCCTGTTTTGAAGGTACGTAAACGTTTTTTGCGAACACATTTTCCTTCTGGAGCAATGTAGAGAACTTTATTTTCTAAGAGCAGATCTTGAGAAGATTTGAAAATTTCTTTGTTTTTGTACATATTTTTGAAGCCTTCCTGTGGGCGATAAACAGGAATTAGATGTCCTTGCTTGAACAGCCAATCAGCAAAACCTCCAGGAAAAACACTTGCTCTTGCCCAAAAGTATACACCTCTCTTTTGGAAGGTTGCTACTAACATTTGTTCTGCACAGGCAGTATTGTGGTTTGTGACTACCAATACGGGGTCTTTTTTGGGAAAGTTTTTTTTATAATTGGAAAAATTAATTCTTCTATAAAATGCCATAAACAACAATCTCAGTGGCAATCTACATAATTCATATAACATATTAATTGAATTTTATTCGTTCGTTTTAGGTTGAGCAATCTCAAATGCTTCTAGATAGCCAACCCAACTTAAATTCTTTATTGATTTGAGTCCCTTGAGCATCTTTGTATTGCTAATTAACCTAGGATATTTTATGGTACTGTGCTTGATGCTCAAAACAAATATAAAATAAATTGAACATTTATTCAATAATTAAACCATCATTTTTTCATTTTTTTTTGATTATATTAAAATGATGTTTCATTAATTTCTAGCTTCTTAGAGTATATTTTTGTTTTAATTACTTTATAATCAGGGTTTTATGTTTGTGAGCTGGCTGTAGATGGAAGCTTAATAAAAGGAATATTTTTACATTTAAAATTATTTATTTTAAATATTTGCTTGATTAATCATCCTTATTAAGGAATTATATCACTTCATAGTTTGCTTGGTTGAGTATTTTGCGATTCTTGATTATCAATCAGTAAGAACCATGAAGCGTTCTGCTGAGCTAAAGGACGTTTTTTAATTGAAGATGATTTTTAAATAACTTTATTCTTTACCAAAAAATAAAAAATCAACAAACTCTTAATTTAGTAATCTTCAAAAAATAACCTATCATTTATGTTCTAATCCTTTAGCTGACTACTTTATTATTTTTCTCCGCAATAGTTTACTATTCCCTCGAAAAACGCTTCGTATTCAACTAAATTATTCAGCCCTAAATTGAAAGTTTATTTTTTTCTCATTACTTAGTTAACTATTTACTTGTAGTCGTTAGTTGTCAAAAGTATAAATATGCACTTATCTCAAAGAAAAAAACGAGAAAATCAGATTTTATCAATTTTCTTCTCTACAATTATTGCAGTTATTTTCTTGGCAGTGGTCTGGTCTGTCAAAGATCAAAACTTGACCACTTTTGCTATTTTGGTAGCTATTGCCACTTTGGCTAGCTATAGAATTTATTACACTTTTACCCATAAATATAGGGAACGGGAAGAACTAGTAGATATTCCTTTTCCTGACCATTGGCGAGATATTTTGCAGGATCATGTTGCATTCTATAGGGCATTATCTGAGGAGGAGAAGCGCAAGTTTGAAACAGAGATTCAAATTTTTTTACATGAGACTCGAGTAACAGGTGTAAAGTGTGAAGTTGATGATGTGACTTTGCTTTTAGCTGCAGCAAGTGCAGAGATACCTGTTTTTGGTTTTCCTGATTGGGAATACCCTAATTTGGGGGAGATTCTAATTTACCCCAATGCTTTTACCAAGGATTTTCAGACTGAAGGAGAGGGGCGAAATGTTTGGGGGATGGTTGGAACCGGTATTATGGAAGGGATTATGATTTTATCAAAACCTGCATTGATTAATGGATTTAAGAATCCTAATGACAAACTCAATGTAGGAATCCATGAGTTTGCCCATTTATTGGATGGAGCTGATGGAAAGTTTGATGGTATTCCTAGTCTGTTTTTGGAGAATCGTTATCTGGAACCTTGGTTAGACACCATGTATAAAGAAATGAATCGGATTAGAGCTGGTCAGTCCAAAATGAATCCTTATGGTGCAACTAATCAGATTGAATTCTTTGCAGTGGCTACAGAATACTTTTTTGAGCACCCTAAAGCAATGCAAGATGAGAAGCCTGAATTGTACGAATTACTGACTAAAGTTTTTAGACAAGACACAGGTACGCGATTTAAGGATGCTGTGAAATCCATGTTTGGGTATACTGGGAAGAAAATGGGAAGGAACATGCCTTGTGTATGTGGAAGTGGTAAGAAGTTTAAGCATTGCTGTATGAAAAATTCTAGACAGTATTAAGTAAGTTGTTCTCGTAGTTATCTTTAACCGATTTTAAGCTATATTCTGCTCATTGAATCTGACTAAAATCATTCTAAATTTATTCTACGATTACCTTTGTCCTCTTACCTAAATTACATTTTTTACAGCGTTATGAAATTCTATCCAGGGATGGAGATGAGTTTCATTGAGCCTTTCGGAGTCAGCTCTTCACAACTCGTTATTTGACTCATGATATTTTATTCAAATTCGATCATATTCTGATTTAGAATGAAAGAATTTGTTGAATAAATAAGCCCTTGAGATGATCATCTCAAGGGCTTATTTGGTATACTGTGGTTTCTCTATAGTAGTTTACGGATTGTTTTTATTGAATCTAGGAATATCAATTACATTTTTATTCGCATCTAATAAGCGAACCATATACAAACCTCTAGGTAAAGTACTTACATCATATTTTTCTCTGTCATGATTGACATTATAGCTCAATACTTTACGACCGATAATATTATAAATCTCAATATACTTAATGTTTTGGTGATCCGTGTTCAACATAATATATTCTATTGCAGGATTAGGATATACTTGTGTTGTATTAGAAATACCTCCTCCTTCATTATTATTTGTTGAGGTTACTTCATCTCTAGCCGAAGCAGCAAACATTACTTTAACTGCAGAAGATTCTGGGCGAGAAGGTTCATAGATAGTAACTTCTGTACTTCCAATCCCTGGATGTGTGTTAGGGCGAAAACCTACACGAAAATTACTAATACTAGTTTTTGGTGCCAAAGTAAATGTGCTGCTCTTTTCAAAGCCTTGATTACATTTATATTCACAAACTACAGTAGACCATCCTTCAGGTAGATAACTTTCTGTAATTTCCCAAGCTAATTCCAAGGGGCTATTCGTCATATTTTTTATCTCAATCTCAGGAGAGATTTCGGTATGTGTTTTACCCTGATCAGTAGGATATTGATGGGAAATAGTGAAACTTTGTGCATGCGCAAAAGCATTCCCAGCAAATAATATTAAAAAAGAAAGAAGTATAGTTTTAATCATGTGCGATTAGGATTTTAGATCAAAAAATGGATTTTTCTTTTATACATTACTTATGACTCCACAAGTTATTTTTGTTTTACGTAAGGTTTTTCATTACGCAAGGTTTATCAGAAGGTTACTCTCTGAATCGCAAAAATAATATTTAGGCTAATAATACAATAGCATATCCTACACTATTTTCGTTCCACACCAATTAAAATAATGCCTTTTTTGTGAAAACACAAAAAAAAAGTAGATAAACTAACAATTTTAAGATATGATTCTTTGTCTAATACCATTCTTTTAATGTGAAATAAGTTGAATCAATTCATATTTGTCGCAGGAGAAGTAGGGAATTATTACCTCTAAGCACAATAGAGTAGACTATTTTTTAGTATTTTGTTTACTTGAATTGAAAATATATCCTAATTTCATGTAAATACTTTGCTATTTTTATCTTACTTTCGGTCAATCCAAAATAAGAATCGCACAAGTATTTTTAAAAAAAATTTACTGAATGACAGAATTATCAGAATTTTGTCTTGCAAGAAAATAAAAAAAAAATCTTATATTTGGATTATCAACACACTTAATTTTATAGAGAAGTCAGTTTGTTTTTATATTGAATATTAATATTCTTTTATGCAAAAAAGACTTCATAGTTTTAATTTCAATTACAAAATTTCAATTACTCGATTTTTATCGAAAATTATTTACAAAACGTTTCATTATGAAAAAATTTTTATTGTCAGCTTTAGTAGCAGGTGCTGCCTTTACAGGTGTAGATGCACAGGTGCAAAAGGTAGCTTTCTTTGAGCATTTTACAGGAATGTCTTGTGGACCTTGTGCTAATGTAAATCCTGGTGTGGAAGCATTAATAGATGCAAACACAAGTGCTGAGGTTATCATTATGCGTTATCAGGTACCTGTGGGTGGTCCAGACATTATTTATAATCAAAATACTGCAGATGTAAATCAACGCTTCAGCACAGATTACGGTTTAAATAGTGGTCCTTCTGGTCGATTGAATGGAGCAGATATAGGTTCAGTAGGTGATTGGGAACAAGCTGATATCAATGGTGTAAATGCAGTAATGACTGACATTGATATTGAATTGACTCACGAAATAAATCAAGCATTAGATTCTGTTGTGGTTACATGTAAAGTTAAAAACTTAGGATCTACAGCAACAAGTACAGATTTAGATCTTCGTGTAGCATTGACTGAGCGCGATATTATTTTTGCAACAGCTCCAGGTTCTAATGGTGAAGACCATTTCCGTTGGGTTATGCGTGATATGTATCCAGATGCGGGAGGAACAGACTTAGCTGCTATTCCTGCAGGTGATTCTGTGACGATTACTTTCAACGAAGCTTTACCTAACTATTTATATGATCTGAGAGAAGTTGAAACAGTTGCTTTTGTACAGGTTGGAACTAATGGTGATGTATTACAGGCTGCTAAAACTACACCTGCTATGCCTGCCGGAGCTATATTAGCAGATCTTGCTGCTACTGCTTCAACTACTGCCCCTACAGGTATCTGTGATTATAACTTCACACCGGCTATTGATTTAACAAATAGTGGTACTCAGGATATTGACTCTGTAGTTGTGAACTATTCTATCGATGGGGGAACACCTGTCACTCAAACATATACAACTGCTATTGCTACAGGTGCTTCAGCAACTGTAACATTTCCTACTGCTACATTACCTGGTGGAGGAACAAGTACCGTTTCTTATGAGGTAGTTGACATGTATGCTGGTGGTAACACTTTAGGAGATATTGCACCTGGTAACAATGCTATTGCTGATGATCAGTTTTCTACGGCTTCTCCTTCTGCAGTAGGTACAGATATTGAGGAAGGTTTCGAAAATGCTGTAATGACAGGAATTTATTCAAGAGATGTTGATGATGTTATCTTTGTGAGTAATGGTCTAGATTTGCCCTTATTTAGTGTAGCAGAAGATCCCATGCTCGGTGGATTTGGAAATTCTGATAAAACTATCCTTTTCCGTTTCTATAATATCCAAGTTGGTGAAATGGACGTAATCTTTGACAAGAGAGATCTTTCAAGCATGTCTAGTCCTGAATTAACCTTTGCACATGCACACTCTCAGTATGGAACAGAAAATGATGCATTGGATGTAGCTGTTTCTACAGATTGTGGTGCTACATGGACTTCTGTATGGAATAAAGCTGGATCTGATTTATCTACAGTTGGGACTAATTCAGGAGGATTTTTTCCTGTAGCTGGTGATTGGGTTGCAGATACTGTTGATTTAGCTGCTTATGCAAGCGCAAGCGAAGTGTTAGTAAGATTTAGAGGTACATCTGCCTATGGTAATAATCTATTTGTAGATGATGTTAATTTATCTGAAGCAGCTGTTTCTACTAATGTAGAAGTTGCTCAAGCAACTACTGAAGCGCGCATTATGCCTAATCCAGTAAGTGATGTAATGAATTTAGAAATCTCTGTAAGCGATAATACTGAGGCTTCTATTGAGATTTACAATGCGATTGGACAGCGTGTTAAATCTGTAGCAAATACTACTCTTTCTGGTACAAATGTATTCACTGTAAACACTTCTGATTTAGCAGTTGGTGTATACAATGTAAATATTATTACTGAAGAAGGTATGACTACTAAGCGTTTCACTGTACAGCGATAAGCTAGACATAACAAGGAGCTTTGTTTGAACAGCTCTTTCGATATAAAATGGTTTTGGACATTTGTCCAAAACCATTTTTTTTATGTGTGCCTAGCATGTTTAACAACTAGTTGGTGAAAGTCCAATACAGACCAGATAGGGGGAACTGTTAGCTGAGAGCAAGGGTGTCCACTGTGAGGTGGAATCTGAAGGAAGCTTAAGGCAAAACTCCGCACTGACGAACAGAAATTGTATAATAGGCAACTACATTGGGATGAGTTTGCATAACAGAACGAAGTCCAACACCTATCCGAACGATGTAGGTGTATATACAGCAGTGACATGGAGTGAAAGTGGTTAAACTTACCTAGGGAGATCTGTTTCTGTGCAGAGCATTCTATTTTTTTTTAGGACAAAGCAATCAAAACTGGTGACAGTGGCGAGCAGGAACAGAAGTCAGCAGAAGCCATATTAGCGAAAGAGGAAGAAAACTTCTTTGGTGAAGGGCTGAACGTTAAATAGTTAGAGT